>JAYYJN010000236.1:0-12908 GCA_036146215.1 Planctomycetota bacterium
AGGTGCCGCGCAAGAAAGGCATAGACGACCTCGCGTTTCGATTGATTGTAATCATGGTGCTGTTTGGGAAAGTGCGCGTTTTCAACCGCATCCCCCCGATCGAAAAATTCAAAAATTCTGCGAATGTAAGGAAGCTCGATATTCGGTGTATGCTGCGTCCAGTCTGCACCGCATGACACCAGCAAGAGTGGCCGAGGTGCGGAGAGCGCGGCAATTTCGGCATTATTAGTGTTGTGCGTGTGACTTTTATGAATTGGTAAACCACTCTCGCACTTGCACCCGCCGTAGTAATTTGCTGCAACCATGACGACGGGGGCCGATGCAGCAACCCTCTCGTCGAGTGCTGCCAGAAGGAAAGTTTGCGTGCCTCCACCCGATGCTCCGGTAATCCCGATCCGTTCAGGATCCACTGTCGGCAAACTGCAGAGGAAATCTACGGCCCGAATGCTGTTGAGAATTTGCATTGTTAGAGCGGCACTTTGTTGGTGCCCCATTTGAGTGCTCTCTCCTCTGCCCACCATGTCGTATGCAAAAACCACCGCGCCCATACGAGCCAGCGTAGCGCAGCGAATTTGATGGGCTGCCCGGAACCTGCCATCCGCAAAATGTCCGTGGGGGCATAGAATGCCAGCATGCTTCGCTGCTTTGCCCCGTGGAAAATATAAGTTGCCGGTCACAAAAAAACCTGGAATGCTCTCGAAGGCAACATTCTGTACGGCGTATCCTTTGTATTCTCGTAGCGGACCAAAAATAGGCCGTAAAGGGCTTGGGGCAGGGAGGGGGTCAAGATTAGCACCCCGCAAAATGCCCTGCTTCAGATTCTTTGCTCTCGCCTGCCATTCCGCCAGGTTGCCGAACGTTTTCGCATATGCTGCTAGGTCTCGTTGACCTTGAGCCTTGGAAACATGGAGACTGTGAGGCTCCACCTCTTCAGCCATTATCAAAATAGTGGGTGTGAACACGCACAAAGACACTGGGAAAATAAGCGAAAATGCGAATCGAAAAATGGTACGCGCCATCTTGAAGCTACCAGGTGAAGAAATTGAACCTTGTCAGCAATTTTTGCGCATTGTATCTAAAATGCAAAGCCCGGTTTAGCGGATGCGGCCGGTTCCGGATATTGGAATCGACCAATAGACTTCGGCTGGGTTTACTGTTGTCTACCGAGGTTAAACCTTTGAAATTGATCGACAACCCAGTTTTACCCCGATCCAAACTCCTACAAGTCCAAGGGTAACTGATCCCAACGCACTGATCAGTGCGGTGACCCACTCGCCGCACTCCAGTAGTTGCACCGTGAGTAAGCTCAACGCGCTAAATGTCGTGTAGGCGCCAAGAAAGCCAGTCATAAACAAAGCAGATGCAAGTTGCAGTGCGGTGTCATATCGCAGAATGTCAACCGCCGGAAGAGTAGGATCGCCCTCGGGCCACCAGGGTCGACCTTTAAGGTGCACAGACTGTGGCAATTTAGTGAGACGGCTGCCACCACGACGGTTCAATGAACCTTCCAGGCGTCCGAAAACGAAGCCGATCAGAAGCGACCCACTTACGTTGACAACGCCCAACGCGATGAAGGGTGGAAGTCCGAGTGGCCCGTGCATCAAAGCCATCATGCCATCTCTCGCTAAAGCCCCGAAACCCCCACCGAGGGCGATGCAGATCAGGATTGAAAGTGTGTGCATCATGCGAACGTTGCTCCAACCACCAGACCGCCCCATGCTGCAAGTGTCGCAATGAAGAGACTTCCCAAAATGTTAAAGATCATCTGGGCAGGGTGTTGGTATATCAGGAAGAGATTATCCAAACTGAACGTGCTGAAGGTCGTGAAGCCACCACAAAACCCGGTCACAAATAGGGCGAAACCCATCTGAATGTCCTGCGCTGCCCGGAAATGCTGCACGAGCGTCATGTGACTTGTGCGATCGACAAGTTCGAAGCCATGCAAGGCGCCAAAGCCGATGCCGATTAGAAAGCTGCCCATAATATTGACGATAAAGATTGCCATCCACCCAGGCAGCGGTGTCCAACATTCTACCGCTTTTTGGCAACCGAAGCGGGCAACTGCACCCGACCCGCCACCCAGCATTACTAGCAACATGCTTGCGATCAGCACCATCAGCGTTTGAGTCCTAATTCCCTGTGTCACCAAGCCCACTTTTCTGCCTTTAAGGCTATGCGATGGCGGGCATTCCCGGTTTTCAGCGTCGTTCTAAATGGCTAAATGAAACTTTTCCGAGAGCTCGGAGATCAATTTCAAAAATTGATTATTTTTCCGATTTACGCAAAGCGAGCTTTAAAACTTTTCCCCACATCAACAAATAGCCCGGGCAAGGACAACGGCGTAGAATCTGCTACAATTCTCATGCATTCACGAAATAATTCAAAGGCCCACGGGTGGTGTTCTCAATTTAAGCGATTTCATCTCGTAAATTGTTTTTGCAGTTCATCAGCACGCAACCAATGTCAGATAACCATTTAAAAATTCTTACCTTTGATCGACAGCCAAAGATGGAAGATTCGACGCTGGTGCTCGCCTTCAGCGGATGGATGGATGGCGGTGATGTTTCGACCGGAACAGTGATGCGATTGGTCGATTTACTAGAGGCCGAATCGATTGCCACGCTCGATCCGGAACCGTTTTATCTCTACAACGTGCCGGGACCGATGGAGGTAGCCGAGATCTTTCGCCCGCACATCGAAATTGAGAATGGTTTGATTCAAAGTCTCCAGATGCCGACCAATACGTTTTATTGCCATGAAGAGGCAAAACTTTGCTTTTTTGTTGGCAAAGAACCCCATCTTCACTGGAGAAGTTTCGGTGAATCTATCTTTGAGTTTGTCAGATCAGTAGGAGTTAGTCGAATTTTGTTCGTTGGTTCCTTCGGGGGGTCTGTGCCGCACACACGAGAGCCTCGCCTTTATGTGACATGTAGCGATGCGGAGTCACTGGAAGAAATGGAGAAGTACGGTGTAAAGAGAAGCGGTTATCAGGGGCCCGGTTCGTTTACGAGCTATCTGATGACCCAGGCAAGCCGGGAAAATTTAAAAATGACATCACTGGTCGCCGAAATTCCCGGCTATTTGCACGGTACCAATCCGTTGAGCATCGCGGCAGTGACTCGTAGGCTGGCAAAAATTCTCGCGCTTTCCACCGATTTGGATTCCCTGCGGTCGATGGCAACTGATTGGGAAATGCAAGTTTCGAGCAAGGTTGAGGAAGATGAGGAAATGGCTGACAAGGTAAGGGAACTGGAGCAGCAATACGATAATGAATTGCTTGATGAATCGAGCTGAGATCGGTTGAGGCCAACGCAGATCAGCCAAAAGCTGCCCGAAAATTCTATTTATTTGTTCTATTTTCCCTAACATGGTTATTTTCAGCGGCCAGAATATCTGGCGGTTGTTCTAGATAGAAACGTTTCTTCGGGCGATGAGAGTCCATCTGCGGGGTCCTTACGGTCGATACTATAGTGCTGTCACAGATCGGTTCCCAATTTGTTACGCGAGAAATCGGTCTGGTCAGGCAGCTAGCAAGCAGCCAGAATAGCATGGCTGCCGATACCTTTGACCCATGCCGTTGCCCATCGTACTGCACCCCACATCGTTTCATTTAAGGTCGCCGCCGAACGAAGGAGATCATTCGTGCGTCATTCCCTAGCCCGCATCTTGAGTTTGTCTGTATTCTGCGCTTTTTTCGGTCTGTTGCTGACTACTTCCGCGATGGCAGTGATGCCTGCGGCCCAGTTACTCCCCGAAACAACGCGAGGTTTTATTTCGATTCCCGACTTTTATCGAATGCAGGACGATTTCGATAAGACACAAATTGGCCAACTCCTGCTCGATCCGGTAATGGAGCCGTTCGCAAAAGATCTTAAGCGGCAACTGAAAGAAAAATGGAGTGACGCGCATGAATCACTCGGTCTTACGTGGACCGATTTTGAAAACGTTCCCGGCGGTGAGGTTGCTGCAGCAAGGGTACAGCCGAGTAAAAATGAAGCCGCAATGGTGATGATTGTGGATGTAACCGGAAAACGGGCAGAGGCTGATGAGTTACTTGAAAAGGTCGCCGATCGTATGGCATCACGCGAGGCTACGGTTCAGCAGATTCAACGGGGCAATATCTCGCTGACCGTCTACACCGGCACCACGAAAGCGGACAAGGGGAAGCAAGCCGTCTTTTTTTTCGTGCCGAACCATCAACAGTTGGTAGCCGCAGATAACTTGGCGGTGGCGGAGGGTATCTTGCGCCGCTTCAGCGGAAACTCGACCGACAACCTCGCCTCGGTTGCCGCTTTCGAGGCCACGATGCGACAGGTCGACTCGCAACAGGGTGACCAGCGAAGTCATCTTCGCTGGTTTGTAGAACCGTTTGGCTTTGTTGAGGCCACCCGTGTAGCTAATCCAAATTATCAACCAAAAAAGGGCGTTGATGTTTTCCGCGTGCTACAGACGCAGGGATTTGACGCCGTGAAGGGTGTCGGTGGGCTAATTAGTTTTGCCAGCGGTGAGCAGGATATGCTGCATCGCACCATGGTCTATGCTCCCGCGTTGGTACGGGCTGCAGGGGATCCCAATAACGACAAGTATGATTTGGCGATGCGGATGTTGAATTTTCCCAACAGCGATTCTGAATCCCATCAACCACCCGCATGGATTCCGCGGAACTTAGCCGCTTATATCAATCTGAACATGGATCTCATTCATGCATTCGAATATTCCAAGACACTTGTCAATGCGTTGGCCGATGATGAGATTTTTGATGACGTGATTGACAGTCTGAAAAATGACCCCGCTGGTCCGCAGGTGGATGTTCGTAAGGATGTAGTCGCAAATCTCGGTGAAAATATCTCAGTGCTTTCAGATTACAAATTGCCGATTCAGGCCGATAGTGAGCGAATTCTGCTTGCGGTAGAGCTAACCGATGTCGAGCCTGTGAGAAGAGCCGTCGATCAGACGATGCAGAATGACCCCAACGCACAAAAGCGTTTGGTCGGTGATACGGTGGTCTGGGAAATTGTGGAAGAAGAGATCGAGGAACCAGAATTGGAAATCGAACTCGGTTTTGATGACTTTGAGGTAGAGGAAGAGGAAGAAGCCGTTCAGTCTCTGCCGACCTCCGCCGTGACGGTCGCTCATGGCCGTCTGATTCTAAGTTCCCACTTCGATTTCATCGAACGCGTGCTTACGGACGTGGAGCCTCGGGAGACACTGGCTGGCAGCATCGATTACCAGACTGTTAACGCAACGCTGTCCAAACTCGGTGCTTCGAATTGCAGCGTCCAGAGTTTTTCGCGCACGGATGAAGAGTTTCGCGGAACGTACGAACTATTGAAGCAGGGTAAAATGCCCGAATCGAAGACCTTGGTCGGGCGTATTCTCAATGGAATCCTTGACGAAGACACGGACGATGAAGAGTTGCGAGAGCAGCAACTTGATGCTCAGCAACTGCCCGAATATCAGATGGTTCGTCGCTATCTTGGTCCCGCCGGAATGTTCGCCGTGAGCCATGAAGATGGCTGGTCCATTACCGGTTGTTTCCTCAGCAAAGAAACACTCCAGGTAGTCCTAAAAGATGTCGGTGGCTCAAAGGGCAAATAGCAGGTATCCCATTGCATCGGATGGACTGCTGAGTCTGCAAGTGCCGAGTGGGGCGGTGCCTGAAAAGCGGGTTGCCGCCCCTACGCGTAGGTTTTAGCGACTGCCCACCTTCGGACCCACATCGACCCTGGCCCAGAACGGGTGCATCCGATCGCCACGGGTCCGCGCATCCTCAAGCATGGCCTCCAGGCTTGGTTTCGGATTACGTACGTCCGGAAAGCCAGTGACCGAAATACGCAACCGTTTATCAAAATCAACCAACTCCGGACCCAACCAAACGGTTGTCGGTGCGCGGCCCGAGGAGACACGCACCGTGGTTCCTTTGTCGGTGCTTCTGATCGAACCGCTCACTTTCATTGTCTTTACCCGCCGTGGTGGCCACTGGTTTGGATCGGCGACAATGTGAGAGGGCATTTGATTTATTTCCACCCACCAGAAGTAGTTGTCGAATGACCGAATTGTGTGGCAGATAAACTCTTTACGAAAAAAATCACGGGTATGGTATTTCATCCAGTCAAAGATTCTTAATATTTCGTCCAGGAAATGCTCCTGGCCACGCCCTTGGAAATTCACCACCGTCGCATCGTATCCGGTGTGCCGCAGGTAGCGATTAAACTGATAGGCATTCTTTGCCATCTTATTTCCGTCCAGTTCGCCACCGATAAAATAAAAGGGCACATATTTTGCGTTCTTCCAATACAGTGCGTTGTAACTGTATTGCGCGTGATCTGCGGTGGCCACGATCGGAATCACGCCCGCCCAGGTGTCGGGATGGGCAAGCCCGATATCCCACGCTGCATCGCCACCACTTCCATGTCCGCTCAGAAAAACACGGTCGTTATCGATCGAGATGCGGCGAGATGCATCGCGGAGACTTTTAAGCACCGTCGCATGCTCCCTCGCGGTGAACTGATATTTCGACTGTCGCGGTTTTGCCCACGCCGGAGCTATTACAATGTACCCGTGACGTGCAGCTTGTCCCGTCCTTCGTCCCGCCTCGTCGACACCGCCCGCCCACCAGTCGATTTGATGTCCTGGACTGGTGTCCCTTCCGTGCAGGGTGACAATGACCGGGTATCGACGATCGGGATTGTATTCGGGGGGCAATTGAACCAGGTAAGGGACATTCTGTTGACCGCCGCCAATTTTTGCTTCAAGTTGATAAAACCCGGGCGTTTCCGCGATCCGTTCCGGTAGTTCAAGGGGCGGGCGCATGTGAGAGAGGATCGCCGCCACCCACTGCATCTGACCCGCCTCCTGGGAACGAATTTGAGCCAAAATCTCGCGTCGTTCACTCAAAACTTCGCTGCGCAAAAAGGCCCGAGCCAAATCACGAACGCGAAAAAGCGAACGCGCGATCGAAAGATTGTCGGTTGCCTCCGCGGCTCCAACGACCCAACCGCTGAGCGCGAGCGCGATTTTTCTTTCCGGTGGCAGGCTTGCATCCGTCTCAAGCTGAATGAAACTCCCCACCCGATCGAGCGTGTAGGCGTTCACATTGGCGACGACCTCGTTGACCATTGGTTTCAATGTTTCTGCTGTTTGTTTGTTCTCGATCTTGCCTAATTCACGCTCGAGTGCGGTTTTTACAATTGCACTTTGCTTGGCCACGTCCTCATATTGCTGCAAGATTTCCCGAACTTCGATCAAGGTTGCACCGGCAACATCCTGATCAGGAAACTGTTCTAGAATTTGCTTTGCAAGCTGGTGTTGCCCGGCGTCATAGCGCTGTCTGATTTCGCGTATTCCGCGAGTCGCTTTTAAATTGCGAATACCTACGATTTGCCGCTGCCAATCGCGATCTGGAAAGTCGGTGGCTATTTTTTCCAGTTCTTTCTCTGCTGCGGCATATCGCTCTGCTTCGAGAAAAAACTGATAGATATCGAGTCGACGATCCAAATCGGTCGAATCGATTGCCTGATTCAGGAAGTTCGAGATAAATTCGGCAGACAACGTGCTGGTGGCATAACGTTGATCGATCAGGATACGACGTCCATTGCGTAATGTTTGCACGCGAAAAAATCTTGGTGTAATCCGTGTGATCCCCTGGATGATTCCGGCGACCCCTTTTTCGGTTTTGATTTCGATCGTACGACGACCAAAATTGTCCCAGCGGGCACTTTGATCGCCTCGATTCAAAACCGGACCGAGGGCGATCAGCGGATTCCCTTTTTGTGCTACCGGTTGATGCGGAATTTCAAACGAAATTTCATCTTGGCCAATGTTGGGCGTGACTTCGCGTATTTGGTTGACCGGAACATAGATTCTTCTGAGGTCGTCATCAATCAGAAGAATGCTGCCACCGTCCTCCGTGTTCGAAGCATTCGGATCCACCACAAGGGTTCCTATGCGTGCCACCTCTCCTTTAAGTGTGACCCCATTCTTAAGCTGAATGCCAGCAGCTGCGGCCTCAGTGCCCGGCAGGCCAACAGTGATAAGCGGCGAGAGGCAAAACCAGATCAGGTAGAAAAAAAATCGAAGTGATTCAGAATTCATTAGGATGGTTTTTTGCTTACAGAACATCCCGAGAATGGGCAGCGATCGGATATTTTGCACGATCAACGACGGGAAATAAACGCAATTTTGAGGACTTTGTGCCCAATCCACCGGCAGCCTCATTTTCTCCAGGCTGGCTCGAAAGTCAAATTCACCGCATCAACCGGAAATCGCCCCGGCTGATTGACAGACTTAACGCAGCTTGCCCAGAATAGCCCTTTTGGTATGTGTTCCCAGGTGTCTCGCGTGATTACCCAAAAACTGGTCTTTCGTTTACTCCTGCTGGCTGTCTTGCTGCCGGTTGCCCTCTCGGTGGTACTCGGGACCGGGCACCTGCTGCGTTCAATGAACGATATGGTGTGGGGGAATGTTCTGCTTCGTGTGGCCCTACTGGGAGGGCTTGCCTGGCTGGTAACCCTCGTTTTACTGCTCTTCGCCCTAGCGGCTCGCGCGACCGGCCCCGCGCGGGGTCCGGATATGGAGGAAGATTTCCCCCCCGTAAAGCCGATGGATAAAAGGGAAGACTAGCACCTCTCGGTCTACCGCTAATTCTCAAGCAGTTTTGCCACGTGGGGCAAAATCTGGGCAGGAGGGCTTTTCCCTTTTATAATTAGTCAGGGAACAGGTAGTGGCCTTGCAACTAAGAAGGAAGCATTCCTTATGGCTTCTGGTTCGACGGTACCGCAGGATTCTAAAACGGCATCGCAAAAGACGCACCGTGGGATTCCGTCTGGCTATATTGAGAGTCAACTCGAAAAGACGAGCGGCGAGGTGCGTGTTGTCGAAATAAGCATCGCGATTCTCACGCTATGTCTTATCGTTCTGGGCTATGTTTTAGTGCTAGGAATCCTCGAACACTGGTTCTTTTCAAGCGGACTCTCTGTCGCAACGCGGACGCTCCTTCTGATCGGTCTTCTAACCGCATTGGTCTTTTATGCGCGACGTCGTTTGTTTCCATATGTGCGATATAAGATAAGTTTGGCATATGCTGCGCATACCATCGAGCAGTCGGAGCCACGGCTAAAAAACAGCTTGCTGAATTTCCTTTTTTTAAGGCGGCAGCAGAAAGGGGTGCCGGATGTTGTGTTTCGCGGTCTCGAGCAGCAAGCGGCTACAGGACTTTCACGAGTATCGCTCGATTTGTCGATCGAGCGAAAACGCTTAACCCAACTCGGCATTGCACTCATCGCAATCATTTTGTTTGGCGGTGTCTATACGATCCTTTCCCCGAAAAGTCTGGCTCCGGAGGTGGGTCGCATGCTTTTCCCGTGGGCAGATATCAACGCGGCAACACGCGTCAGCATTAGTGATATTGAGCCTGGGAGCCAGAGTGTCGCATTGCGATCCGATGTGCAAATTTCCGCGATCGTGAAAGGACTTCGAGAGAATGAACCGGTAACCCTTATTTTTTCATCTGCGGATGGGGGCGCGGTGGACCAACAACTGCCAATGGGCGCCGGTTCGGTTCGTGACCGCTATGACCGGCAAATCACCGAAACGAACACCGGAATGGTGACCGACTTGACCTACCATATTGAGGCGGGGGATGCGGTCAGCAAAGAATACCAACTTAAAGTTATGCCCGCGCCAAGCTTCCAAGTGAAACGCGTGGAATACCAGTACCCACCATACACGGGGCTTGAAAGCCGAACGGTGGTAGGCACGGGCGATTTGCGTGCGATCGAGGGCACGCGTGTCACGATCCACGCGGAATCAACCGATGAGATAGCGGTTGCTACCCTTCAACTTCAGCCCGAAATTGGTGCAGAGAAATCGGTTTCTCGGCGGATGAATGTTACCGGCAATCAAGCATCGTCACAGTTCGCACTTCGGCGTAGACCGATTGCGGGGGACTCTATTCCCCAATACGTATCCTATTTTCTATCCCTGAAAACCGCCTCTGGTGAAACAAATCCGAACCAAGTCAGGCATCAAATTTCAATCCTTCGAGATGAACCCCCGCTTGTCGACATTCTGGACCCGCAGGAATCAACGCTCGAGGTCCGGGAGGATGACGCTCTCACGTTTGAAGTTCGTGGACGTGACCCGGACTTCCGTCTGATGGAACTGTGGCTGGTGGGACATCAGGGAAATCGGGAGCGTTTTAAAATTGATTTACTCGGGCGGAGCAAACGTGCGGGAGAACCGTTGCGTGCCGTGCATCGCAAATCGACACAGTTTGTTCCGCGAGACTGGAATTTGAGGGCAGGGGAAACGGTTTCGGTGTTTGCCGTGGCCATGGATAACAAACAGCCTGCAGCCAATCGGACTGAGACGTCCAGTGTCGAGGTGCGTATTTTACCGCCGCTACCCGGAAGTGAATCATCGAAATCGAACGCTTCGGATGATCAAAACCAGGATCAGGGAGGTCCACCGGACACCGAGCAGGCAGAATCGGCGCAATCGCAGGAAGGACAATCCGGGAAAGCGGAAAGCGAGCAAGAGAGGGGTGAATCCGGGGAGCAGGAGGGTGGCGACTCGGGAAGCGATGGAACCGGGAATGCGGCAGGGCAGGAGCAGACTCAAGACGGCGAATCAAACAGCGAGTCAAACGGCGAGTCAGGGGGCAGTACCGGAGCATCCAAGACCAGTGCGGGAGAAAATAGCGGAGAAGGATCCTCCGATGCCCAAGGTGGTCAGGGCAAAAGCGAACCTCAGGAGAACTCAAGCGGAGGGGGGTCCGACTCGAGTCAACGTGGAGCAAACAGCGAAACAAACACACCTTCCTCCACCGAAAGCTCCACCGAAAGTGCCGATAACTCGAGTGAGCCGCAGGAAGCAAGCCAGGACAGCACATCGGGGTCTTCAAAGGCAAATAAAAATGCTAGTCAAGCACCCGGCAGCGACCCTCGAACACCGCCTTCCGACCAACCGCCTCCAGAGGGATCGCAAACGGGAGAAGGATCCGACGCGGGTGATACCGAAAATTCTAAAGTTGATAACGATGGGGATGCGTTTGAACAACTAAATGAAATTATTCAGCAAAAATCGAAGGGTGATGGCCGATCTTCTGAGAATTCTTCAGCAGATCCTCAATCCTCGCAATCCAAGTCGACCGGCAGCGAGCAAAATCAGACGACCTCTCGAGAAAGTCCGTCTGACGAGTCCAGCAATTCGACACCATCTTCCACCCCCCAAAAACCATCTGAGCAAGCCCAACCAGAGCAAGACAGCGGAACAAACGCAGCGGGTCAAACCGCAGAGTCCGATACTGAGCGGCCACGCGATGGGACCGGGCAGCGGGATCGAATATCAGATTCTTTAGATTCAAATGACAACTCGGCAGAGCAGGCGGAGCAAGCAAGTGATGCGGGTGCCGAAGCGTCGCGGGACGAGAAGGGTGGTGGCACGGGAAATAATGGAGATCAACCACCTCCACCTGGCGAAGGTTTGGGGCAGGATCGTCCCAAGAGCGGAACCCCGCAGCAGGATTCCCAGCAACGGGAAGAACCGGCTGATGGTGGGATTAGTGAACGCGATTCAGATTCGGCACAGGGACAAGAGGGATCACGCAACGGCAAAGGTCAGGAGGGTGGAGGACAGCAATCGCAGCAACAGGGGGAGGGTGCGGCCGGCGCGAACACCCCCTCGGATGCAGGAAAAGGGGCCAGTAGTGAGCCGGGACAAGGCGAGAGTGGATCAGAGCAAGGCAGCAACCCGCAGAGCACCCAAAGTGAACAGCCGACTGGCGAACCGGGAAACGATTCAGGGGAAGGAAGTAGTCAGCAACCTGCGAATCAGGCCGCGGAAGAAACCCGAGAAGGAACTGTTGGTAGCTCCTCGAACACTCCGTCTAAAAAACCCGATCAGGGCACGCCCCCGGGTGAGGGAGGGGGTGGCGTTGGTTCCGAGGAGCCTGAGAATTACAACGGGTTGACCGAGCCGGGGGCCGACACCGCAAACCTCCAATACGCCAATCAAACCACGGATCTGGTGCTCGATTATTTAGAACAGCAACTCGACGCCGGTGGGGTCGACGAAGCGTTGAAAAAACGATTCGGTTGGACTGACCGAGATTTCGCAGAATTTGTTCAACGTTATCGCAAGATGAAAAATAAGACGCAACTCTCTGGGTCCGATGGAGCCAAAGCAAAGACTGATTGGAATAATGTCTTGCGGAGCCTGGGCCTGACTCCTCCTCAACGTGGCGACCGCACCTCGGCGACGCCTGCAAAACGCACTTCAGGGTTGCGGGAGAGTGGTCGCAGTCGTCCACCTCGGGAAGATCAAGATCGATTTGATGCCTTCCGGAGGGACGTGTTGGGACGTTAGAATCTGTAGGCAAGTCTTCCGAAGGAAAATTGCCGACCATGTTTTCTTTTCCCCGATATCTTACGCATTTCGATCCCAAGTCTGCCCCTCATTATTTTTTTGATGTGTTGATTATCGGGGGTGGCCTTGCTGGCTTGCGCGCAGCGGTCGAAATCGACCCGAGTTTGCGGGTCTTGGTGGTGACCAAAGATCGGCTGCGTCATTCGAGCAGTTCCTGGGCGCAAGGTGGCATTGCAGGTGTCATCAACCCAGACGATTGTTTTGAGAATCATATCGGCGACACGCTTAGAGCGGGGTGCAATCTGTGTGACCCGAAGATTGTCGAAATGGTTGTTCAGGAAGCTCCGGATAGGATTGGGGAGTTAATCCGTTGGGGTGCTGCATTTGACGAAGAGGCAGGCGAACTTGCGCTCGGGAAAGAGGGCGGACACAGTCATCATCGGATTGTGCACGCCAATGGTGATGCAACCGGTGCAGAAATCATGCGTGCCATGGCGTTGTGGACTGATCGGTTGCCTCAAATCACATTATGGGAGGATGCG
>JAYYJN010000237.1:0-8998 GCA_036146215.1 Planctomycetota bacterium
CTCGGCGCGAAGGCATTGTTTCACCGGAGCGAGCATAGACGGTGGCAATCCACAGGCCGTATATGCCGTATCAAATTGCTCCCATGTTTCAACCGGCTCTTTGAATCGATGACGCACAAGATGCTCGACGATTTGCGAATCGCGAAGATCGGTCGCGAGTCCCTTTACTTCCCCAAGACGACCTTTAATTCGTCTTGCGCAGCGACGGAACTGTTTGTCATTCATTGCAATTCCATAGTCTCGCATCACGAAGATCGCCGCGTTTGTGTGATTTTTACCGGCGTTGATATTTCGCCAGTATTCGGCGAACGCCTGAGTTAACGGATCATTAACCGTCGCGCGCCGCTCGGGCTTCGTCGATTTCGCTGATGATCGTTTCTTTCGGGACGGTCGTCGCATAATCAAATCTGCAAAAGCAATTATTTGCTAAAAATCATTCAGTAGCTCAGCGCAACCTTCGCGGGAGTTTACTGTGATCTCTTCCGCGCTCTGTCACTGCTCGCGCGACTGAACAATCAGAAATTGCACACAGGGCTCATTTCCCTGCCGAATTGGTGATTTGTTCGTATTCCTTCCGGAGAAAATCATCTGTGGCTTGTTGCGTCGAAACCAAACTGGGAACTTTCCGGCCCGGTGGAACCTCATCAGTCAGCCGTTTCTCACTCAGTGCCCGCTCTACCTTCTGCCAACGGGAATTGAGCGGTTTTGTTTGTTCTGACAGGCGCTTTCGAATCTCAGCCAGCTTTTCTGGGTGCGTCACTATGACCTCATTTTTATACCGCTCAGCCTTCTTCGGCTGCGTGATGACCGCAATTACGTCTTTTGAATTCTGGTAAGACTTTAATTGGTAACGCTGCATAATCTGTCCGTTGTCCCACAGCAGAAGATCCGCCGGATGTTCTTTTATTTTCTCCGGGTCATCCATTTCGGCAGCCACCACAAGCACACGTGCTGATTTGCCCTCATTACTTAATGTTTTATTTGCCGCATTTGCAATCATCGCCTCAAAAACTCTTCCCCGATCTGTGCGGTGCGCTTTGAGATAATCTTTTTCGGTGCCTTCGGCTGACGTCGTATTTGTACGCTGCTGTGGACGAACTGTCTTAAGAAGCAATTCCGCATCAGTAAGCTTTATTGAAATGGGATTATCAAGACTGGATCCGACTGCGAATTTAGAATCACTCTCAGTCGCCTCTGCTGTCGCGCAGCTGCAAAGACTTAACAGAAAGAGCGTGAGAATCACTTTAGGCACTTTAAGCATAAGGGGTCCCTCAACCGGAAGAACGCGATGACTGCTTTAAGATAAAGCGATAACTCGGCATGTGCCAGACCGCAACAAGAAGAAAACTATACCCACGCGATCAGGCTCTCCTTCGCCTGATGCTAGCCAGACCCACCAGTGCTAAAAGAATCGCCGATGGTTCGGGAACCGTGCTCGGGGGAGCCGAGGCCACAATTCCAACGCCGCTGCGCCACGCGGCATCCATGTTTATGTGCCAGTTTGGCTCGTTATCCTCATAGTAATACGCTCCGGTATAAAGGGCAGTTTCGTAATAAGCCAACAAACTAAAATTAACGCCACTCAGATTGGCACCGCGGAGATCGGTATTGGAAAAAACCGTACCTGTGAGATCCGCGTTAGTAAGATTCGCTTCCATCAGTATCGCATCGGTCAGGTCCGCGCCGCTGAGATCGACGCTAGGCATCCACCCCCACGATAAATCGGCCCCGTTCAGGTTTGCGTTCGACAAGTCTGCACGCGGCATAAAATTACCCCAGAGGTTCGCGTTTGTAAGGTTTGCGTTGCTTAGGGACGCCCTTTCCAAATCAGCAGTTTCTAAATACGCACCCACAAGGTCCGCGTTCGGTTCAAGATTATTCCCCGCATGCGGAAATTCTCCATACGGGTGAACGCTACCATAAATACTCATGATAGGATCAACCGTCGTTCCATCCGTCTTCTGATACCAGGCGGCATCGGCACAGGAGACAGCGAGTAGAAGAGTAATTGTCATCGTGATGCGGTGCATGAGCGTTTCCTACATTCTTAGTTTCTATTCTTAGCTTATTGGAAGACTCTTGTGGCTCTTGGGCACTACCGTCGCCTTCGTCTCGGAACGAGCGCCACACCGACGAGGGCTAAAAGGATCGCGGACGGTTCGGGCGTACGCACCACGATCCCATGGTCTTTAAAAATCATGCCAGTGGGAAAATGAGGAATGTCGCGATAGTGGAAGCGCGCGCCGGTCCAGGTCGCCGTTTCCCAGCCCACCGCATCGAGAGCGTCGTCTTCGTGGTTGAAAACGGCCCCCGAAATATCTGCTCCACTGAAATTGGCTCCATGCAAATTTGCGCCGCCAACGATCATCTCATCGAGCGGGTCGAGTGACGATTGCTCTCCGCGAATCGGCGCGTCGGTGGCTCCAGTAAAGTTAGCTTTGTACAAAAAGGCAAACCTAAAGTCTGCGTCGGTGCAGATGGTGTTTCTCATATCCGCGTTCTGAAGATCAGCGTACGTCAGATCCGCGCCCGTAAAATCAGACCCGGTAAAGTCCGTGCCAGTAAAATTACCGTGTGACAGGTTTGCATAGCTAAAATCTGCCTCAGTAGCCTTATTATACCCACAACTTATGTGGGAGAGATCTGCCCCGGTGAACGTCGCCCTATCAAGGAAACCCCCAACAAATGAGTCGATAATCGTCGCGCCGGTGAGGTCCGCGTCTTGTAGATTGACCTCCGCAATCCACGCGTAACTCAGATTGGCAAACTGCAGATCCGCGGCTGGCAGATCAGCGTAGTCAAGTCTTGCGTAGCTCAGGTCCGCATAGTTGAGCGATGCGTTTGCCTCAAGATTGTTCCCCACGTAGGGGTGAACATTACCATCAACATCTAAAATAGGATCAACAATCCTGCCATCAGTCCACCATTGATACCAGGCGGCATCGACAGGCCCCGCCGCGACAGCGGCAAAAAGAAACAATATGATCAGCCGCATTAGCTACCCCTTTTGGAACATCCATAAATGTACACTGAACGCCTTTTAACCCAAGATAACAGGAAAATTTGCTAATCCAAGGAGTTTGTGGAATAAAACTCAACAGATTAGCAAGCTAATGCCCACTTCGTTTGCCGCCCGGCGCTCCAGCGGATCAATCATTTGCCCGAATTTCTAACTCATCCCAGCGGCTAAAAGCAGACTCAAGGCTCGCTTCACACTCCAATAAACGGGCTTTTCCGGTGCTTAAAACATCCGCCGGCTGTTTGTAATAATCGGGCTCGGCCATCCGCTGATGAATCGCGGCAATTTCTTCTTCTAGCGATTCGATCGTGCCTGGCAACTGCTTCAACTCCTGCTTCTCTTTGAAGCTGAGGGGTTTCTTTTTTGTGGCATCAGATTCCCGACTTTTTTCCTTCGACCTCTTGTTGGATTGGTTTCGCGACGTGACCCCTGTCGTCTCGGATCTCTGCCGCAGCCAATCGTCATAACCGCCGTCATACTCGCGCACCCCGCCCTGTTCAAAGACAATCGTGCTGGTTACCACATTATTCAAAAATGAGCGATCATGGCTGACCACCAGGACCGTTCCCCCAAAGTCAACCAAGCGACTTTCAAGCAGTTCGAGCGTTTCGGTGTCCAAGTCATTGGTCGGTTCATCCAGCACAATCACATTGGCCGGCTTCGCAAATAATTTAGCGAGCAGAATCCGGTTCCGCTCTCCACCCGAAAGAAATCGAACCTCGGTTCTTGCGCGTTCCGGTGCAAAAAGAAAGTCCTGCAGGTACCCCAAAACATGTCGCTCTCTTCCATTGATGGTGACCGACGATGACCCTTGCCCCACATTGTCCAAAACACTTTGGTTCTCATTGAGCTGCCCACGTAATTGATCAAAATAGGCAACTTGCAGATTGGTACCGAGACGCACCGAACCCGCATCGGGCTGGAGTGTGCCGAGGATTAAACGAAGCAGAGTTGTTTTTCCGACCCCGTTCGGTCCGATCACGCCGATCTTGTCACTCCGAAAAATCGACACGGAAAATTGCTCAACAATTTTTAGCTCCGGGTATGAAAAACTGATGGCGTCGACCTCAGCGATCAGATTACCGCTTCGCTGCCCTTCTTGAATTTGAATCCGCGCCTGGCCGACCTGTTTGCGGCGGTCCTGACGCTCGGTCCGCATCTTCTTAAGTGCCCGTACGCGACCTTCATTCCGTGTACGGCGCGCCTTGATGCCTTGCCTGATCCATTTTTCTTCCTGCTGCAATCGCTTATCGAACAAAGCGTTCTGTTTCTCTTCGGCGGCAAGCACTGCTTCTTTTCGCGAGAGAAAGGTGTCGTAGTCACACGACCAGTCGAACAAGCGGCCTCGGTCGATTTCCAAAATTCGAGTGGCAAGCGATCGAAGAAACGTGCGATCGTGCGTCACAAACAGCAACGCGCGCGGCCACCCGGAGAGAAATCCCTCAAGCCACTGTATCGATTCTATATCGAGATGGTTGGTCGGTTCATCGAGCAAAAGTAAATCCGGCTTCGAGACAAGCGCTCGGGCCAAGAGCACACGTCGCTTCATACCCGATGATTGCGTTTGAAAATCTGAATTCACATCGAGCTTCATGCGTGAGGCAATCTGCTCTACCGCCTGCTGTGCTTCCCACTCCGGTAGATCAGCGCCTGCATGTCCCTGCTCGATAATCGTACCAATTTTTCCGTGAAGATCAGACGGAATACCCTGTGGCAACAAGGTAATGTTTGCGTTCGAGTCAATTATCACTTTCCCCGAGTCCGGCTGCTCATCCCCGACGATGAGCCGCATCAGGGTAGTCTTACCGGCGCCATTGCGACCGAGCAAACCGATACGCTGCTTGGCTTCAATCCGACACTCCACTTCGTCGAACAGCGGTGGTCCCTTGTAGGCAATCGAAAGATCATTGAGCTGGACGAGTGACATCGTTGTGAGACAACCCGAAAAAGAACAATTGGCTTGACCCGCAACCGAAGGGTCGCGGCATAAAAAGTCGCTGATGATCCACTATTATCCCGAATCACGGTCGATAAACCATCGGTAGAGGGGTCAGAAAACCCGTGTTTCGCGTTCGAAGCGAGTCTGCTGCGGCATTTCCTCAGGTCACCGGGAATGGGTGAATTGCAAATGCGACGTGCGCTTATCCTCTCGGCGTCTACCCTTTAGCACCTCGAATCCCGAGGACTCAAAGGGTGGCCGCCGGTTGGGGCACCTCAGGTTTTACCTGCGGGCGAGGCAACGGTGCTAACACCCTCGCAAACGTATCTGATTGTACCAACGCATGCTTACCGCGACGGAACGGGTGATCTACTGCGACACCCGAATGTTCAATTATTTCGCAGGCGATCGTTTCAAGTTGTTGCAGATTCGCCTCAAACTGCCGGAAAAAATCAGGGCTCGATAGGCTCTCCCTCAGTCGACTATTCATTTCGCGTATTAATGGCATTTGAGAGATATCGACACAACCGGAACCTTCCTGTTTGCCGTGTACTCGATGCCAACGACTGAAAAAGTCCTGCATGAAATGGTTGAGTTTGCCGAGACGTCTGAGTCGGCCGAGATTCCGCAGATACATGCTCGGATGGCACATCTGGCCCTGCATGAAAATAAATGCGGTGATCGACCAGTAAATCAAGTAGTCCCATAAGATCTTTACCGGCATCACCTTTGAATCCCCAAACAGCTCATATTGGTTCTGGTAGGCAGTTAACGTTCCGTAATAAAAACGTTTAAAAATCCTGTCGTACGTATAGGCCCGAACGCGAAAACCATGCCCTCCCAGGTCCCGGCGGATCAGATCCGAAAGGAACGTATTGGCAAATGCAATAAAGTCACTCCCCGGTGAATAAAAGGGATCGTGAAAGAAACCCGCCTCGCCAGTGATCCCCCACCGATTCGCCGAGAAAACTTGTTTGGATTCGTGGGAGTAATTCCTGATTGCCCGAAAATCCTGGAGATCCTCTCGATGGTCGCGAACCGCTGCAGCGCATTGAGGTTCATGTTTTTCGAGCCATGCCAAGGCCTTGTCGAACGAATTGAAATCAGACAATTGATGAAACTGCTCTGCCGCAACGATGCCCATGCTGGTCGAACCGGATGCTAAAGGAATTAACCATACCCAGTAACCAGTCCCCATCAGGTGATTCGTGCTGTACCATCGGCCGGTTTTGCCGACGTGACCGTCCTGCCAATCAGCATCGTCGCACCATTGATCAATCTTGACGTGTTTCTTGAACCGGAACCAAGCAGCATTGGCGGTATGCGGGGAAGGCATTTGTAAGCCGAGCTTGCGCTTTATAAACGCCCGCCGCCCACTAGCATCAATCAACCAGCGAGATTCGATCTGCTGGCCTTCGCCCTGTAACTCAAAATCAACAGAATGACCACCGCGCGGGTGAATGTTAATATCTTTGATCGCAGCCTGGTCGAGGAAATGAATACCGCGTTCCAGGCATAGATCACCAAGATAATTCTCAAATCGCCCCCGATCCAATTGATAGCTAGGACATGGCGCGTATCGCTTGCCCCCTAATTCAAGACGTTTTTCGATACGACGGTTACCATCATGGGGAAAGAAAAATCGCAGCCCCAGTTTGGGCAGTTGGTCATCAACGATGTGCTGCTTGAGCCCTAGTATTTCTCCGAAGTAATGCGCGGCAACTTCAACGGTAGACTCCCCAACCTTGTGGGCAGCCTCAGGCACCGGATGTTCCCGCTTTTCCAAAACCGTGATTTTTGCCTCGGGAACATCTTTTTGACATTGCAGTGCGAAAGAAAGTCCAGCAAGACCTCCACCTAAAACCGTAACGTCACTGTTGTGTTGTTTCATACGATTCTTCTCAGTTGGTCCTAAATTTGGAGCACATCAAACACCTGACACAGCCGATTTTCACTCGCCATTTTGACAGGAATGTCGGTTTCGATATGTGGTTGCGTTTGTTGGACACGCCCACTAATTTCAAACATCAAATCACGGATTAAATCAACGTTATCCCGAAAACGAGCCTTTAACCCGGCATCGTCCATCTTTTCTCTGAGTTCTGCATTCAGCCGCGTCATAATATCGATTTCGCTTTGGTCAACAAATGCCGCACTGGCATTCACATGCGGATCAACCTCATGCCATTTGCGAAAGAAATCCTGCATCTTAAGGTTCATGTCACGGATCTCTTCAATTCCTTTGTGCAGTGACTGAATGAAGGAGACGTCGGTAAGCTTCCGATTGAAATAAAGCAACGCTGGAAAGCCCCAGTAAACCGCGTAATCCCACACAAATTTGAGTGCCATAATCCTTGGGTTACCGAACATTGGATACTGATCGCGGTAAGTAAGCAAATTGTTCTGAAAAAGTGTCAGGAAAACACTTTGCAGAGTCGGAGCTAATTGCTGAATCGACTTCCCCGACAAATCATCCTCAATAAGCCTGCCGACCATGGTGTTGCCGATCGCGATAAAATCACTGCCGGGAGAATAAAACGGGTCAAGAAATGCCGCGGCTTCTCCCACCAGTCCCCAACGGTCTCCAGAAAACACCTGTCGCGATCCGCGAGACATCTTTTTGATCGCTAGGAAATCCTGCATTTTCTCTGCATGCTGCTCCACATGTTCCGCGCACTCGGGTTCATGGATTTTTAACCATGCTAATGCCTTGTCGAAACGATTCAGATCGCGAAGAGAATGCAACCTTGGGTCCGCCACAATTCCCACACTCGTCGAACCGCTAGCCAACGGGATCAACCACACCCAATAACCGGGACCCATCAGATGATTGGTACTCAGCCATCGCCTGGACACCTTCCCGGTTAGTGATTTCCAGTCCAAATCATCGCACCAACCATCAATTTCAATTTTTGCATCCAAGCGAAACCACACCGCGTTGATGTCATGCTGCAGATCCTCTTCGAGACCAAGTTTCTGTTTCAAAAAACTGGCTCGACCGCTTGCATCTACGATCCAGCGAGCGGTCACCGCATGTTCCGATCCGTCTTTCCGGAAGATCACCTCGTGCCTCGTATCGACGGATCCACCCTCTGATGAGTCGAGACTGATTTCTCGAATCAGGGCACCGTCAATCAATACCGCGCCCATGTCAGTTCCCGCCTCGGCCAAGAAGTTTTCCAGTCGTCCTCGATCAACCTGGTAGCTTGGGGCAGCAAAGAATTCACTTCCGCCGACTTCGGTGCCCTCGGCCAGTGACTGGAATGAATCTTTAAAGAAAAAACGCAGACCGAATTTGGGGAGTTGGTGATCGGTCAAGTGTTTTTTGAGCTTTAATTCCTCGCCGAAATAATGCGCGCCAATTTCGACAGTTGATTCGCCAACTTTGTGGGCTGCCTCATTCGCCGGAAATTTTCGCTTTTCAACAATAGCGATCCGAATTTCCGGTCGTTTCATCAAGAGTTGCCGCGCCAGCGTCAAGCCCGCCAGGCCCCCGCCGAGAATCAACACGTCGAAGTTTTTTTCTGCGCTTATCATAAGACTGAGGTCTGTTCCAATTCTTCTTCAGCATTCATAAATTGTGAAATCTCTGTAATCCAATACCGCTGTTTCTCAAATGGGTATCCCGGTAGTTTGACCCTTTGTAATCCAGCAGACGGATACAAGGCCGCGAATGCCGGATTGCAACCTCTTTTGTAGAGTTCACCCAACGTTTCCATCAAGTGCATTCCCACCGAAGATTCATCGCTAGCAGGCAGACTTTGCCAGCAATCAAACCCGAATTGATCAAGTGGCGAAGCAGTTTCAAACTCGCTTGAACCGAATTGCAACACCCCTTCGCAGCCAAGCTGCACGAAGGCGGCAATCGCTTCGTCTTTCGATCCCCGTTCTGCCGAAAACATCTCCCGCCAAAACCCACCACCTAGTGACTTATGGACTGCTACCACCCCACCGACTTGTCCGCTTACAAGCGGTAATTTGGGCGGATAAAAGTTGAATGCATCCGCGCGCTGCTCGAACAAATCTAGCGATTCAGCGCT
>JAYYJN010000238.1:0-6002 GCA_036146215.1 Planctomycetota bacterium
GCATTGATCGCGTTTCAGTGCCTGTCTGGCATATTCTGTGCTGGATATCTAGTGCTTTTTTGCCGGGCCAAACTATATTGTCGCAGTTGCGAATCACCTGTGATTCTGCAAGTTTGCGGTTTAAATTTGCAATTCTCAGGAAACGATGAAAGGAAACTAACAAATACCTTATGGATTCTTTTGTTCGATACATCGGGATAGATTACTCGGGTGCTGCCACGCCCGAGGCGGGGCTCTCGGGGCTCCAGGTCTTTGTGACCGGTCAGGGCAGGAGAACGCAGCCTGTGCAGGCACCCGGCGAGCAGAAAACGCGCGTCAGGCGTTGGAGTCGGCAAGCCGTTTTTGAGTGGCTCTGTGAGGAAGTGGGCCAGCGCGGACCTTCATTGATCGGCGTCGATCATGCGTTCGGGTTCCCAGAAAGCTATCTTGATCGTTATCAGTTGCGATCTTGGCAGCACTTCTTGGGTGATTTTGTGCATGCCTGGCCGACCGATGAACCGCAGCAGACGGTAGAGATCGTCCGTCAGCAACAGCGGGGTCGCGGTAAACGAGTTGGAATGCCCACGGAGTTCCGACTTACTGAGAGGTGGACAACCTCGGCGAAATCGGTATTCCAGTTTGATGTGCAAGGACAGGTCGCCAAGTCGACGCATGCCGGTTTGCCATGGCTCTATCGGTTGCGGAAAAAGTTTCGCGATAGAGTGCATTGTTGGCCGTTCGACGGTTGGGAAATTCCGCCGGGCAGATCGGTGATCGCTGAAGTGTATCCGAGCCTCACCCGGAAAAGATATGATCGCGGCGCGAGGACCGTTGACCAGCAGGACGCCTATAGCGTGAGTCGATGGCTGGCAGAGATGGATCGCTTGAGCGCGCTTTCTCGATATTTCAATCCACCACTCACACCGCGTGAGCGACGACGAGCAAGGCGCGAGGGGTGGATCTTGGGCGTCTGTTGACTCGCCACACACGGATAAATTGAATCATTATTTTAAATTTCGTATGCACTGCATTTTTAAAAATGCAATGAGCCGGGATTGTATTTCGCACTTCGAATAGGCATAACCCAGGAAATAGGCCGGGGGACTATTGCCACCCTCACACTTCCCGTAGTTTCCCTCGGTGTACCTATGATCATGGGAGGACTGACTTCATGACGCACAAATCTGCAATCAGAGATCTACGTACAACCTTCGAGAGGGAAGGTTTTGTCTATCCCGTTTCGGTAATTGGAGCGCAAGCAGCGCAAGTGTATGCCGAGCGGATGCAGAGATCGCTTGCGGAACTCGCTGGAGAGCAAGGATTTGCCGACTGGACCTACTACAAACCTTATCTGATTTTTGATTGGTTTTATGAATTGGCAACGACCCGTGCGTTGCTCGATGCTGTCGAGGTACTACTCGGCCCTGATATTTTACTTTGGGGCGGAACGATCGCGTTGAAAGAGCCTCGGTCAAAAAGATTTTTCAGTTGGCATCAAGATGAGAAATACTGGCCACTTGAGCCGAAAGGCCGAGCGGTGGTCACCTGGTTGGCTTTAGGCGAGGTGAGTGAACAAAACGGGTTCGTTCAATTTGTTCCGCGTTCGCATAAGCAAGGATGTATCGAACACAGCATGACCTACCACCCGGATAATTATCTCCGTCGTGGCCAGCAGGTAGATACGGGCTTTGATCTTTCAACAGCCGAGGGAGTTTGCTTACAACCGGGTGAGATGTCCATGCATCACGGCCTGACCGTGCATGGTTCGGGGGGCAATCATACCGATTTCCCCAGGCTAGGGATCATGATGACCTATGTGCCGCCGGACGTTCAGACGCCAGGGAGCGACGAATCGGCAATTCTAGTGCGTGGCAAAGATACGCATCATCACTTTCAACATGAATCGTTCAATCCCGGGCTGGCAACCGCCGAAAATCGTAAAATGCACAGAGAAATTATGATACGTATTGCTGAGCGGACCCTCTCGACGAGCGAGAAGCAACAGGCATACGGAACCTCACAGACGCTTTCCTGAGCCGATATCCGCTTGAAAGAATTGAGATTTGATTTGCATCAAGTTAAAAAGTGGTGGACGGCATCTTCAACCGGTTGATGCACCCCCCGATCTTTTGGGGTTTTGCTCCTACCCGGGTGTCGGCTAATGTAAAAGTCCCACCCCAGTTAAGGGAGACTCCCTCATGATTTGCCGCGCTGCATATGTGTTTCTTCTTGTTCTTCTGCTGGTCTCGATCAGCATGAATGCAATCGCAAATGACCGTGAGCGTTGGCTCGCGCTGCATCATGCCTACACGGCCGCACTCGATGCTGGTGAATACAAACAGGCGGAAACAATCGCCAGGGAGCAACTTCAATTTGTCAAGGAACACCCGTTGCCGCACCAGGAGGATAACGTTGCCCGCGAAGCGCACAGTTTAAATCAAATTGCTGCCGCGCTTGTGCCGCAGGGCAATCTAGCAACCGCGGAGAAACTATTCACACAATCGCTCGAGATGAATATCGCGATGCGGGGTCCCACCAGTAAGCACTTAATTCCGATTTTGCTACGCTTGGCGGAGGTCAATCGTCAGCAGAGACAGATCGACAAGGCGGCTGAGACGTTGCGAAGGGCAATGAAGGTGAAAGAGGTCGCGCTGACGTGGCAGAAGAAGGATGAAGCGTTTGTGGAATTGGCTGAACTTCTCAACGCGCAGTGTCAGATAATGATTGCACAACGAAAAATTGACGATGCCCACAAGACGGTAGAGCGTGCGGTCGCGATCAAGGTTCCGTTACCGGACGACGAGCAAAATCAACTGGCCAGGAATCTGAGCCAACTGGGCTCTTTGCTTGGCGCTCAGGGTAAAACTGCTCAAGCAGTCTCTTGCCTTGAGGAGGCTCGCAACCGTTACGCTCAGGTTTCCAGTGTGGATCGAGTTGAAGTGGCACGTTGCCTCGAAGAATTGGCCGCCCTCTATCGCAGCGAGGGTCGAGAACGGGACGCAGACACGGTCGAAGGGCAACGTGAGGCGTTGCAGATCGGATCCTCCTAGATTTCGCGAACCGCTCTATCCCGCGAATTTGGTCCTGTTTACCAAAATGGGATATGAAGAATGTGTGAAGTTCTGCATTGGCATCTAGGACATTTTCTTTTGGAAAGCTATTTTCATTGTCTGGCAGGGGTCCCGAATCTCCTCGGCACCCTCCGATAGTACTCAGGCGTTGATCATCCGATGCAAGTAGCGGACACCGAAAAATCCGAACGCGGTTTCCTTTTCGGTGCATATTGCATTGTGGCTGCCTTCGGCACTTACTTTTGTATGTACGCCTTCCGTAAACCGTTTGCTGCCGGCACCTATGCCGACCTCGAATTTGCGGGCATGAATTACAAAATTCTGCTGATCATCACGCAGGTTGCCGGCTATACCCTTTCAAAGTTCATCGGCATCAAAGTCATTTCTGAGATGACACGGAATCACCGTATTGCGATGCTGCTGGGTCTGATCGGTATTTCGGAAATTGGCCTCGTTGGACTCGGTGTGGTTCCTTATCCGTATAACTGGATTTGCATGTTTCTGAATGGTCTTCCATTGGGCATGATTTGGGGCATCGTATTTAGTTATCTAGAAGGTCGCCACTCCACCGAAGCGTTAGCTGCGGGATTAAGCGCAAGTTTTATTGTGTCCTCCGGGGTCGTTAAAGCAGTCGGCAAATATCTGATGACCGATTGGGGTGTCCCTGAGTTCTGGATGCCGGCGATGACCGGCGGGTTGTTTGTCATCCCGCTGTGTTTCTTTGCGTACCTGCTTTCGCGGGTTCCAACTCCCGATGCTCGGGACATTGAAGAACGGACCGAGAGGGTGCCGATGACTCGTGCGGACCGCTGGAGCATGCTGCGCAAATTCTGGCTCGGTTTATTGATGCTTATTCTCGCACACATGCTGCTCACTGCGATGCGCGATTTTCGTGACAAGTTCGCCGTGGAGATTCTCGGTGCAATGGGCATCGGCGATGCCAAGCATCTAGCAACCTCAGAATTGCCAGTGATGCTTTTGGCATTGATTCCTCTGGGCTGTATCATGTTCATTCGTAGCCATCGGGCTGCTTTTTCAGTTGTGCTTTGCACCTTGCTCTTTGGTTTTGCAATTGCTGGTATCAGCACACTTGCCTGGCAGGCTGGTCTACTCGATGGATTTGCATGGTTTATCATCGTAGGAATTGGGCTTTACCTTGCCTATGTGCCCTATCACAGCATGTTGTTCGAACGTTTTATTGCGCTCTTCCGTGAGAAAGGAAACGCCGGATACTTGATTTATGTGGCTGACGCGACCGGTTATTTGAGCAGTGTGGCGGTGCTGTTGGTGAAAAACTTCGCTGCAGGCGAACTCACGCCACTCGATTTTTTTGTCAAGGTGACGTATTTTGTATCCATCGCAGGAGTTGTATCAATTTCTGTAGCACTCGCGTATTTTGTGATCCGCCGTGCGGTGTCACGCCCTGCAATCGAGCAGCCGGAGGGTCCTGGTTTGTTTGAGATCGGACAACAAATATGATTTCTGAAACTGACATGGCAACGTGGCAAACCGATGGATTCCTCTGCGTTCGCGGTTTTTACTCGAGCGATGAGGCAGCCGAGGCTAAGCGTTGGGTCGAAGAAATTTCTGATTGGCCCGACGACAGTGAGCGCTGGATGCATCATCGTGAAGAGACTGCCGGGGGGAAGATTCGACTTTCGCGGACAGAGAATTTTGTTCCGTTCCATGATGGGATGCGCGACCTGCTCACCCGTGGCAAACTGCTTGATGGGATCGGTCAGTTGATGGGTGAAACGGCAGTTCTCTACAAGGAAAAAATCAATTACAAATACCCCGGGGGAGCGGGCTATGCGGCACACCAAGACGCTCCGGCTTACGAATTCATCCATCATCATGTGACTTGTCTGGTGGCGATCGACCCGATGACCGAGTCGAACGGATGCTTAAAATTTGCACCGGGTCGACACAATGAGGGGCTTATTGGCCTCAATGACGCAGGATGTATCGATCAATCCGCTGCCGATACACTCGAATGGGTGTCGGTAGAAACCTTTCCCGGGGATGTTTTGTTTTTCAGCTCTTATGCACCACATAAAAGCGGTGCGAACACTTCTGAAATTCCGCGACGCGCCATATACTTAACCTATAACGCGGCTGCCGAAGGCGACTTTCGCGAGGAATACTACCGCGATAAACGTGAGACATTCGCGCGGCACAAACAGGCGGGCAGTCCTGAGATGGCTCGGATCAGTAAAATTGGTCACTTTCAAGGAAAGACGGTACACGAATGACAGAGCATCAGCTTGATTTATCGCTTGCAGAGGAACTTAAGCAGACGGATTCAAATGGCAAGGTTGATGCCCTGTTTGAGTACATGCGGCGGAAGGGAAACACCAACTACGACGAAAATGTTACCCAGTTGGAGCATGGTCTACAGAGTGCTGCGCTGGCGCGTGCAGCGGGTGCCACACCGCAGCAGGTGATCAGTGCGTTGTTTCATGATCTAGGGCATCTGCTGGTTGATGAACATGCCGGTGAGGGTGATTTTCTGGACGAAGACCTCAACCATGAAGAGGTCGGAGCGGAATATCTCAGACCGTTTTTCCCGCCCGAAGTGATCGTTCCGATTGAGTTGCATGTGTCCGCGAAGCGATATCTTTGCACGGTGGACGACAGCTATTACAACGGTCTTTCCGAGTCATCCACGCGGAGATTTCGCGTGCTGGGTGGAAAATTGAGCGACGAGGAGAAAGCACTCTTTGAGGATACGCCGCATCTCGAATTCGCCTGTCAGTTACGCCGTTGGGATGACGGTGGAAAGCAGGGTGGCTTGGAGGTGCCCGATTTGGAAGCATATCGGGATGATTGCCTGGCGTCCCTCATCTGAGAATTGCCACGCTGCAGCAACTGCATGAAAGCAAGACTCGTGGTCTCCCTCGTCAAGGCCTCAAATCAGTCATGGTCCGCCGGTGGTTAGCTGCGACGGACTGC
>JAYYJN010000239.1:0-20981 GCA_036146215.1 Planctomycetota bacterium
CTTTTTCTGGTCGAAGATAAGCGCTATGGTCGGGAATACGCACAACCGGGTGGTCTTCAGGCATTTGGGGGTCTATTTCAGTGCGTGCCTGCTGCAAACGTATGGGATACATGGGTAGTGTCAAACCGATCATCGAGGCGATTCGGACGGACCAAGGGCCTGCGCAAGAAACAATCGTGCCACAGGTTATTTCTTCTTCTCCTACTACGACACGTTTGGACGAGTCGGTTCCGAGCAAGATGTCACTAACGGGCGCATCCGTACGGATTTCTACACCCAGATCTAATGCAGCTTGCCCGTATGCATTGGCACAAGCGTGCGCATCGACATAAGCATCACCCGGTACGAATAGTGCCCCTTCGATACCCTCTTGAGAAATCTCAGGAGCAATCCGCCCGATTAATTCAGATGACGCAACCTCGGCTTGAATGTCAAATTTTTCGGCATGGATCAACTGGTGCTCAAAAGACTCCATACGCTCTTTGGAGTGGGCCAGATGCAAGCTTCCGGTCTGAACAAATTGCGGATTGTGTCCAGTTGATGATTCAAAGGATCGGAGCAGATTCAACGTATAGTTGACTGCGCTCACCATTAAGGGATCGCTTCGCAGTTGTCCTATCTGCCCAGCTGCCTGTTTGGTTGTCTCATCGGCAATATTGTTATTCCGCTCCAAAAGCAGAATGGAAAGGTTCGTCTCTGCCTTTGCCAAATGATACGCTGTGCTGAGCCCCCAAATACCACCGCCAATGATTACAACGTCTACATTTTTTCCCACAAAAAACCTCGCACTATTCGTTTCGATATTGCATATTATGGATTTCTTGGTTCGATTCGCATGCGTTAATAAACGCCTTCTTGCCCATTCGAGCTGGGGCCAAAATTGCTCTCTCCCCACCTATCGCAAAGGGCCCCGCGGAAAAATCCGGCCACAGCTGATACGCAAAAATATACACGATCCCTACCACAAAGTTAGCTGGCGATTTAAAATTGGAGTCAGTATCAGTAAAAGCATATTTGATGATGCAAGGATAAACGGCATTTGAGACCAACCCCTGGTCTCAGAAAGTGTTTTTTGATATCTATTTGATTTAATCTTGAGTTTCGGAGTAAGTCTGATGACACAGCCGATCGCCGGGGTCGCACCATCCACCGCAAGTGAGGTCACCAGCATGGTCGTGTGGCCTGGTTTGACTGCCCTGTCTACCCCGCCCTTTGGACGCCTCGGCTGCACACTGGGCCGACTTTACAGTATTAGGACGGGCATCGGCAATATCTTAACGCTAGGCAATCTATTTGCGTTAATGTCGATTCCGATTGCCTTGCAAATGTTCTTTGCCGGGTTGTTGCCTGGGCTCGCACGCCGCTACGTGCTCACCAATCGTCGGGTCATTGTGGAACGACTACAATTTTCCTGGTCGGCAAAATGGGTCGAAGAGATGGCAGTAAGCCTTGACAATTTTGACTCGATCGAAGTAACCGTCCTACCTGGACAAGCGTGGTATCCAGCCGGTGATCTTATCTTCCGTAACGGAGATGTAGAGACATTTCGGCTCATCGGGGTAACGCGGCCCGAAACATTCCGTCGCACCTGCCTAAAAGCACATACCTCTTTTGTAGGCGTGCAGCAGCTTGCATCCGTTAGCTGATCACTGGACTTCGGTCACAGGCAAACGCGTCGGCCCTTGAGCGGTTTGGGTGTCAAGCTGATCGCGACGGACAATTTCGAGATTCCGTTGCTGTGCAGCGACAAGCGAAGGATCGAGCGATGCTGCTTTTTGAAACTGTGCTGCCGCCGCGGCCCGTTTTCCGTGCGATTGTAAAAGATAACCTGCGTTGTAGTGAGCAACCGCAGGCGGGTGTACGGCTAATAGAGCAAGGAGTGCCTCCTCGGTTTGGTTTTCGGCCACAAGCAGGCGGGCAAGATTGTTGCGATAGCGTATCTCTTTCGGTTGAAGCTCTATCGCTCGTTGCATTGATGCTATCGCATCCAACGTACGGCCACACTCGGCATAGCAGAGCCCCAAATCATTACACGCGGTCGCCGACTCCGGATGTTCCTGATGAGCCCTCTCGAACCATCCACATGCTTGCTGCGTATCTCCACTGGCAACAAGCAGACGGGCGTACCCGAGTTGTGCCTCGAGCGAATGCGGCGACAACTTGAGTGCCTCGCGATAGTGAATTTCGGCTCCTCCTTTTTCACCGGAACGTCCAAGCATGCGTGCCATTTCGACGTGAAGTTTCGCAGTCGGTGGTTTTTCCTGGTTCTGCAATCCTGCAGCTGAATCAGCAACTTGAATATCTCGGTCCCACGCACAGCCGACCAAAGGCGCCACGGTGCAAAGGATCCAAACTCGATACACTCGCTGAAAAATCACCACGTTCTCCGTCTTGCTTGCTCGTGGATTACCGCCCGGGCGGTTGGTTCTTGTGTAACGGTCGTCAACACCACTTCAACGCCCGTATCGTCTTCAGACAATCGTGCCATGCGTTCAACGGTGGCTAACCGTCGCGCTGTCTGCCTGGCACTCTGCCCAGGTTCCACAAATAGGATACGACGTGTTTCCGGCTTACGCGATAAAACCCACTGAACATGCCGACGGCCGTGTGCATTAAGTTTGTCGGATCCAGCCTCGAAGTGCTCGGTGCCAATCCTATTCTGTGCTTGCCAGCCTCGTTCAACCATCAGACGGAATGGTTCACGAACCGCTTGTTGGTCCATCAGATTGTAAGGATATGGCCAGCACTGACTGCGTTGATGGCTGCGGTAAAGTTCGCGTCGCGTCGCAGTCAGCCATCCAGCATCAACACCCGAGGCGATCGAACCGATCCAGAGTGCCATCAAAGTTAAAATAAAATTGCGCATGGCAGCTTAAAAAAGAAGCAAAAAAGGAATAACTCGTTCTTGCCTGCGTTGCCAGCATCGTATTAGCCGAGCAAGCAGACGGGCCCATCTCTTTGTATCGGATGGCAACGTCACAAACTCCGCGCAGAATGGCAGAACTTCACACTTTACGGCGGGCGGAAAACCGCCTATTCCACCGTGACGCTTTTGGCGAGATTACGTGGCTTGTCGACATCGCAGCCGCGAAGAACCGCAATGTGATATGCGAGCAATTGAAGCGGAATACTCATCACAATCGGTTCCAGAAAGTCATCCACTGGCGGGACTTCGATAATATCATCCGTAAGTTTTCGAACCTCCGTATCACCTTCGCTTACCACCGCAATGATCGGCCCACCCCGCGCTTTGATTTCTTCCATATTCGCCATTACTTTTTCGTAAACAAAGTCTGGCGGAATCACAAACACGCTTGGCGTATTTTCGTCGACCAGCGCGATCGGGCCATGTTTCATCTCGGCTGCCGGATAACCCTCCGCGTGGATATAACTGATTTCCTTCAGTTTCAATGCGCCTTCGAGCGCCGTGGGAAAATTATATTGGCGTCCGAGATAAAGGAAATTATTACACTGCTGGTATTTCTCCGCGATTCGACGGACTGCCGCGTCACATCCGAGCGCTTTTTCAACCTGCTCGGGTAACTGCCGCAGGTGTCGAATGATGGCTCTACCGGCACCAAAGCTCAAATGTCGCTGACGACCGAAAAACAATGCCAACATGGTTAGGACCGTGCACTGTGCCGTGAACGCCTTGGTCGAGGCAACGCCAATCTCGGGTCCCGCATGCAGATAGACTCCACCTTCCGACTCCTGCGCAATCGTGCTTCCCACCGCATTGCAGATCGCTAGCGTATGATGGCCCTTGCGATTGCACTCGCGGAGGGCGGCCAGCGTATCAGCTGTTTCTCCGCTCTGCGTGATGGCGAAGACAAGCGTCTTGTCGCCGATCGGCGGGTTACGGTAACGCAGTTCGCTCGCATATTCTACTTCGACAGGAATACCGGCCAACTCTTCGATCACATACTCACCAACCAGCGCCGCATGCCAGCTGGTGCCGCAGGCTGTGAGAATAATCCGATCAACCTGTCGCAATTGTTGCGTGCCGAGGTTAAGCCCACCAAACACAGCAGTAGCGTCGTCATCACTCAACCGTCCTCGCATCGCGTTGCGCAGTGATTGGGGCTGTTCGTGAATTTCTTTCAGCATGTAATGAGCGTAACCGCCCAGACTCACGCTATCGCCATCTTGCTCAAGAGCATGAATCGCATGCTCTACATGCCCTTGATCGCGATGCATGACTTGCAGCGTGTCACGGGTAATAACAGCTATCTCGTGATCGGACAGATAGACAATTTTTTCGGTGTGCCCGACCATGGGAGTCGCATCACTGGCGATAAAGTGCTCGCCCTCTCCAACCCCGATCACCATCGGACTACCGAGCCGCGCACAGATGAGCACATCTGGATGGTCGCGGAATAAAGCAACAATTCCATAGGTGCCACGCAATTGCGCGATAGACTGCTGCACAGCAGCCACCAGCGGTGCATAGGTTCCCGCGGGGCCGCCAACTTGAACCGCTCCGTTAGTGGCGGCGTCGGCATTCTTTTTTAGCGTATCGGAAATAAGATGGCCGATAATTTCACTGTCGGTTGCCGAACGGAAGACATAGCCCTCACTCGCTAGGCGTTCCTTGATTTGCTGATAATTCTCAATAACCCCGTTATGAACGATGGCTAGTACTTCTGGCCCACCGACATGCGGATGGGCGTTTTCATCGCTCGGCTGTCCGTGGGTGGCCCAACGGGTGTGTCCGACCCCGATCTTGCCTGCGATCGGATCTTCCGAAAGGCGTGTGACCAAATTGTCGATCCGGCCGCGTGTTTTCGTAACCGCCAGATTGCCACTGCTATCGATCGCGGCCACACCACTACTGTCGTAACCGCGATACTCCAACCGCCGAAGGCCCTCAATCAAAAATTGTGAAGCCTCACGATGTCCGATATATCCAACGATGCCACACATAAATTGATTGCCTCGGATTATTTGCGTATATCACGTGATTTGCGTGCGTAATTTCCGCCGTAAAGGTTCGCTAGCGATGCTGCCCTGCAAAAGGAATGACCCGGCAGGGGTTATTTTTACCACCCCGTCCGAGATGACAAGGCACGGCCTGCCACAATTCGATCTTTGCGGCCCGCTAGAGATCGACTACACAATCATACAACCACCTGCGTTTTGGTGCGATGAATTGGTCTGTTTCACCGGCCTCGGCAATGAAAACCGAGAACCGGTTACATCGAATAAATCGAAAAGGAGGCCGCGATTTTGGCAAAACAGTTCCTGCCATCGGTTCAAAGTGCAGTCGTGATTCCGGCCCGAACTGCCTCGACTCGTCTTCCGAGGAAGTTACTATTGCGTGAAACCGGCAAAAGCGTGCTGGAACACACTTACACGGCCGCATGCCAAGCACGACATCCGCTTGGGGTCTGGGTTGCTGCAGGCGATGGGGAAATTACCCGTGAGGTCCACCGTTTCGGCGGACGCGTCGAGCAAACCGATCCCGATCTTCCCAGTGGCACCGATCGCGTCGCGGAACTCGCACGCCGACAAGCACTGCGACATTTCGACATTTTAGTCAACGTACAAGGTGATGAGCCTGAAATTGACCCGCATGTCATTGACCGCTTAATCGAGCGACTGGAAAATCAACCTGACGCTGAAATGGCCACCCTCGCCGCACCGATTCCAGATGACTCAAGCTTTCATGATCCAGCATGCGTGAAGGTTGTCACGGACATTTCGGGACGCGCTCTTTATTTCAGTCGTGCACCGATTCCCTTTCAGCGTGACGCAGCCGACAGTGCCGCTCGCCCACCGTTGATGCACTTGGGCATCTATGCCTATCGACGTGAGGCGCTGCTGCGGTTTGCCGCCCTCCCCCCCTCGTTGCTTGAGCAGTGTGAGCGACTTGAACAATTGCGAGCGTTGGAGGCTGGTTTCACAATCGCGGTGGAAGTTGTGAATGACGCAACGTGCGGCATCGACACGCAGGAGGACTACACCCGATTTGTTGCACGTCAGCGATCAGCTTGATCAAACGACCAAGTCGAGTGACAGAATGGCGATTACAGGCTTTACAAGAGCAGCAACTTTTTTGGGTTTAGCCACCGATGGCGAGGACATCGGCGCTAGGCTGGAGTTCTAGCTTCCTTACTAAAAGCCATGGAATCGCGCCTTCAAAGCACCAATGCCATTAGAGGTCGGGACAGGAAACTACCACTGTCATGCCGATTCCCAAGTGCCACTCGATGTGGCAATGGAAGAATCACTTTCCCGGATTGTCGGCATCAAACTGAATGACCAATTCGTCTTTTGCCGGCACGGTGATCGTGTCTTTGAGTGGCGGGTTTTGCAAATTGAGCTCACCTGGGAAACCGAGGATGCGAAAGAAGGGGGGGTACGACACTCGACATCTGTCCTGTCTAATCGACACACTCGATCCGCTATGAAGTGTGGAGTGCCTTATGTCAAATCGATGCCTTTGCAACGGGCAATCGAAACGGCCGGAAGTCGTGGTGGAATTTTAGATCGAAAATAATCGAGACTATGTGCATCAGGTGAATGAAGTGAAGCTGTATTTCCTCTACGCTGTCGTGTTTCTCTCCGCTACACTCCAAAATCGGGTTGCATCGGCTGTCGAAGATGCGGAACTGGTCTTCGAAGACAATTTCCAGGGCGAACTGGCCGATGGCTGGGATTGGATTCGCCAGAACCCAGCGCAATGGTATGTTCGCGCCGGTAACTTGCAGAGTCGCGTCGTACCTGGCCGCGCTGACACGGTGGAAAACGCGCTTGTCCGTCCGGCCCCTCCGCGAAGCGAAGCACGTTTTGCGATCGATCTCGCAGTCACTAACGACTCAGTACCCACCGAACAATGGGAACAAGCTGGCATCACCTGGTATCAAAATGGCAAACCGATCTTCAAGCTTGTCAAAGAACTGGTCGATGGCAAGGTTATGATTATCCCAGGCCGCAAAGTTGTGAATAGCCAGACGGTCGACCTGCGGCTCGTGGTCACAGCAGACTCGTACACGGCCCTCTACCGCGAGAAGGGCGAAAAGGACTTTCAAGTTGCGGCTAGTGGAAAGTTGCCACCGGGCGAGAACGAGCAAGTGAGCATTCAGTGCTACCACGGACCACCCGACGCGGAACACTGGATGGTCTTCTCCGATTTCCGCATCCGCAAAATTGCCAACGATGCCAATCCGCAGCGTGCCCTACCATAAAACGGGCAATCAATACGATGCCCCAAGAAGCGGCTCCTCTTCCTCTCTTTTAACGCGAGTCGGCGTCTGCGTTCTCTGGCTCCTCATCAACCACCACAATCGTGGCCGCGTGCTCCATCACCGGACTCTTAATGAAACGAAACGTCCTACGATCGGGGCTAATCACGCGAATCAACGCCGAGCGACACTCTGAAACGTAGATCGTGCCATCAGACTGCCGCGAAAATCCCGAGGGCCAATTGAGCTGTTCCTCTTTCGGAGCGTCCTCGCCCCCATACTTCCAGACCGTGTTGCCCTCGCCATCGACTCGAATCAAAAAGTATCCCCGCTGCCCTGCCCCATCGCCACTGGAAATAAGCGTATCGCCGTTCTCGAGTCGCTCGGCCAGATAGGGGAACGGTACCTTATATTTCCAAACAATCTTTTTCTCTGGACTAACCTCAATCACCAAATTGCTGCTCGATGCGCAAATCAGGGTGTTGCCGTTCTCCAAGCGACGGACCATCCGCATGTTCGCCCCGCCCGGTACGTCGTATTTCCAGACCACCTTTTTGTCGGGCGTGATATCCATCACGGTATGGGTTCCATTGTCGGCGATCATCGTGTTGCCGTTTGGCAGTCGCTGGCACGCTTCTGCATGTTTTACCAATGGCGGTCCCACCTCCCAAACAATCTTTTTTTCTGGCGTGACTTCCTGAACGCTGCGCGGATTGATCAAAATATTACCGTTGGCCAGAAGTTGCACATCATGCGCGCTGCGATTAGGAAAATCCCAGAGCGGCGTGCCATCTTCCCGGAACTTGACCACCTTGCCGGTGTTGTGGTCGGCAGCATAGATCACCTTTTCCGCCCGCGCGGAAGTGGAACCCGTCGCAAGAAACACCAGAAAATACAGAAAAGTTCTGAACATCAGATTCTCCTACGCTTAGTGATGGGCAGAATGAGGCAACGGTCCAACGCGGTCTCAGTGTACCGCAGAGACGACTCACGGCCTACCGGATCCGAGGAAGTGAGTAGAGTGGATCGCTCACCGAAATCGAGACGTGCAAAAACGCTTACGATCACTTCGGCCGACAAATGATCGGACTGTGCCAACCATGAACCACGCTTTCAATATATTTTCCGTCCGTGTCGAACGCCCGATAGCCATAGTCCCGGATCGCGTCATCCACCGCGACCTGTTCGTCGGGACCGTGCAACTCGACGAAAAGTATGGGGCGTATTTGCGAAAGCACCTTCCCGGCACCCGCTAAAACAAAACCCGCGGCACCCTCGACATCGATTTTGATCATATCGGGACAAATTCGCTCGGCCTCTACATAATCATCGAGTGCCACCGTGCGAACTTTAATCACACCACTGTGAGCCACCGTTAATTCATGCTCAGCCATTTGAATCTTGCCTTGCGTCGATTTTTCCGGCGCATATTCCATCATCGTTTCACCGGTTTCCTGACTCACCGCCGCCCCGACCAGCTCCACATTGCTCACCCGATTGAGCTGCATGTTTGCCGTAAAGTCCGCATGCAATTCGGTAATCGGCTCAAAGGCAATTACCTTACCTTCCCTGCCAGCGCGAATACTCATGAGCAAGCTGATCAGACCGCGATTGGCGCCAATATCCAACACGGTCACTCCCGGGTCGACCAACTGAGCCAAAATATCCAGATGCAGCGCACTTGACGCAAACGCATACGTGAGCCCAAAGCCCGGAGCGACATGAAACTGACATCCTCGCAGAGGGCCGCGCCAGACTCGTCGGGCAGCACCATACGGATAGAAAAAACGCGCGATTTTATGTTTCATGCATCATTCAAATAAAAAACATAGCAACAATTCGCATGGTAGAGGAAAATGCAGGCTGCTGTCGCCTCGATTCTAGGAATCGATTCGTGCCGATTCCAGTGGTCTCGTCGCAAACAGCGCAAACAGAATGTCGCGGATCTTGACGGAACCGAATCAGCAGTGAGACAATAGAAAATCTTATCTGACGCATAACCCTTCATTCAGGTACATCTGATGCGCCGACGAATCCCTATTATATTAATCTTCGCCCTCCTTCTTCTAGCCGCAACCGGGCATTGGCACTCAGCCGAGGCCGACCGCCCTGCACCGGTCACGGTGAAACTTACACCGAAACAGGAAGCGGCTGCTGCTCGAGCACTTCGCGAGCGATTACTCTCCGATCCACATCGCCCCGGCTACCACTTTGTGATTCCCGAAGGAACCGGCATGCCATTCGACCCGAACGGCGCGATCTTCTGGAATGGCCGCTACCACATGTTTTATATTTTCCAGGATGAGCGGGGCCACAATTGGGGACACGTATCAAGCACTGATCTGTGCCACTGGCGCCATCACCCCACCAAGCTGGTCAGCGGCATGTTCAGCGGCAACTGCTTCGTCAACAAAGACGGAGTTCCCACCATGTGCTATCACCAGGTCGGTCAGGGCAATGCGATGGCGGTCGCTCTGGATGACAATCTCGATGACTGGAAGAAAATCGATTCCAATCCGATCACACCGAAAACGAAATTGGGTGATCCGCATCATGGAAAATACCAATCGTGGGACCCCTATGGATGGCTTGAGGGTGAAAACTATTACGCCATCTTTGGTGGCAAGCGTGCAGCCATCGCTCGCGCACCCTCTTTGGATGGCCCCTGGGAGTATCGGGGTGACTTGCTCGCTCGACCGGCAGAGGGCGTCGATATCAACGAAGATATTTCGTGCGCCGATTTTTTTAAGCTCGACGGTCGCCACGTATTGCTATGCATCAGCCATGATCTGGGCGCACGCTACTACCTGGGCGAGTGGCTCGATGAGCAGTTTTATCCGACCCACCACGAGCAGATGAGCTGGGTTGATAATAGTTTTTTTGCACCCGAGAGCCTGCTGGACAATCGCGGACGCCGCATCATGTGGGCCTGGGCAAAAGATCGACCTGACTTCAAAATCAAAGACGATCAACACTGGTCAGGCACAATGAGTCTGCCTCGCGTGCTTTCACTCGCTCCGAATGGAACCATGCGGATGCAGGTGCCGAAAGAATTGGAACGGCTTCGCTACAATCCCAAGAAAATCGAAGATATCGACGTCGAGGGTGACGTGAAGCTCGATATTCGGGGCGATAGCCTGGAGCTGAGGGTTTTGATTGATCCGGGGTCCGCCAAAGAGTGTGGAGTGACGGTCTGCTGCTCTCCGGATGGAAAAGAAGAAACGCTTATCTATTACGATAAAGAGGAAAAAAAGCTAAAGATCGACACGACAAATTCGAGCCTGAAGAGCGACATCAAAGCGATCGAAGGGGGGCCATTCGAGTTAAATCAAGGCGAACTGCTCACGCTGCGGATATTTATCGACAAATCGATCGTCGAAGTCTTCGCGAACGACCGACAGGCGGTGATGCGAAGAATTTATCCATCGCGAGATGATAGCGTTGACGTGAAACTTTTTGCACGGGGTGGCATGTGCAAGGCCATACTGGTTGAGGCCTGGGACATGATGCCTTCGAATCCCCATTAAGAAACTGAGCTACCGATGACTCGCCCCATCTCCCTCTGCGTGCTGCTGATGCTGCTCGGCTCGGCAAATCTCGCACTTGCCGACAACGCTCAAAAGCGACCTAACTTCGTTATTTTTCTCACTGACGATCAAGGCTGGGGGGATCTGGGCTGTTACGGACATCCGCGGATCGAATCTCCGAATCTCGATCAATTTGCAGATCAGGGCATGCGATTCACTCAGTGTTATGCCGCGTGCGCGGTCTGCTCCCCCTCACGCTCTGCGATCCTCACGGGCCGCACCCCTTATCGCAACGGGGTCTGGCGATGGATTCCCGACGGCAGCGATTATCACCTGCGACGAAGCGAAATTAGTATCGCACGGCTGCTTCGCGAACGAGGCTATGCCACCTGCCACGTCGGCAAGTGGCACCTTAACGGCAAGTTCAACTCGCACGACCAACCCCAACCGGACGATCATGGTTACGATTGGTGGCTGGCCACCCAAAACAATGCACGCCCGAACCACATCAATCCGATCAACTACGTTCGCAATCGGCAAGCGACTGGAAAACTGGAAGGACCCTCGGCAGTGGTCGCAGTCGAGGAGGCAATTCGCTGGCTGAAACAGGAAAAGAAAGAAGACAAACCTTTCTTTCTTACTGTCTGGACGCACGAGCCACACCAACCGATCGAATCGGCCGAACGATTCATGCAGCCTTATCAGGATATGGAAGATGACGGCCTCCGCCAGCACCACGGCAACATCACGCAGCTGGACCACGCCTTTGGCCTCTTGATGAGTGCGCTTGATGAGTTGGGAGACTCCGACGATACGCTCGTCATCTTTACCTCCGACAACGGGCCCGAGGGCAGCGGCACGCGCCCCGGTAGCCGCACACGCGGTTCGACCGGTGGACTGCGCGGTCGCAAGCGCCACACGCACGAAGGTGGCATCCGCGTGCCGGGCATCTTGCGTTGGCCGGGCCATATCAAACCAGGAAGCGTATGCGATACGCCGATCATCGGATCCGACTTTTTTCCCACAATCTGCCAAATAGTGGGCATCCCGCTTCCCCAAGATCGGGTGATCGACGGCACCTCAATCGTTCCACTCTTCTCGGGCAAATCGATTGAGCGGCAGCAGCCGCTTTACTGGCGTAATCACCTAGCGCCCGAGCAATACAAGGTGGGGCTTCGCAAGGGGGACTGGAAAATCGTCGGTTCAGATAACTTGAAAACCTTTGAACTCTACAATCTCAAAGAAGATCCTCGGGAAAAGACCAATTTGGCTTCAAAGTTTCCCGAGCGATTCGCGACAATGCGGGCAAAACTGATCGCACACGATCAGAGCGTGCTGGCCGATGGACCTGATTGGTGGAAAAATGATGAACCGCGTTAAAATTACTCTGTTGCTTCTGCTCTGTTGCGGTACCCCGCTATGCGGCGATGAGACTCGACCCAATGTGCTGCTAATCGCGGTCGATGATCTGCGACCTGAGATAAACAGTTTCGATGCGCAGGCGATGGTCACTCCGAACCTCGATCGTTTGGCCCGTAGGGGTGTACGATTCACACGGGCCTATTGCAGTATTGCGACCTGCGGCGCGTCGCGGGCCAGTTTAATGACAAGTATGCGACCTACGCCCGATCGATTTCGCAACTATCTGACCCGCGTCGATCAAGATGCGCCCGATGTGGTCTCGCTGCCAACGCTCTTTAAAGATCGCGGGTACACGACTCAGAGCAACGGTAAAATCTACCACCACCAGGATGATGATCTACGGGGCTGGAGCACGCCACCTTGGCGGCCGAAAAAACGCAGCATCTCATGGATGAAAGAGGAAAACCAACCGACCGAAAAAGAGGGTCGCCGGAGAAACGGTCCTCCTGTCGAGGCTGCCGATGTTCCCGATACGGAATATCCAGATTACAAAATCTGCAGCAAAACGATTGCTGACCTCGATGGGCTGGCAAAGCAAGACACTCCCTTCTTTCTCGCCTGCGGTTTCTACCGTCCGCATTTACCCTTCGTTGCACCCCAAAAATATTGGGACCTTTACCCCGAGCCGCGCATTCCGCTGGCAGAGAATGGTTATTTTCCCCGCGACCTAGACCGCGTCTTTCGCTACACGTGGGGGGAACTCCGTAGCTATCGCGGTATTCCCGGAAAAGGGCCGGTCTCGGAAAAAGCGGCGCGGCAACTGGTCCGTGGTTACCGGGCAAGCGTTAGTTTCATCGATTCGCAGATCGGTCGCCTGCTCGACGCACTCGTGCGCCTCGATTTGCAGAAAAATACAATCATCGTGCTCTGGGGCGATCACGGTTGGCAACTCGGAGAACACGGGTTCTGGTGCAAACACACCAACTTTGAAGTCGCCACTCGCGTACCGCTGATCATCGCCGCACCTGGAATGTCGCAAGATGTAGCGTGCAACCGTCTTGTCGAAACGATCGATATCTACCCCACACTGTGCGAGTTGGCACACATCCCTCCGCCTGCCCACGTGCAAGGCAAAAGCCTCGTCCCCCTACTACGCAATACCGACGCCGAACACAAGGGATTAGTTTTCACTCGCTGGGGCGGGGGAGATGCGGTTCGCAGTGATCGGTATCGATACATGGAAATGCGGGCCGATGGCGGACGCGGCAAACTGACCGGCAAGGCACTGTTTGATCTACAGGCTGACCCGGATGAGAATCAGAATCTCGCAGGCCAGCGCGCTTACGCCCAGGTCCAACGAAAACTGGAAAAACAACTCGAATCAGTGCGTGCCAACGGTTCGCGAGCCAAACAATAAACAAACACTCTGGTTGAAATAAATGACTCGTCTTTTCTTTTGTCTCTCTTTTTTTTCGATTCTCGTCCTCCGCGTGACGGCGGCGCCTACCTCGACAGAAGATAAAAAGGCAACGAATCAACAAATTCGCAAACTCGCAGAGCGTTACAAGACACTGAAGAAAGACCCGACCGGTCAGCAGGAAATTGTCGAACAGGCCATCGCCACCGGGGGCCGTGTCGCCTTGGGACTTCGAACTAACGTGTATGGCAGCTATGCCACACAAGCGGATGCCTACTGGACGCGCTTACGTAAAGTGGTGATTAAAACAAAAGAAACGCGTCTCGATAACCTCATCGCGACCGATGCGGAATTGCGGGCCGACCGAGAATCGCTGCTCCGAATGGCCAACACGTGTGATCGACTACAAGTAGCGGGTGGAGAACCAGAGGCATCGTTAAGCGAGTCTTTTCTCGCCCGAGAAAAGAAGGTAATTCAGGGCACTGCACGTCGCAAGAAAATTTCGATCCGACTCACCAAAGATGAGAGGGAAATCCTAAAACTCACCAACCTGGTCCGAAAAAAACATGGACTGGGAAAACTGACACTCGACACGCGATTAGTGGCAACCGCTCGGGACCATTGCATTGATATGCAAAAACACAATTTTTTTGCCCATGAGTCACCTGTCGAGGGCAAAGCAACACCGCTTGATCGTGCGGCCCTGTTTGGTACGACTGCCAACGCGGAAAATCTTGCTGCAGGGAATGTCACTCCTGCCGAAGTGGTTCAGGGGTGGCTCGATAGTCCTGGCCATCGCGTCAATCTGCTACAGCCTGACATGAAGCGGACGGGCGTGGGACGCGTCGGTGGATATTGGACCGCACTTTACGGTTTATAATTTGTGACCGAACTCACGCCGCCTGCATTTCCGATCCACCTGATGTGGCCTGCATCGGCCGTGTCACCTCCAAGATGATCGTGCGGCCGACAAATGTCCGCCAGGCATAAAGCGCATCAGCGAACGGACGATTCTCTTCCCAATAAGGGCGAGAACGTCGGCGTGCATCGTGAAACCATTTGCATACCCGTGCAAGCGGATAGAGTGGAAGACTCAAGCAGACGGCCGAACGCTTGATTCGATCGATCGAAAAATCGACCCTGGAAAAACCCGCCCGCTTGGCGAAATAGCAAAGATAGTAAACCGAGATCGGATTGATATGCCCGCTCGAGCGGGCCACATCACTCGCACCGATTGGAAGAATATCAAACAGCGGCATCGTGCCGGTAAAAAGTGAGCGGATCCGAGCGTTGCTGCTTAAAGTGTTAGGAGTGGTAATCCAAGCCGTCCCACCGGGTCGCAACATGCGAAAAATTTCCTCTATCAGGTGCTGCTGATTCGGAACGTGTTCGATCACCTCCTGACAAACGATAAAGTCGAAAGTCTTGTCCTCAAAAGGAATATGGCCGTTGAAATCGGCCGCCGTGCATTCGATCTCAGGCAACCGGAAGGTTTCCGGATAAAGGTCGCACGCTGCCACGCATTCTTCTGGCCGTCGCGATTGATCGCGCAGCAGTTCGCAAAGCTTTTGAGTCAGATAACCCTCTCCCGCTCCCAGATCCAAAAAGCGTCCGCCGCCAAGTGGATATCGTTGCAGTAGCGAGAGAACCTTTTCGGTGGTTGCAGTGTGTGAGTACGGCCGGGGACCTCGCAGCTCACTCTCAGGTTCTGAATGGGCTGTGCGTTCGTTCATTTCATGATTCGCGCTGAACATTTTCAATATATCCGAGACTGTGTCTAACTTAAAATGCACGTCTAGGCAACGTGAATTGGCATCGTTTCACACGCGGTTGCTCGCCTGTATATCTTGTTTATTTCTTTTTATCCGCTGTCCAGCAACAGTTTCGCTATAATGTGACCAACACGCTTGCCGCAGCCCAGGAACGTCACGACTCATGAAAGCAATTTTTATTACATCGCTTGCGGCCCTCGCAATCGGATCGGCAGTCTCCGATAAAACCGTCACTAGCCAGACGCTCTGCTGCGCTACGGTCAGTTGGGATGGCACCTGCCTTCCAGCATATGGAAGCGGACAACCGGAAATTACAATTAAGCGGATTACGATTCCCCCGGGCACGAGTCTGCCACTCCATAAACATCCGGTCATCAACGCAGGGGTTCTTTTGGAAGGCACGCTTGCAGTCGAAACAGAGGAAGGTAAAAACTTGGTACTCCAGGCGGGTGATCCGATCATCGAAGTGGTTGATCACTGGCACCGCGGAACGAACGTGGGCAAGGACCCAGCGGAGATCATCGTCTTTTATGCCGGTACGGTTGGAACGCCGAACACGGTTAAAAAAATTGCCGACCCATAAGAATCACGGATTGCAGAGGAGGTTTGAGGATGCGGTTTGTCTTATTTGCTCTTGTTTGGTTTTGCCTCTGTTCGTACCTCTTCCAACCGGTCGCTCAGGGAGATGACTGGCCTGAGTGGATGGGTCCGGACCGCGCGAGTGAATGGCGGGAAGACGGAATCCTCAAAACATTTCCAGAGGAGGGTTTACCGATCAAGTGGCGCAAACCGGTGGGACTCGGCTATAGCGGTCCGGCGGTCGTCGATGGCAAGGTTTTTTTGATGGATTACGTTCCTCGTTCCGGCACAGTGACCAATAATCCAGGCGGCAGAATGCGACTTGAGGGCGAGGAGCGGGTGCTCTGCTATGATGCCGCGGATGGAAAACTGTTGTGGAAATATGCGTACGATCGCCCCTATCTTTTGTCCTATCCGAGTGGCCCACGATGTACGACGACGATCGAAAACGGTCGTGTCTATGCGCTTGGCGCTGAGGGAACACTTAGTTGCCTGAGCACAGAGACAGGCAAACTACTTTGGCAGCGGGAACTGACCGAGGACTATGGCACGACCAGCCCCATCTGGGGCTATGCAGCCCATCCGCTGATCGACGGCAATCTGCTCTACACGCTCGCCGGTGGTGACGGAAGTTTGGTCGTTGCGCTTGACAAGAAAACAGGCAAAGAAGTCTGGCGATCCCTCTCGGCCCGCTCGCAAGGATATTGCCCACCGACAATGATTTCTCTCGACGGAAAGAAACAACTGGTAATCTGGCATCCGGAATCCATTAATGGGCTCGACCCGACCACCGGACAGGTAAAGTGGACGGTTCCGCTAGAGCCGGATTACGATATGTCGATCGCTGCACCGCGGCTAGTCGACAACAAACTCTTTGCCAGCGGAATTGGCCAAGCGGGCGTGCTGCTCGAACTTGATCCAGAAGAAGAGACGGCGAAGGTGCTTTGGCGTGGCAAAGCGAAAAATGCACTCTACTCGGTCAATGCAACTCCGTTTATGGAAGGTGAGATGATCTATGGTGTCGATTGCCAGTCAGGCGCTCTGATCGGAGCGCAGCTTGCGGATGGCAAACGACTCTGGTCGACCAATCGTCCCACCTCAGGAACCGAGCGCCGCGAAAGGCAGGCGACGGCATTTCTAGTCAAGCACAAGGACCGCTTCTTTCTCTTCAGCGAAACGGGTGATTTGATTCTCGCGCGACTGACTCCGGATGGTTATGATGAGCTGGGCCGCTTCCACGTCCTGGAACCGACTGGCGAATGTTTCGGACGCGAAGTGGTCTGGAACCATCCCGCGTTTGCCGAGCGGTGTATGTTTGTTCGCAATGATAAAGAACTGGTCTGCGTCGACCTCGCCGCTGAATCGAATCAGTAGGCAACCTCCACTGGAAACAACAATCATCAACAATCATCAAATTCATCGCACCATTTAAAGCTGGACAAACTCTATGGGCCGCGAATTGCCGCCGGTTGAGGCATTTGAAAATTTGTGGCAGGAAGCCCAGCAACTCTGGGAACGTCACCGATTGACTCCCCCGTTTGAAGGCTATGTTAGTGGGGATTACGCTGGGCTATATCACATACTGGCAAAACTGCATGGCCAAGTTTGGACGTTTCTGGAATGGGGATCAGGTTTGGGTGTGCTCACAATCATGGCCAGTCGCATGGGCTTTGAAGCCTATGGAATTGAGACCGAACCGGTCCTAATTGATCATGCAAATGATTTGGCGGAACGGCATGGAAGCGATGCCCAATTTGCGGAGGGCAGTTTTATCCCCGAGCAATTTGATATCAGTTTTTCTGCGGAATATGCGATCAACCGCACGGTCATCGATATGCCGTCGGCGTACGATGCGATTGATATGGAACTGAGTGATTTTGATCTGGTCTACGGATTTCCCTGGCCAGACGAACACGACTTCTTTCGCGCGATCATGAAACAATGTGCGCGTCCCGACGCCTTGTTCCTTAGTTACGACGCCCGCGACGAAATTTCCCTCTGTCGGGTCAACGCCCTCTAGGTTGCTTAATCCTGTCAACAAAGAGCGTTATCGCTGTGCAAGGGTCAGGTCGTCTCACAGCGGATTAACCGCCAGCAGCGGTGGACTCGCTTGTTGCGAAAATCCTCGGGGACTGTTTGCCGACTGATCTCACGCACTGAGACCTGCCGCAGAGATGTTTCGTCAAATTTGAAACGGCGAAAATTTGTAGAGAAATAGATCGTCCCTCCGGGAACCATCCTCGCGATGACCGCGTTCAGTAGTTCAACATGGTCTCGCTGGACTTCCCAAAACGTTTCGGTCCGCTTGCTATTGGAAAACGTCGGCGGATCCACCACGGCAAGATCAAAACATGGCTCAAGCGGCAAATCCTCTAAAAATGTCATCGCATCGCTCCGCATCATCCGATGTGCCGGTCCTTGCATCTGGTTGAGTGCGAGGTTTCGAGCGGTCCAGTCGAGATAAGTCTGTGAAAGATCGACCGTGGTAGTCTGGGTTGCACCTCCATCGATGGCATATACCGTGAACGCACCGGTGTAGCCGAACAAATTCAAAAACCGGCAGCCTGCTGCCTGCGCCCGCACGAGATCGCGGGTGACCCTGTGGTCAAGGAATAAACCGGTATCGACATAATCTGATAGATTCACTTGAAACTTCAGTTTTCCCTCTTCGACGGTCACGATTTTTTTTTCGGTGGCAACCACTTCGTGCTGTTTATCTCCACGCTGCCGCAAACGTTTTTTGAGGTAAATGCGCTGCAGTGGAATCTCTAATGTCGTGGCTGCGGTTCGTTTCATCAAATCGAGCCAATCCGCGTGTTCGGCGACGGTGTGCGAGTGGGGTCGCTCATACTCCGTGATGTGGAGATAGTTTTCATAACGATCGACCACCAGCGGCACCTCAGGAATATCTCGATCGTAGAGGCGATAACAACCGATGCTTCTTCGAGTTGGCCATCGCCGCAGATGTCTTGCACGTTTGGCTAGTCGATTACGGAAAATTTCAGCCTGCCCCTCTGCCTGTTCCGACAAGCCGCCAAACGCTTGCGCGGGCACAAGTGATGATTCGACACCCGGTTTCGGTTGTCGGGGCCCGTGAAACTGGTAGTAGGTGCACTCGATCCGGCTATTGTAAAGTTTGCGCCGACGATCTGCGGTTTGTCCCACTAATTTTTCAAAGCCTGGAAACGCGGTCAAAATAGAGTGGGACCAGGTGGGCAGCTGTCGAAGCACCTCCGGCACTGAGCGATAGAGAGCAGTCACCTCACGATCGGTTCCCACCTGACGAGCGTAGGGTGGGTTGGTTATCAGACAGCCATACTCACGTTTGCTCGACAATGCCGAGAAGTCGCGTCGCTGGAAATGGAGATCATTTTCCACCCCGGCAAGTTGTGCATGATAACGTGCCTGAGAAAGTGCTTCTTCACTGATATCCTGTCCGATCAATTTTTCATCTAGCTCAGGTTGTGCAAGATCGCGGGCTTCCTGACGGGCGGCTTCCCAAAGGGTCGCCCCGCAGCGAGGCCAAGCCTCAGAGGCAAAAGTCCGCAGGTGACCAGGTGCCAGGTTCCTGCCAATCAACGCGGCTTCAATCGGAATGGTTCCGCTGCCGCAAAAGGGATCGACAAACGGACGGCCGCTTTTCCAGAAACTCAGTAGCACGAGTCCCGCCGCGAGCGTTTCCCGCAGAGGTGCTATTCCTCGTAGCGGTCGGTAACCTCGTTTATGCAGACCTGCGCCGCTGGTGTCGAGAAGCAATTGCACCCGATTTTCCACCAGGCGGACCTCAATCGAAAAAGCTGGCCCGGTTTCGGGCAATGCATTCACTCGATGTGCGGCACACAACTTTTCAACAATTGCTTTTTTGACTGTACGCTGACAAGCCGGAACACTTGAGAGTTCTGACTTTCGACTCCTTCCACTGACGGGAAAGCGTGCGTCGTGCGGCAACCATTCCTCCCAGGCGACGGAACGAGTCCCCTCGAACAGCTGATCGAAATCGGTGGCCTCGAACGAACCAATCTCGAGCAGCACTCTTCCCGCAGTCCGCAACCAAAGATTCGCGCGGCAGATTGCTGCAAGATCGCCTTGAAATGAGACTTGCCCGGTGTCGACAATCCGATTGACGTAACCGAGTGCGCTCAGTTCACGCGCGACAACCGCCTCGAGCCCCATCGTCGAGGTTGCCATGAGATCCACGAACATGCCTTTCCCTTCACCCACGGCCACCCAGGGCCTAGTTGCCGACCCCAACGGCGGGATTGACCTGCATCGTCTCCAGCACATTGCTGATCGCCTCGAGCAACGCTTCCACATCGCTTTTGTCGATCCGGCCGATGTTACCGATTCGGAAGCAGTCAGCATCGCTCACCTTGCCGGGATAGATCACGAAACCCGATTCGTTCAGTAGATCATAAAATTTTTCGAACTGAAAATTGGGGTCTTCCGGGTATCGGAACGAGGTGATGATGTAGCCTTGTATCTCTGGGTCCACATATTCGTTGAATCCAAGTCGTCGCATGCCGGCAAGCAGCGTACGATAATTCTCCTCGTAACGGGCTGCTCGCCCGGCAACGCCACCTTCTTGTTCCAATTCTCGCAGTGCCTGACGAAAAGCAAGAATCGTGTGTGTCGGTGGAGTGAAGCGGAACTGACCATTCTTCTCGAGTCCCTCCCACTGCCCCAGTAGATCGAGACTGAGCGTTCGCGACCAGCCTCGGGTCGCCAAAAGTGCATCGCGACGACAGATACAAAAGCCGAATCCAGGGACGCCTTCGATGCATTTATTTGCTGAAGAAACAAGAAAGTCAATGTGCGCGGCCGCGAAATCGAGTGGCACCGCACCAAATGCGCTCATGGAATCGACAAAATAACTGCGTCCATGTTTACTCACAATCTGACCAATCTTTTCGATCGGATTGATAATCCCCGAAGTGGTTTCGCAGTGTACCGCGACCACCATTTTGATTTCATCATCCTTGGCGAGTGCTTGATCAATTGCATCAAGGCTGGGCAATTCATTTTCGCGATACTGCTGTACCACTGTTTCGATCTGGTGCACTTTGGCGATTTTTACGATTCGATCCCCGTAGGCCCCGTTCACGACAACAAGCAGCTTGCCACGAGGAGGCATGGTTGAGGC
>JAYYJN010000240.1:0-6320 GCA_036146215.1 Planctomycetota bacterium
GGTTTCTGTGCGGGCCGTTTCGGAGGCCACATAACGCGGATGCTCGACATATTGGCGATAAAAATCGGCCACATAAAGCCCGCCGTCTGGTCCAGTGGCTAGAAATACGGGATGAAACCAGGGATCGGACGATGCTAAAAATGCCTGCGGTGGGTTTTTGTGATTTGAAACATAGATCGCCCCATCGGGCGTGAGCTTGCGATGGAGAATCAAGTTGGTGAGTGACTCGCAGACGAACGCATCGTTGAGGTATTCGGAACCGAGTGCACCATCGCGAAAAATCGTGAGTCCGCAGAGGGCGTTATAATGATCGGCCCGTTCGCCGTTGAACTGGGCAGGCGGTGGGCTGATCGGAAAGACCTGCGGGCTTGCCCCTGCAGGTGCCGTATCACGAACGGCGAGCGAGCGAAGGTCATCCCGGTGTTTCAGATAGACGGGGGGCACTACCACCTGCCGCACGGGAATCGTGTTCCAGTTCAAAAAACGGTCACCCCAATCGTTATGCGCCTGGCCGAACTGGCTCTGTCCGGAGATAGCTTCGAACGTTTTCATTTCCGGATCGAAACGGAAGTCGCGGCCGTGGATATCGACGCCCGTGCGTGCCGGTTGGTCCGGGCGATGCACGACACCGCCGCAACGCCCGTTGGCACCATAGATCCAGCCGTCGAGTCCGCGGCGAAGGGCGTTGGCCCGCAGTTGCTGGGAACCGGTGCCGAATCCGGTCCATTCCACCCGCCGCACATCAGCCACGCCATCGCCATTTGAGTCCGCGAGAAACAGGATGTCGGGTGCGGCAGTGACCAAAATACCCCCGCGGTGCGGTAGCACGCTGGTCGGAAAGCTCAATCGGTCGGCAAACACGGTGGAATGTTCATAACGGCCATCACCATCGCGGTCCTCAAGCCGGCGGATCCTGCCCACGCCCTTGGTAATCGGATAGCCGATCATCTCTGCGACATAAAGTCTTCCGTCGGCATCCCAGGCCATGGCGACCGGGCTCTGCACGTCCGGTTCGCTCACCACCAGTTCCACGTCGAGTGCGGCATCGGCCAGCTGAAACGTTTCGGCCGCCCGGGCCGGAGCGAGTGGGCCCTCGGCGCGGCAGACAACGGTCGTCATCGCCAGGGTCAAACCGATCAAACCGAACAGGAACCGTTGAAGAGAGCGCATGCCACTATGATCGGTCGCTGCCGAGCGATATGCAAGAGCGTGAATCAACAAGACGCCGCGTATGCCGGCTTACGGTGAGCCGCTACGCTGCGTTTCGCCCATCCAGCGGGCGGCGGAGCCAAGAATTTTTAATGGAATCTCTTGCAGAAAAATCGGATAGGTCTCGTGTCCGGGCCGAAAATAAAAAACTTTGCCCGCACCCAGGTTCCAGACCAGACCACTACGGAAGGTTTCGCCTTCTTTCCAACGCTCTTCAAAGAGCACCGCATCGGGATCGGGAACCTGAAAGGGGTCGGCATACATTTCTGTCTTCGGTATCTCAAATCGCGGTGGAAGCCCTTTAGTAATCGGATGCTCGGGCGCGAGCACCTTGAAATCACTCGGCGTGCCGCGGTCCGCATAGGCCGGAAAGCAGCAGTTGGGCAGATAGAGTTTGATCCGCACCTTACCGTCATCCGCTTCGGCAATCTCGGTTCGTGGCGTAGGCGGTTCATCTTGCTTGGGCAGGTAATAGCGTGCGCGGAGTGGAACTTCCTCGAGCGTCCAATCGCGACCGGCAAACCGAGCAGTCGCTTCTTGTCGACTCTTGGCGTTCATCGCCTCGACAAATGGAGTGGCCCAATGCGCCGAGTGCAACGCGATCAACGAAAGCCTACCCTGCTTGATGCGTTTGACTATTTTTTTTCCGATCTCGGGCGTGATTTTCGAGTGCCGCACGTGGCCCCACCAGATGAGGACCTCCGCCCAGTCGAGCAGCGCTGGATCGAGACCCTGCGCTGCCTCGTCGAGTCCGGTGGAGCGTACAAGAAACCCCTGCTTCTCGAGCGCGTCGGCAATCGCCTGGCCCAGGAATCTTTCGCCGTAGGCCTGCTTCTGTTCCGCTTGCCGTTCATCCCAGACGAGCACCCGCACCGGGTCTGCTTCTTTGGCACCTTGGCCGGTTCCCATTTGTGCAACAGCGGCAAGCACAAAAAATAACAGCGAGATGGAAAGACGATTTGTCATAGGCAGACAGACTAACATGGACCTCACGCGGTGCCCATTACCATTTGGACGATGATGTTGGTCTGAGGGGCAGGCCTTTCGGGCGTGATTTAAGATTCTTCCTCCGTTTCGTCAACCATGCTGTAGCCCAATCGCAGCCAACCATTATCGATTCGGAAGGCATCGGGACAAAGCTTCCGCATCATGGCAAGCGAACCGCCGGCCGGAGGAACCAATCCGTCGAAGTAAAGTGCTTCAGGCATCACGGCACTGAACTTGCGGTGCAGAAAGTCCAGAGCTTGCTGCTCTTCCGCGGTTGCCGGTCGATCCTCGACCAGTTGGACCGTAACATCGCCCTGACGGAAGAAGACCGGCCCGTCGCGTGTCGTCTCTACGTGAAACGCACTTTTGATATCGATCATCGAGTCGAGTTGTTCTTCGCCGCGGTGGAAACGTTTGATTCGCAGCGTGAATCCAATTATGTTATCGCGAAAGGAAACGACGATGGGCCGTTGATTGGCGAAGGTGACCGACCAGCGAGGCGTGCGGTCATGCACCCAAAGGGCGCGTGGCTCGGATCCGGTCAACGTGTTGAGACAGCGGAGCCATTGCCGATCGGTGATCTCCTTGCCGCCAAAGAGTCCCTCGGAGTAATTACCGATCACCGATTCATGCAGGGCAAAACCGAAATCATTCTCCCGCACCGCTGGCGGTGGTTCCGGAGCGCCCAACTGCCATGGACGGGCGGATCGCATGCGGACTTCCAATTTGTCGGGAAGCGTGCTGAAACGGAGCAGTTCCGGAAAGGTTCCGTAGCAACGATTGGGCGCGCAGAAATAATCGGTGAACATGCGATTTGCTTCCTGCAGGGCTTGCGCGGCTTGCGTGTTCAGTTCCGCGGCGATCCGTTGTTCCGTTTGGCGCGATACATCGGCCTCCGCCTCGGGCCGCATCCGCGGAGCACGGCGACGAGCGATTCGCTCCACGACTGGCCGGTCGGCTGAAATATCATGAAATGCCACCTCGGTTGAGCATTGAACCTGAGCCGGAAGGAAGCGGATTCCCTCTTTGTCGACGAGCATTCGCTTCGATGCCTCAATCTCGGTTTGGAATGAGCCCCGGACGCGGATCTGACCCTGTTCGGTGATCGTCGCCGGTGCGCGACATGTGCCTTTGAGCACCAGATCGACCGAGGCTTGTTTCGGGTCGGTTTGCAGCACTGCTGACACGTGCGCCGATGTGTTCGCTTGACCTCGCGTGGTGCGACGGTCACTGACCTCATATATGGTCGTCGCCTGCTGCAGATCGCGCTCGATCATGCGGTTGATCAGCTCAAGTTCGACTTTGCCATATAGATTCGGATGCCGGAAACGATCACGGATCTGATCGATGGTGGCATGTCCGCTTTCAATCGATTTTTCGAGACAGTAGAGTTCGCGTCCGATGATGTGAGCATCCGCATAGTTCGGTTGGCTTTCATGTCGGGCCAGGGCAGAAGCCAGTTGAGTCAAACAATGGTCGAATTGCCCATATTCCTTCATAGCGCTAACGACCTCTGCTTCGTGCACGTAAGCCTGCAACGTCTGTTGCAGTTTCTGAAACGGTTCAAGCTCAATACCCGGGTGATAGCGGCGGAACGAAATGAGCACCTCCGACAAAACTTCTAGATCCGTCTGTTCGGCCGCCAACTCATTGAGCAGCGCGTCCCACTGGAGATAATCGCGCCAGCCCTCGGCAACGCTCGGCTCGGCGGTGTCCAGAAATGCGGACAGCGCATCGATAGCTATCAGCAATTGTTCGCGATAGGGCTCCAATTGGGCGGGGCTCACCGGACGAGGCTTGAGTTGCCTGGCCAACTGTTGCCGGATCTGGCGTGCACGCTCGGTTTGGCGAGGCATTTCAGCCGAGACCTGCGAAATGAAAAAGTGGATCATGATCCCCGACAAAAGGATCCCCCGCCATTCAGCAAACTTGCTCATCTTCACTTGAGGGTCTCTCCCAGGGTGTGCTTGCTGTCCTTGCTGTCGGGTTGTGCGTGCCGGAACTTGTAGCGGACGCTGAACATCTCATCCGAGGACTGTTGGCCGTATTGCACCGTGGCGCTCGGATCCGGGTTGTTCGGGTTCAAGTACGAATTGTCAAAAACTCCAGTTGCCAAAAGTTCTGTTCCTGCCGGAAGCCAGAGTGGAGTTTCAAGTTCGTACGTACGCTGCCAGTCGGGGTCCCACACCGGCACTGAAAGAATGGTTTCCCGTTTGCTGATTTTGTCAGTTTTCGGATCCCGAGTGATCCGCTCCAGACGGAATGATTTACCCCGATAGTGGAAATGCGGACGAATCGCGTCAATGAAAACATCATGCTTGAAATAACAGGTGTCCCGCATGATGTGGTGACCTGCATGCGGAGGAATATTAAAACGTCCGATCGGTTTGCGGAAAACTTTGGTATAGACTTCGTCTGCAGGTGCTTCATCTGCCCAGATAAATCCGACACTCGACTTGTCGAAAACCTCTTCCCGATGATTCGGCGTGTAGTGGACCTCGAAAATTAGATCCGAATTTTTCGGGATGCGAACGGCCTGCCCGGGTGGATATCGTTTTGCGTTGTATGTGTCTCCCGGCACGTAATCGTTGATAAGGATGGCGCCCTCCGTGTTGAGTCCATAGAGGTCAGCCATGCCCGAAAAGGTTGTATAATCTTTCTCGGTATCACTGCTCGGCACCACGTGCAGGCCCACGTGATGCACCACTTCCGTGTTGCCAGGTTTTACCTCGACGGCACGAAACCAGCGATCTTCTTCGAAGTTGAGCTTCACGCGAAAAAACTGGTAGTCGAGAATCCCCGTTTTGGGCACAAGAAAGCCCTCGGTTGCATATATATAATCGGGGGTTCCGATTGCCCACGATGCCGCGTCGGGCCAGACTTTTTCAGGCGGACCGTCTGCCGGATTGCCTTCGGCAGCCCCACTGCGGACCCAATCGCGGATAGTCTGTATCTCGGCGTCCCTCAGCATGGCATCGTGCCGCAACTTGCCGTATTTCGGATTCAAAAATCCATGCCAGGGAGGCATTCGTCGCTCGACCACGTTTTCAACGATCCGCTCCGCATTGTAATAGGCATCCTCATAGGTCATCAGTTCAAAAGGCCCGACGCCACCATCGCGGTGACATTCCTGGCAATGCTCTCGCATCAGCGGAGCAATGTCGCGGTGATAGGTGAGTCCGTCGCGAGGCGGTAGTTTTTTCATCCGCTCAATCGGGCAACCGGAGGGCGGCATCGATTGAATGCTGGGAGTATTCCCGCTTAGGGTCTGTTCGATCGCGTCGCGAAGGTAATGCACACTGGCCGTGCCACGACGTCCCTGTCGTTTGAACTGATTATCAATCGCACCCTGATATTTTTTTTCCCAGTCGGCATTCAGCACAACAACCTCGGGTGTGGCTTCTGCATCTAGCAAGTCGGCCAGAAGATGGTCCGTGTCAGAAAAAGCGGGGTAGGGCAAATCCTGGTCATGGGCGTGTTTGGCCATTTCGGGGATCTCGGTACGCGCGTTGGGATAGATGGCAAAAAACTTCACGCCTTGATCTGCAAATTCGGCATGCATCTTTTTCAAACGCGGCTGGTAAAGCTGTGCCACCGGGCAATCGACGTCGGTAAAAATAAACACCATCACCCGTGTTTGCGCATCTTTCAGTTCGGTCACACCGTGCGTCACACCATAGATACTCTTAAGTTTGGGTCGGTCCTTGCTTGAGCTCGGGACTTCAATGACGGTTGCCATCGCGCTAGAGACGGGCAATGCAGCGAATAAAATCGCTGTCAGCGCTGATAATAGGTATCGCATTAAACAGGTATCCTGCGGAGGCACGAGCCAAAACGTGAGTTGCTATCGACGCACTATCTGCTCTTTCATCGGCAGTGCCCCGATCGCGGGATTACGCGGTGCTAAAATAAAAAGAATGTGCGGGCACCACCGATCGTGCCTTCCCGGAATGCATCTTTTCGAGGTGTTTCATTCGAAAGAATCCCTACAGTTTCCCCTTGATCGATTTGCTCGGAGCCCCTCGTCGATGATTCGAGTTAAATCTGTGGGTTAAAATGGCATTTACAGGCTCCTAATGCTCCGATAATTTGCACCAGTTATCGGTCACTTAAAAGCTTGCCCC
>JAYYJN010000241.1:0-3030 GCA_036146215.1 Planctomycetota bacterium
GGCCAAATGCCAGACCATTTTTGAATGCACAGACTGTATCGTTGACACCAAGATGCACTCTGCCTGTCAGACAACAGCATCACATAACCAATGATGCTGCCGCTGCTGTCGTTGCTGCACCGACATGCAAGCTTTGAATAATAAAGTCCGATCACGGTCGGTAGAAAATCGTAAAGACTTAATGAGGGCATCTAGCTGACATCCGATTCCGCTCAGACAAAAAATGCGTTGTGTACTTTTTCAAACGCCTCGCCAACACGCTCCAAAGAAATCGAATCGCTCAGCAAGATCGGATGATGTAACAGCAGTGTCGATTCCACCGCATCTTTCGCGCTAGTGAGTGGGACCGGACTTCGGCAACGGCGAGAACTCCGACGAGCAAATCCACGAAAACCACTGCCGATCGCAAGGCCTTCAGCCTCTAAGGCTTGAATGAAAATTTCCTTAGAGGGTGCCGACTCCGAACTTGCTCTGTAATACCAGCCAAATTTGTAATAACTTGGCTGCACATGATCTGAAACCGGGGGGGTGTGCAAGCAGGATAACTTTTCACTTATCTTTCGCAAATTTTTGGCCGCAAGCTGACGACAAAGATTCCGCGCTGCGAGCGTGTCTAACTGTGGCAGCAAGACTGCCGCTTGCAATTGACTTAGGGGAAAAGCATCGTTACCGCGATGGCCAAAAATTTTAGCCCGTTGATAAAGGTCTTCGCGATCGGTAAGCAGGGCGCCCCCCCGGCCTGCAGTCAAAAGCTTGCTACCGCCAAAGCTCAATACACTAGCATCTCCGAAGGAACCAGCAATCTGGCCCCCTATGGTTGCTCCAGGAACCTGGCAGGCATCTTCAATCAGTGCAATACCGCGTGCTCGGGCCCATTGCTCAATTGCACCGATCGGCGCGAGTGTACCATGAAGATGTGAAACAATCACCGCTCTTACTTTTTCCGAGCATGCTGCATCAAGCCCCGCAGGATCGATCGACCAATGATCTTTGGCGATGTCGACTAAAACCGGTCGTGCGCCGACCTGTTCAATTGCACGAAAATTGCCCGGAAAGTCGTAAGCAGCAAGGATGACCTCATCGCCTACTCCAACGCCTAATCCTCGGACGGCCGCCTCCACCGCGTAGGTCCCCGAGCTGCAGGGAAGCACGAATCTTCTGCCGTGCATCTCTGCAAGCCGTTCACAAAGTCGCTCCGTCCAGATTCCTTGGTAAGTACCCCAACTTCCATCTGACCATGCCGAGCGGAGCACCTCCTCCACCTCGGGATCCGCCAATGGCCAGTTTGGTGCACCCTCTGGAAAAACTGGCGTACCACCATGAAGCGCTAAAGACTGCGCCGCCTTTGATGTTTGATTCAACTGATGCATTGATAGCCATCCTAGTGGCCGGAGCCCACGCTGACAACGCTGTCGTTGCTGGAATGCACGGCGCATCCGCTGGTTCTTAAAAGCTGATGAAATTGCATCTTCGCCGGATATTTTATTTTTATTTCCTAAGTGAAGCTCACGAACGACCGATAAGATTTATGGATTGTATGGATTGTACGGTCGCAAGACACGGCGATTCCTTTTTGCAGGGGGCTGCAATTGAATATAAAGCAAGTCCGTTGCATATGTATCGTATCTATCAACTCTGCCTGGTGTTGCTTGTCATAAACGCTCAGATTTTCTTCGGGATCGAGAAAACCGTGGCTGAAACGACTGTTAGTCCTGTCAAAGATATCACGCTGGATAGCGCAGGAACTTTTTCCTGTCGCATGCAAACCCAGCAGGTACGAGGTCCAATAAGTGTACAAATCTTTCAGAGTGGAAAACGACTTGTAGAAGCCCCGCTCGGAACCAACCAAACGATCGGGTTCTCAGGCATGCGGCCCGGCATTTACCAAATTTCCTGGGGGAGTTCGCAAAACGGATACCGCACTGCGATCATTCGTGTCTGGAGCCATGGTCAAGCGCCGCCTATCGCAAACGATTATCTTTTACTCGACCAAAATGCATCGGCAGTCATACGGGGCCAATACGGTGACGGCGCCGATGGAGGCAGATCTACTACGCCGGCGGGGATGCGACGTATTTTTCGCAATCCTTGGATTTCTGCTGGTATTATCTCAGCCGCAATCGCTGTTCCGATTGCGGTGTCCTACGATGAATATGCGAGTTGACAGAAAGAATCGAGCGTACAAAAAACTAGCCAAAATCATTTCAGTTTCGTTGCAGGAAAATAGGATCATCATGAAGCGTATATCCAAAACAATCTGGTTCACCTGGGGCCTCGCCACGCTCTTATGGATTCCTAATGCGAGTTCAGCGGTGGCTGAGGAAAATCTGATGGACAACAAATTTACTCAACCGTCAAAGGCTGTTCTCGATATTGCCCTCAGCGATAACGCGACCCTGACCGGTCGTCTGATTGCTTCAGATGGAACTCCGTTAGCAAATCGATTTGTCCGTCTTTCATCAGGCACGACATTATTGCAGACAACAACATCTAACGCCGCCGGATATTATATCTTTTTTAATGTGCCGGCAGGCAGCTTAGCCATCACGAGTGGTTATCAATTCCAGCACCTAAGGGTCTGGAAACGAAAAACGGCACCGCCGATTGCCAAGCATGAAGCAAATCTTATCTGTGGCCCCACAGTACGGGGGCAATTTGGCAGTACGATCGGTGGTTTCACGGCTCCCTCGATTCACCCCGTGCAGTACCTGCAGCATCCGGCCACGGTGTTTGGGGTGATCGGTCTGGCAATCGCTGCACCGCTCGCGATTCACGAAGAGACTGCAAAGGTTCCGATCGACACCTACTATTCTCCATCATTGTCGACAACTTCGGCACCTGCTGTGCAATAGAATTAAAATTTGACCTTTTCAAACAGCGGGCAATACATGCAATTTTTTTTGCGCAATCGACTTTTGCGACATTTTGCAGTGGCGTGCGCGATCATGACCTTGTGCTTTCATCCGCTCAAAGCGCGTGCTTTGTTTGCAGAACACTTTTATCCGCAGCGACCCAACACGACTTCCAAAC
>JAYYJN010000242.1:0-7583 GCA_036146215.1 Planctomycetota bacterium
GTAATAATTGCTTGCCGCCTTTGCGAACTGTCCGGCTTCGGTCGCCAGCCTTGCTGCCCGCTGCGCGGGTGATCGTTGAGATTCAATGCGGATCACCGAGTCTGCGGGAATCACCCGATTTTGCCCATTAGTAGCTACAATAGTCAAACCTTCACGGTTAAATTCAATAACTGTCCCTTTCATCTGAAGCGTGCGATTCTGTTGTCGATAGTGAACTGTGTCGGTCTCATCGCCGCGTGTTATTGTTGGTACTATTGGGGTTATAAGCAAAAAAATTAGCGTCCAGAAGCGCCGACGCCATAAGTAGATAAAACTGCTTCGAAGGCGAGCAGCGAAGGTGCCAACTTGTACGAATAAAAATAAACTAGTTTGCAGCATTGGTTGGACTGAGTCGATCAGTATTAAAGAATAAATACTCACCGCCATTTTCTCGGGCAATTTTTTTGAGCCAGTTATCTCCCACCTCAATCTCGCTGCCGAATTGAATCACGTTGATAGTTGCCCGCCCTTTATTCCTTCGACGGATTCGAAAAAGATCCGAACTATTGAGCCTCGGTTCTGTTCCATCTGTAAGAAAAAAAATACAGTCCCCGTTTAGCGAGATGGCTTTTAAAAGTGGATCTAAATGACGGGTTGCACCGCTAGCAGTGATCCGCTGCAAGTATTTTTCGGCCGCTGATTTATTGGGATCGGTGGCAAAAAAAAGTTTCCCCGAAAATTTAGCGTCCTGGGACGGGTGAAATATATCCAAAAATTCGTTGTAGAAAATGATTTCAAATTGATTTAATTTCCCGAGATCTTGAAGGCTTTTTGTAATCTCACGTTTCGCCGCCTCCAGGGGCCGCCCTTCCATGCTTCCCGATCGATCAAATAGATAAACAAATTTATTTCCGATACCAGTGACTCCGAATACTCCGGTCCGAACCTTTCCCCCGTCAATATTTTTGATTCCATCTCCGCCCCCCGTCATGCCCAACCGACCTCCGCCTTCAGTTGCCCTCGCCGCAGGACCGAATCCCGAAGCCGGTTCGGGAAGCAAGGCGTTGGCCTGTAACGGCGATTCTCCGTCGCCAGGCAGCGCTTGGAAACTATCTCCACTTTCCGTTGCGCTTGCCGCATCGGTTGCCACAGAGCGATCTAGATCTTGCCCCTCGTAATATTCACCTTGTGGAGTGACGCGTTTCAGCACAATTCCTGTAGTCCGATCAGGCTCTGTGACCACTCCGCGTGGGATGGATCGTATTCCGATTACCAATACGATTAATAGTAAGCCATGAAAGACCATGGATGTGAGCCACGCCGGCAGAGCACGTCGTTCTGTTTGCCAATCAATCGGTGGTTGACGCTGATTATACATACGGCCTTGCAACGAATAAAATTGGGACATGAAAAAAATGTAGTACAGGGATATACTTCATGATTGCTGTAGTTTACCCGAAGTCATCACGCGCGACAGGACAAATTCAGCAGACATCATTGTGATCACGAATACGAACGGAAAAACTGCTCGACGAATGCAAGTGTTTCACTTTACACATAAGGTTTTATCTGGTGGAAATTGTTAAATATCCCCATCCAACGCTTCGATATCGAAGCAAACCGCTCAAGCGGATTGACTCGGCTCTGCGTGAAATTGTCTCAGAGATGTTTCAACTAATGTATGAAGCTCAGGGTATCGGACTCGCCGCCAATCAAGTGAATTTACCTTATCGTTTGTTCGTCTTGAATGTTCATGAAGAGCGGTTAAAAGATTATGAGATGGTTTTTATCAACCCGGTGATATCCAGACCCAGGGATCCGGACCAAAAGGAAGAAGGGTGTTTGAGTCTGCCGGGGGTTTACGCCCAGGTTCGACGTCCAGCGTCCATTCACGTGACGGCATTAAATTTAGCCGGTGAACCCATCGAGGGCGAATTCAGTGGACTTCTCGCCCGCGCCATTCAGCATGAGACAGATCACCTGGATGGTATTCTTTTTATCGACCGTTTGGTCGATCTAACGAAGAAACAGTTGCAGGATGATTTAGATCGGTTCCAAAAAAAATATGACCTGGATCGCTCAGAGAGCACTATCCCTTCGGATGAAATCATATTCAAGCGACTTGCGGAAATGGAAGCGACCTACTGTGTGTAACGAATATTTATTCCCCACCTTTTTCTCGATGGAACAATCATGCGCATCGTAATGCTGGGAACCGGTACATATGCGGTTCCCTTGCTCGCAGGATTGTATACATCTGATCATGATGTAGTCGGCGTGTTTACGCGCCCAGAAACAAAAAAAAATAAAAAGGGAGTCTCGCCCCCATCTCCAGTGAGAGCACGGGCTGATTTGGAGGGAACCAAGGTTTTTTCGCCCCAAGACATCAACGCCGCATCCTCGCATGTGTTGCTTAGGGAATTAAACCCCGAACTTCTTGTGGTTTGCGATTACGGACAAATTCTAAGTTCGGAAACTTTGCTGCTGGCACCTCAAGGCGGTTTGAATCTACACGCCTCGCTTTTGCCAAAATACCGTGGCGCTGCGCCAATTCACTGGGCTATTTATTACGGTGATACGCAGACTGGTAACACGGTCATTCAAATGAACGCGGGGGTCGACGCGGGCCCAATTCTTGCTCAGCAGATAACACCGATCGAACCCTCCGAAACAACAGTGGAACTTGAAGCGCGGTTAGCCACAATGGGAAGCGAGTTGATTTTGAAAACAATCGAAAAGATGGCACAAGGAACGATCGAACCAGTCTTACAAAAAAATCAGCAGATGACGCGGGCTCCGAAATTACGAAAAAAGGATGGCCAGATAGATTGGTCCCGATCAGCGATTGAAATTTGTAATCAGATTCGAGCGATGGAACCTTGGCCCAAAACCTTTACCCATTATTTTGACAGGTCAGGGTCTCCTCTGCGGATGATTGTTGGTAGTGCATCGGTAATATCCAATAATTCGTCACTCCCTACGGCAGACTCATATGAACCCGGACGGGTGATTATCGCCGAAAACGATGACCTGTGGGTTCAAAGTGGAAACGGAATATTGGCGTTTAAGAAATTACAACCTGCCGGTAAAAGGCTTCTCACCGTGGCCGAATTTCTGAGGGGCTATCGCGTTCAAGTCGGAGACCAATTTGGATCCTTGTCTGAATAGTGTTCTGTTGTTTTTGTGAAATATATTTTTTGCTTCGAGACCCTAAGTCGCTTCCCCTCGCCAATTGCTAAGCAATCATGGTAGGATGAAAAAGACCTATTTGCCGAAGAGGATCTTGACTTGACTAAACAACTTTATATTGAAACAGTTGGTTGCCAAATGAACTTGCTAGATAGCGAGTTGGTGGTTGCCAGCCTGCGCAAGCAGGGGTATTCCTTGGCAAAAAAAGCAAGTCGGGCAGATGTGATTCTGTTTAACACCTGCAGTGTCCGCGAACACGCGGAAGAGAAAATTTACAGTGCGCTAGGACGACTGAAACACATCAAACGACAACATCCCGAAAAAATAATTGGGGTGATTGGTTGTATGGCGCAAAATCACCAAAGCAAAGTATTTCAGCGAGCACCCTATGTTGATCTGGTTGTTGGTCCCGGCCAACTCCATCAAATCCCCGATTTAATTCACCGAGTCTTGGAGGATGGTGGCCCGCAGTTGGAGGTTAGTCTTGACCGAAAGAATGGACATCGAAAGACGGTCGAACAAAGCTTTGAAAGCTATGACCCGCTTCGAATGCCTGAAATGCGACCATCGCGTTACCAAGCATTTGTGAGGATTCAAATCGGATGCGATAAATTCTGCACGTATTGCATCGTCCCTAAAGTTCGAGGTCCCGAACAGGGAAGAAATCCGATTGAAATATTAGCCGAAGCGAGGCAGTTGGCAGATGAAGGTTGCCGTGAAATAGTACTGCTTGGTCAGACCGTGAACAGTTACCGATATCACGAGTCTGGAAAAACGACCCGTTTGAGCGATCTGCTTTATCAGCTAAGTGACATAAGGGGAATCGATCGCCTAAAATTTGTGACGAACTACCCGCGTGATATGACTCTGGATTTATTGCATGCCGTACGAGACCTACCGAAATGTGCCCATTATTTGCATGTGCCCGCACAGAGTGGATCGAATCGAATGCTTAAGCAAATGAAGCGCGGTTATACGGTAGAGCAATATCGCGAGATGCTCCTTAGTATTCGTGAAGAGATACCAACAGCGGCAGTAACAAGTGATTTTATTGTCGGATTTTGTGGTGAAACCGAAGACGATTTTGCTTTAACGTGTGATCTGGTTCGAGATTCTCGATTTAAGAATAGCTTTATTTTTAAATACAGTGAGCGACCTGGAACGAAAGGCGCGGAGCGATATCCGGATGATATCCCCGATCAGGTAAAAAAGGAGCGAAATAATATTCTCCTTACGATTCAGAATGCTATCAGCGAGGAGATAAATCAACAAAAAATCGGTCGTGAGTATGAAGTGCTTGTTGAGGGACCAAGTAAATCGTCACGAAAGCAGGAGCATCATGGCGATCGTCTCCAGCTTACCGGTCGGACGATGACCGATGATATTGTGGTGTTCGACGGGAATCTTCGTCAGCAGGGACAATTACTGCCGATCACGATTTACGATGCGAATGCATTTACGCTTTTTGGTGAAGTACGAATGGAACATGTGGGACCGGAGGTTTATTCTTTGTCTCCCGAATCTACACATTAACGATCTATGTTCCCAGAAATCTCGAGCGAGCAATTGATTGCCTGGGGTCTGCGTAATACGCAGCAGGCAAAACAAGAAATCAGCATTTTGCTTGACTCAGAACTGCCACCCTCCGTGGTGGAACGTATTTTGGAACGTTTTTCCCGGTGTCTGCCTTTGGCTTCAGAACCGGATAACGTGTTAAGCGATTACATGAAATTGCTTCAAACTCTGTCACCAGCAGCAGTATGCCCCACCGATGGACCAGCGGTTGAGAGTGACGTATGGCCAAACCTGGTCGAAGTTTTTTCAATGAGTCAACCGTTGCGTGCCCAAATTCTTCAGGAACCCGACGTGGTTTACTTGTTTGATCATCCTCAAAATATCACCGACAATCTATCTGATTCCATTGCTTCAATTGTTGAGGCGATTGCACCATTTGAAAAAAATGATTCAGAAGTTGTCGCTTTCCTGCATCGCTGGAAAAATCGACAACTGACTCGCGTTGGTTATCGGGAATTAATTCATTCTCCCTCTCTGGAAAATAGTGCGCAGCAATTATCAAGCGTCTGTGAATCTATTATTGGAGCAACCGTACAATATTTGCTTCAGCGACATGAGAATCGGTGGGGAACTCCTACGAGGTCTGATGGAGAAAAAGCGCGGTTTACGGTATTGGCCCTCGGCAAGCTTGGTGGCGGTGAAATGAGTTATTCCAACGACATCAAGTTGATGTGTATCTTCGACGAAGAGGGCAAAACTGATGGTGTCCGTTCCCAGTCGAACCAGAGCTTTTTTGAATCTGTGGCAAAAGATTTGGATAAGATTCTGGGATCACATAAAGATGGCCAGTCAATCTATCGTGTCCAATATCAAACAGGGCATAACGAATCGGGTGAGACACTTGTGATTGCCGCGGATGCGGCAAGTCGGCATTATGATCTCGCGGGACGGACCTGGGAACGACAATCTCTCGTGAAGGCTCGGCCCGTTGCAGGTGATACCGCATTGGGGAGACAGTTTCTCGACAGGTTGGCGACCTGGATTTATCGCCGTTATCTCAGTATGGCGGAGATAACAGAGATCAAAGCCCTTAAGCGTAGACTTGAAAAATTGACGCAAAGATCTGGCGAAGCATCCTTCGATGTGATAACGGGACGGGGGGGGATGCGAGATGTGGAATTTGTAATTCAGTTTTTACAGCTATTGAATGGTGCCGATCTGCCTGAGGTGCGCAGTTCCAATACACTTAAAGCTATGGAAAGCTTGGCACATGGCGGATTTCTCAATGACCAAGAGCAAACGATTCTTGCCAAAAATTATTGCTTTCTGAAAAATATTGAACATCGTCTCCAACTGAGCTATGGCACCCAAACCCATTGTTTGCCTCGAGGTGGGACCGAGCGCAGCAGTTTTATCGCACAACACGCGCCACAGATTTTGGCAAACGACCAGGAGAGATTCGCTCGAGAAAATTCTTTCGAAATGGTGTATGAGAAACGAACGGCTGAAAATCGAGGAGTTCTTGATCACCTCCTTCATGATGCTTTTGCTGATGATCGTCCACCTGTCGCCGAGGTTGATTTGGTGTTTGATCCGAATCCAAACCAAAATCGTATCGATCAGATACTCGCGCCGTATGGTTTTCAGGATACGGCTCTTGCATACCGCAATTTAATGCGGCTTGCGAGAGAAGAGGTTCCTTTCTTATCAACGCCACGCTGTCGTTATTTTCTGGCTGCGATTGTAGAGGATCTACTCAACGAATTGAGTCGCTTTCCCGACCCGGATGCCACTCTATTCAATCTATGTCGTACAAGCGCTTCGCTGGGAGGGAAGGGCGTGTTATGGGAGCTATTCAGCTTTCATCGTCCTACGTTGTCACTCTATACCAACATGTGCGCGAATAGTCCTTATTTATCAAACATTCTCATCCGCAACCCCGGCATGATTGACGAGTTGATGGATGGGCTGATGCTCAAAAAGCTCCCGGAATTTCATCAACAGGAAAGCGCATTAGCCGAACTGTGTAAGGGAGCCGAGGACATCAACCCAATTGTGCATAGCTTTCATAATGCCCAGACACTTCGCGTCGGTGTTCGTGAAATAATCGGCCGCGAGGAAATCGAAGCTACTCGCGGGGCACTATCGGATATTGCCGAAACCTGTATCCGAGAATGGGCACGCATCGAGTATGTAGAACTGGTCAAGCGACTCGGTGAACCTGTGATTGCTGTTGGACCTAGAGCTGGACATATCGCAGAGTTTGTTATTTTGGCACTCGGTAACTTCGCAGGACGAGAATTGTCGTATAGAAATAATTTAGATGTCTTATTTCTTTACGAGGGAGATGGTGGCACACAACACCGACGGAGCGAGCGAAAAAAAGAACAGGTTACATCGAACCAGCACTTTTTTAGCGAACTCGGTCAGCGGATCCTCAAGCGGGCAGCGGAGCGCGGGTCGCACGGAAGACTATACGGCATGGAGGCCCCGGTACTGTTTGGAAATCAGAGTACACCACTTGCGAAGTCGCTGACTTGGTTGGAAAGTTATTTTCAAAGCGATAAGGTGTCACTTGAAACGCAGACGTCACTTACTCGTGCGCGGGTTGTGCTGGGCAATGAGTTAATGCGACACCAGGTAATGCAGATGATGCATGACGTGGCTTTTCAACCGAATCAGCAGACTATCAAAGCACAATACTTGCTTACGCTGCGTGAAGAACGTTGTAGGTGCGCTGGTGACGATGATTTTTCTTTAGGAAGTGGTGGAGTTCGTGATATCGAATCGATAGTGCAGTTACTACAGATTTGCCATGCGTCTACAGAGGAATCGCTTCGCCAGCCAAATACGATGGCCGCGCTTTTGGCACTGCGTGAAGCCAATGTGCTTCAGCCGGA
>JAYYJN010000243.1:0-4035 GCA_036146215.1 Planctomycetota bacterium
CAAGCATCAATCTTTCTCCGATTACAACTATCGTATCTTTGTGGCAGAGGTGGCCAGCACGTTTAATGAGCAATTACTTTCCGGCCACCTTCTTGCAAATTGTCCGAATAAAAAACAGCGACAACTTTTGATTGCCCGAGAGATTGACAATATCCGTGGAACGATTTATCGACAGGTGATGTTTGCAGAATTTGAACGTGAAACCCATGCCATGTGTGAGGCAGGAGAACCCATTCTTCTCGAGTCACTCCAGGAGCTATATCGTCGACTGTTAATCAAATATCTCGGCCCACAATTAGAGATAGACCAACACGCGACGTTAGAATGCTTAAGGATTCCGCATTTTTATCGCGCTTTTTATGTTTACAAATATGCCACCGGAATGTCGGCTGCCATTGCCCTAGCCGAAAAGGTAACGGCAGGCGGACGCAAAGAACTAACGGATTACTTGAACTTTCTCAAATCGGGGCAAAGTAAATATCCTCTTGAGTTACTTAAAGACGCTGGGGTGGACATGACGGTGAAATCGCCGATTGTTGCCGCACTCAACCGCTTTGCCACTCTTGTTGATCAATTGACCAATATGCTCTAAATAAAATCCATGCACAGGAAGAAGATCCATTCGATTTTGGAGAGCACCTTACAAGACTCGACCGCTGCGTGGGACGCGTTAAATCAGAAAATCATCACCTGCACCGCATGCACGCGTTTGACCGAATATTGCAGGCAGGTGGCAATCGAAAAACGAAGAGCATATCAGGATCAAGCCTATTGGGGAAAACCTGTTCCAAATTTCGGTGATGAAAAAGGACGCTTGTTAATTGTCGGCTTGGCTCCAGGAGCGCATGGCGCAAACCGCACGGGCCGAATGTTTACAGGAGACCGCAGCGGTGATTGGCTCTATCGGGCACTGGCAAAATCTGGATTTGCAAATCAACCGACATCTGCGGCGATCGAAGACGGACTTCAATTAATCGATTGCGCGATCACCAACGCCTGCCACTGCGCACCTCCTCAGAACAAACCGCTCACGGAAGAAATTCAAAAATGTCGCCCATGGCTTGCGCAAACCCTGACAATCGTCCCTGCAAGAGTCATTCTTGCCCTCGGGGCGCTGGCGTGGGGCCAAGTCTTAAAATATGCCGAGACAGAGGGTTGGCGCACCGAACGACGCCCCAAATTCGGACATGAAGCCGAGGTACGACTCACAACCGAATTAACACTTATCGGCAGCTACCATCCGAGCCAACAAAACACGTTTACCGGAAGACTGACTGAGAAGATGTTTGATAGTGTCTTTACAAAGATTAATAAGATTCTCGAACAAATCGATGAATCATGATCTCGCTCATGCCGCCCGACGCATCGGTGCGTTTTTAGTGGCTAATGTTTCCTGCGGATATGATTTTTTAAACATTCTCAGCCAAGGCCAGATTAACATCGCATTATCGGCAAAGTAGCGTGAATTAAAATAGAATTTTCGCATGCATTGCGCGTGTAATTCTGCCACTTTCTCGCGAGTGAGATTTTTGTATTTGAGTATCGGCTCGTAAACGCTGTAATGTGAAAAATCAAAATTCTCGATATCATTTTTCACATCGTTGAAAAATTCAGTCCCCGGATAAGGGGTCACAATATTGAAATTCGCATATGTAGGGTTGACCTGACGTGCATATTTAAGCACGCCCAGAATCGATTGCTCGGTATCCTCAGGAAACCCAACCATAAATCCCGCAACCGTGCGAATTCCCATATCACGGCATAGACGAATAAAATCCCTCTGTCGATCATCTTTAATCGGTGCTCTTTTGTAGCGTCGCAGCGTTTCCTCTGAGGGTGTCTCAATGCCGACAGTAATGCTCGTCAAACCAACCTCCTTCAAGGCGACAAGCGTTTCGCGTCGCATCAGATCAATTCGACTCTCAATCGAAAACTGAATCTTGAAAGGCAACGCACCGATTTTTTCTACCAGTGATAATACCCGCTTGCGATCGAGACCAAAAAGTGGATCACGAAATTTAAAAGAGCGGAATCCATACTGCTTTACGCCGTGCCGGATTTCTTCGACAACGCATTCCGGATCCCGGAACCGCGTATGGTTCTCGACCATGATGTAGGGGCAATAATTACAGGTGAATGTACATCCCCGACTTAACTGGACAAGTGCGGTCGGAAATTTCCAAAAGTCATATTTGATTCGAAATTTTTGATAATTAAATAGCGACCAATCGGGCTGTGGAAGCGAGTCGAGGTCTTTCACTGAACCGACCGATATAACCTGCTCTGGATGCGAAAGTACCTCGTTCAACTTCCAGAGCAACATCTCCGCCTCTCCCCGAACAACCTTGACCGATAAATCACTAAAGGATTCGGGGAGTGCGTAGGCAATCGGACCGGTGACAACAATTTGCGCTTCGGGTCGTGCCTTGAGCAACCTTTGCATCATCTGGTGTTCGAATCCAAGACTCAGCAGTGCCGGATTGAAGACATAAAGATCAGCTTCGGGTGGAAACTCATCGCAAACGTATTGAACCGTGTGTCCCAACTGACGAAAAACACCGCCCAAGTAGGCAAAATTGAGTGCAACGGGCCGACGGTCGCGGCGATAGCCGCGTGCAATAAGCCAATCACGCAAATCGCGACGACCTCGAAATAGTCCGGTTCCCATGCCGCCCGCATAATCTTTCTGAACGGCATTGTGATTGGTGTCCCAAAGTACGATTCGCATTATTGAAAACCTCATCCAAAACAAATGTTCCCATGAATCTGCCACTTTCCCGGCAGAAAAGTCTCCATCTTTACCTAATCGGTAAAGTTTGCCACCAAGTCAAAGAAATCATGCGAAGCAGATTTCTTTTTCAAAAAAGAGAATGCAGTCTGCAAGCACTGATTTCGCTGCTACGCGGCACGCCGCTTGTGCTGAGTCATCCCCAATGTATCCTCAGCATCCGACACATGGAGCTTGAGATGTGGAAATTTTGGCCTATCCGATGTTTGTGCTGATCGATTTTCAGACGGGTCTTTCAGCAGTGACATCTGTCCTTTGGTAGAAAATCCATCATGTTGGACCCGGAGTACGGTGCCTGATTTGTCGAGGTGATAGAGGATTCCCCGCCAACGGATGCAACGTGCAGCACTAACGCTCAATAGCGCGCACCACAGGAGGGTGAGCGTCAAAGGATACGAACACAGGTCAAACCAACGTGTTTGTTTCTGCTGCTCGTACTCGCCTCCCATGTATGACATCGCTGCTCCATGCCGCCAATGAGCGCGGATAGCGCTCAGAATCCATAGTAGCCCTGCCACTGCAACCCCAGTGACACCTGCCCACTGATGACCACCAACAGCCATGGATATACCGCCCAACAGCCCGCCCCAGAATGCAATCATGCTCACAGAAGTGTAGGCTAAACCAGCAAGCCATCGTCTTGGCAAATAACGACGACCCATAAAGCACTGCCTGCGAAGAAATTCCCACATCCCGCTGAAAGAATAATCGATGGGGGTCTTTACGATACAACGTGGCTCAAAGTGAATATTCAATCGCAATTGATTGAATCGCCGCGTTGCGCATAGGTCATCAGAGAGCATCTTTTGCCATAGCCTTGGAATTTCTGCTCCATCAAATACTCTACGAGTTATGGCCCAACTCCCCCCCCAAATGATGGCATCGCGACGAGAACCGGTTAGCCCCATCGCTGCCGCATTAACACTCGAGAGCAAGAAGTTAACGAAGGTTCCTTTGAGCGGCAAAAACCAACGGTAACTACTTACCGCGTGTACTTGAACCAAGTGAAGCGGGGCCGTTAGACGCGAGATCCAATCGCTATCAGGCGCTACGTCGCAATCGGCAAAAACGATGGTCTCGATATCCGGCGACAAAGCTTTATATCCGCACAGCAGATTGTGAATCTTCTGTCCTTGCTCAGAGGATTGCCCGGCAACGACTATGTTTGCCGCGACATTTTTTTCTGAGTCGATAAGTTGCCTGATCACACGCCAAGCGGGATCCTGCATCTGCTCCACCACAAAGTA
>JAYYJN010000244.1:0-9826 GCA_036146215.1 Planctomycetota bacterium
CTGATGCCGATACCACTGAGTTGCTGATCAAGTACGCGAAGGTAACGATCACTTGTCGCGGGTGGGATATAGCCAGAGTGCTGGTCATGAGATTCAGCCATGGCAGATACGGCAGCCGAAAAAAGTTCTTGTTGCGTTGGGGCATGAAGCCCTCGCTGTTCAATGATTTCTAAGACTGCCCCAAGATTTCGCGCCGTTGAAACCGGGGTGATCTGGGTCCAGCAGAGGAGATAAAGTGCGAGAGCAGCAATCAGGACATAGGCATTCGATCTGGGCATACGCGGCAACTCGTTCCGACGCGGGAAATTTTCTTTCACGCTTTAGGCTAGCAGGTCGGATCGGCTTTTGCACGCCTCGGGAACCAGGCCACAAATACCAGGCTTAGCCAACCGGCGATCAGAAGCATGCCGCCGAGCGGAGGCACGAACGAGGGCACATCTTGGTTCCAGACCGCATCCAGCGTAAGGGAACCGCTGAAACAGAAAATTCCGCAGGAAAATAAGCTGGCCGTTACGGTACGGAATCGAAGATGCGTGAGTGCGACGACCGCTACAATGGCCAGGGTATGGAGCAGGGTGTACTGCACGGCGAATCCTAGATTCGACACGCGGTCTGCGATTTCTTCAGGACCTAACCCAGCTGCCTGCAGCGAACGGGGTAAACCATGGGCACGATACGCACCGAATCCGACTGCCAGGCCACCGTAGACCCCGGCCAGGGTGAGGAGCGATCGACTCACACAGCCACATGCCGCGGCATTAGGGAGGGGCAATGCCACGGAGCTCTTCTTCCTCTTGCTGAATGATAATTCGCGGTGTCACCATCAACATCAGGCTTTGCGTATTTCGACCGATGGCAACATTCTTAAAGAGACGGCTTACGTAAGGCAGCTTGCTCAAAAAGGGTGTGCCGATTTCATCGCGTTGTTCGCTTAGCCTTTTGACGCCACCGAGCAGTACTGTTCCACCATCTGGCACACTGACCGTGGTGGTCACAGTCGTAAAAGCAAATGTGGGTAGCTGGATGGTTGTACCTTGAGTGAAGTTGCTCGCATTGTTCGTGGAGGAGCTCGCGGTGCCACCATCTGCCGTCTCTTCGTTCGAGTCGGTACGGTCCTCGGTGCTTGTGCTACTGCCTTCAAACGTAAATTCGTTGACGCCGCGAATTTCACTAAAGAAAGGAACGAGCGTCAGGCGGACATACCGTCGATCGGGTGAGACAACGGCTTGCACCGAAAGCGTCGTACCTTCGGCGAGCACTACGATGACCGGTGCTTGGGCGGCCGCAAAATCGCCCACCACAGGGGTGACGCTTGTCACGAACGGCTGCTGAATCTGGTCCGACACGCTCGCCGCCTGGCCGTTGAACAGGGTAACTTTCGGTGATTGGAGGATATTGGTTCGTTTGTCTCCTTGCACTGCTCGCACAAAGAAATAGGCCTCCAGGTCACTGAGGATTGCGATACCCATCGTCGTAGCCGCGCTGGCTGCATAGCCACCGAAGCCGGGCTGAACCGCCCCAAAGCTGCCCTGACGTATCTGGATATCGTTAGCCCCGTTGATCAGGTTGGTGATTGGACTGCTTGGTTGCGCCGTTTGATTGGTGGGGTTTCCGCCTTGGTCGAAACCGAGGCCAATTGTGGTGCTGCGACCACTGTCGTTGTTCGGCAGGTCGTTGTTACTCACATTGCTATCGATATTCAAATCAAAATCGACACCAATTTGCTCGAAAAAATCATCCTGAAGGTTGATGAAGCGGACCTCAATCGTCACCTGAAGATCCTGCAAGCGGCGCAACTGCTCCAAAAGATCGGCAATTTCTTCGTGGACTTCCTGGGTTTGGCTGACTACCAGACTCATGTTCGTTTCAAATTCGGCAACGCGACCTTCACCACCAAGTTCATCCCACGTGTCAGGCTGAATGGTGGTCGTAATGAGCGTAATCAGCGATTCGAAGTCTGCCTGGCCAGAACCACCACCTTGTCCTGCCCGTGCATAATTGCCTGAGGTGGTCTGCGCGAGCGCGGTGCCGGGCAGCTCGCTTACATTGGCCAGTCCGGGAACTCCCGGGTTGGTTGCAACACTCATTTGCTGCGGCGAGCGTATTCCATTGGCACCGGCTAAATTTTTGTTTGTCTGTTCGTACCCGCGTGCGAGTGAAGCTGGCAAGCCGAGTTGACTCTGCTCGGTTGCATCGGGAATTGGCAGTACCAGGTCGGCCACATTATAGGTTTTTGAATAGACATTCCGGTCTCGGAGTTGTTCGCTTGTTATTTTTAAAACTTCATTTTGAATTACGTAATCCAGGTGAAGAGGGCTGAGGATCAAGTTGAGCGCGCTTTTGAGCGAAATTTCTTGACTCAAATCAATCGTAACTGGAGTGGAACTATGCACCCCCTCTTCGGCAAGACCCTGGGGATCGACATAAATATTGATGCCCCCGACTTTGCCGAGATGCTCGGTGACCTCACTTAATGGTGCATCTTTGAATTTAAGTGAGACTGGGGTGTTGAGTTTTCGCTCGATTTCCATCTCTGCCGGATGACGTTCTCGCTCCTGATCACCTGAAAATTGAGCGCGTCGCTCGGTCAGTTTCTTCCAATCGCCTTGATCAATGAACTTGATGGGATCACGATCATCTCCAAAGGGCACGCCAGCGAACTCAACAGCGTTGAGTGTTGCCCACACGGCATCATCCTTCTGTTCACGCAAATCCTGATTATTCATGACGCGACGATAGAACCGGATTTCCTCGAACATCTGAGTTACAACCGGTTCATCGGGAGCCAGTGTTCGAGCCTGCTTCGCTTTCACTTCGGCTTCATAGAAACGCTGCTCATTTCGTAGCTTATTATATTCGTCCACCAAGGTTGCCAGTCGTTGGTCTACCTCGACGCGATACTCACGTTTCCTGGCCAGTTCATCGAGCACTTGCTGGTTGCTCGCATTCAACTCAATTTCTGCTCGATGTTTCTCAACATACTTTTCCATTTCCGCCAGTAAGCGATCGACCCGTCCGAGCAACACTTTCTTGTCTTCCCCATCAAGGGAAGATTCCTCGATCATTGATCGTGTTTTTTCCATCTCACCAATCGCACCGAGCGGATCCTCATCACGCAGATCGAGTGCTTTGCGGGACTGCCTTGCGACTTCAGCCATGACTCGCTGCCGGAGTCGTTCCTCCGCGAGTCCTGTTTCTTCCAGGAATGCCTCGCTCTGCTCTTGCTGTTTGCTTTCACTGACCGAATTCGAATTTTCCAGGGCGGGCTCCAAAATAATTGCGCCCGTCCCGCGTTCCTTTACGGGTGAACCTACGGTGGACCCCGAAAGGGTTGTCGGAGGTGATTCCTGGGATTTTAAACGCAGTCCGCTCGGACGGTTAGGCGCAATCGTGGTACCCGACAGAGTTGATGTGGGGCCCGCAGTGGGTGGAACAAAAAGCGATTCGCGCTGAGTGGCGGTGGCTGGTACGTTCGAGGTTTGATCTTTCGCGGGATTATAAACGGCTTGTCTTTCTTGAACCGACTGAGGTTCACTCGTGGCGTTCGCCCGCGTTGCGGCGGAATCGCTCGTCCTCGGCGTTGCAGCCAAAAAGGCTGATTTCCCGCTCGCCACCTTGCTGCTTTGACCTAGTGCGTTGTTGTTTGTCCGTTTTTCGAATTGATTGATATCCGCTAAAAGTTTTTCGGGACTATCCTCGTCGGCAGAGAATTTCACCTCGAGGGCGACGACGCGGTTGTAGTGAAATTTCGCAACCTGAGAGTTTCCTTGTGCCAAGCCATAACGTGCCTGACGGAGATGCTCTCGGGCTTGTTGCCTTTTCTCTTGCATCAGCCGATCAATACTGTCGGCAGCCGGCTTGAAGGGATCTTCCTTCGGTTGTTTTTGAAAAAATTGTCCTTGGCTGGTGGCAACGAGCTATGTCTGGAGCACAGGGGATGCAAAAGCCGGAGTGCTGAAGAAAAATATTCCGCCGCTGAGCAGTAGTGCGACCGCGCGAAACATAGTTTTCAAACGGAGATCTTCAAATTGGGTCTGGAACGCAAGAGACCGTTTTGGTGCCCAATGTACTGAGAACGGCGGGTGCATCGGGTGCCCTTTTTGAGTGTGCTGCATTTTCATTTGGTTACATCAAAGTGTGGTTCGCGCCGCCAGGGCTTTGCTTTCACTATCACCTAAAACGCTCAAAAAATATTGCTCTCGTCAGTTGATCTTGCTTCGGGCGTCGCAACAACACATCGCCAAAAGTTCCTGTTTACTCGAGCTCATGTTTTTCAGAGGAAGGATGAAGAATCGGGGCCGTAAATAGCGACCAGCAAAGTTTTGGTCAAGGGCATTTAGGATGAGTGTCGCTTTTCTCTATGCGGACACCCAAAAGTGCTTTACGGTGCTGTTTTTTGATCTGAGAGCGAGTTTATCCCGCCGCTTTCATTGCCAGCAGGATATATGAAGATCCTCGAATCGAACGCGGGTATGGCCCGACTGTTGACTATTGATTGAGGGGCATGCTTGATCGATGCATATTCTCAGATCTGCGGTTGATGCACCGCGGATTTTGAAGAGGCGTCGGCAACTGCAGTTTGTCCGATGCGAGCAAGCATGTAATGAAAAATGATCGCGTGGAGCGGATAGAGGCTATACCAATACAACCTGCCGAAAAGTCCGACGGGATCGAAAATTGCGAGTTGGTGGATTTCAGCCCCCTGCGCGGTCGGAGTCACCTCGAACTGTAACCAGGCTCGTCCAGGAACTTTCATTTCGGCAACCAGACGCAATAACCGATCCGGAACATACTCCTCGACTCGCCACCAGTCGACCGTCTCTCCCACCGCAAGATGTTCCGGGTCGCGACGTCCGCGGCGGTGACCGATTCCACCACAGAGTAAATCAATCCAGCCTCGCAAGACCCAAAGCCACGTGGCAAAATACCAACCGCGTTTGCCTCCGATACGACGGATGGGGCCGAAGGCATCAGCCGGGGATATCGCTAGCTCGATCCGCCGGGAATCAATCACGCGTGGACCGAACTGGACGCCACCCCAAGTTTTGATGCCGAGTCCTGCCGAAGTGGCATCTGACCATCGCGTCGAGGCAAACTGATGATCCTCATGCTTTAAGGCGCGAGAGATGGCTGCCGGAAGCGATCGTGGCTGGATAGAAAAAAATTTTCGGGCGCTTTGATCCCGGACGATTGTCGGGTTTTTCATGCTCTCGATGAGTTTTCTTCCGATCCTTGCATAAACAGGCGTAACAAGGCCAAGCCACAAACTCGACAGGCGGGGTGTAAGCACCGGGACGGAAATGAGTAGTCGATAAAGGCCGCGCTGTCTGGCATATTCCTTCATGATCTGCCCATAAGTTGCTTTGTCCGGCCCACCAATTTCGAAAATCTGACTTTGACTTTCCGGAAGATCAAGTGCGTCGCTGAGGTAGCTCAATAGATCTTCGATGGCAATCGGCTGTGCATCTGTGCTGACCCACTTCGGGCAGATCATCACGGGAAGACGTTCCACGAGCGATCGGACAAGTTCGAAAGAAAGACTTCCTGATCCAATGACGATCGATGCCCGAAACTCGATCACTTCGCATCCCGAGGATCGAAGAATGTCACCGACCTCTTGCCGACTACGCAAATGGGGTGACAACCGCGGGCCTGCTTCACCGAGCCCGCCCAAATAAATAATCCGACGTAGGTTCGCCCGACGTGCCGCCGCCGCAAAGTTTCCGGCGGCGATGCGGTCCTGTGCCTCAAAGTCACCCGAAGCACCCATCGAGTGAATGAGATAGTATGCCGTGTCGATCCCCGTGAGGGCTGCCTCCAAGGAGGCAGGATCTGTCGCATCGGCAGCAACCACCTCCACATCCCCGGTCGGGGGCCGAGAAAGAAAATCTGGCTGCCTGGCCATGCAGCGTATTCGGAGTCCCCGATCACTGAGACGTTGAAGCAGTCGACCGCCGACATAGCCGGTCGCGCCAGTTAATAAAATTTGGGGTGTTTCCGTATTCATGTTGCTCGGTAGTTCATTGGATTATAGGGGTCCGCTACCACTCGAATCTGATTTTGCCTGTCATTGCCACCCGGGCCACCCGGATCTGTAAATAATTTGACTAACCTTCAAAGATCGCACAAGCCATAAGCAAATACAGGACAATCGCTGAACGCATTGTCCAGGCGATGGTCCTCCACCAATTGCTGATCACTAATTCGCGACAAGTGTCTCGATCGTATTCGGTAGCTAACCGCCGGTGTTGCGGTACCTGAACGAAACCGGTTCGGCAGAATATGAAGAGAATCAGCACGAACCCAGCAATCGCAATGGTTGAATGCACTCCGGGAGGATGCCACCGAACGAGAAGAGCGCTGGTGACCGCTTCAATAAGCATCGCTGGACCAACGACCCAGGTCGTCAGCCTTTGATGCGCAATCGAGTATGCCGTGAACGAGGCGGGGGAAACAGTCGCCATCAGCGGGTAGTGCACAATTTGCACAAACCATATCAAACCGGTCATGTAGAGTGTGGCAGCGATGTTTGCTGTCAGAATTGCCCAACCCACCATGTCACACCGGCAATTACCGGTCCCTATGCAATCAGCTGTTCCTCTTCAATCCCCAACGCCTGAGCACTTGTCCGCAGCTTTGAAACTGCTCTTTCTGCGAGTTGTCTCACACGCTCCTTGGAGATGCCGAGCTTTTTTCCGAGAGCTACAAACGTCTCCTTTCGCCCGCTCGTTTCAAGCCCGAATCGACCGGTGATGATCATTCGCTCGCGTTCATCCAAACCGTCCAGGAGTTGATCAATGACTCGAAGAACACCGCCTGACTGCTGCTCCCCGACCCGAGAGTCGGTCTCATCAGTCTGTCCCTCCAGAAACAACTTGTTGCCCGTATTGAACCGGGCTCGTGATTTCTGATCCCGGGCAATTGCCCTCCATAGATCCCGATGAATAATTTGCGTAGCGTAAGTGCTGAACCGGAACCCTCGGTCGAAATCAAATTTGTCGACCGCCCGAAGAAGTGACACGATTCCATCGCTTAGTAGATCGTCGAATACGCAGTGAGGCGTGCAATACTTCTTCACAATTGAAATCACCAGCCGTACGCTCGAGCTGACGATATCATTGCGAATGCGATCCGCTCGCACGAGCAGATCTTCCATCATGTCGAGATGATCTGCGTTCGTCTTTGAAGAGTCGAGCGACATGCGATGGTGGTTGTAATAGTACTTGAGAAAATTCATTCGGCGGAAGGCAGCCCGCTCTTCCTCTGCCGTCATAATGCTTGCTTCACACAACCGCAGCAGGTGCGGTGGCAGGCCCGGTCTGAGCTGAACTTTCGGGCTCGTTTCACCATCTTCTACCTGGTCGACCCGTTGGCATCCGCGGCCCGATTCAATTTGTTTTTCTGCAATGAAGCCACGGTTAGGAACAAATGAAAGTTCGCGGGTGATTACTTTGTTGACGCGTTCGACGACCGATGGCGACTGCGACTCACGCACCGCACCAATCGTTGATGTGATGTTCTCAGCGATCATAACTTGGGTCTCCATGACGAAACGCACATACTCTAAATCGGTAAAAACGTTCAAAACGTTCACTCTGTTATATCATAAAACGTTCAAAACGTTCAATCGGATTAGAGAATTTATCGTGAAATTTTCCGGACACAGCACTGGTCGAATTGTAAGTTGCTTCTGTGCATATATTTACAGCAACTCACAGCCCTAAAAAAATTTGGGCGTTTGGTCTGAATCGCTCTTTCGTAAAACGTTCACGCGTGGGCAAGACCCGCCAAACGATAGTAGAGCGACCAACGTCACTCTCAATTCTCATTTTCCAACACTTGCTGACTGGTCGTCTGTCAACACGTTCCTACCACTTAGCAAAGAGTGAAGCTGGCAGAATCTGCTTCACGTGGCCCATTCAATTAGTGTTTTTGTTGAGAGTTGGAGGTAAGAGATGAGTGAGACGGATACCAAAGATTGGCCATCGTTGGCGGCCGCACTGTACGACAAGTTGACCGGGAAGAATGCAGAAATCAGCTACGAGTTTTCAGATTTTTACTTGGATATACCCAGCTCAACGAGTTCCGATGCGGAGCATGCGCGGTGGAGATTACACGGTGTGCTAAAGATCCGAACGCAAAACGGTTCGTAGGGGTCAGGCTTAATGGAGAATTTGGTGGTAGAGGCTGATGTGGCATTCTCCGTGGGAGATTGCGAGGGAAGCATTCGGTCTTCTGCCAACACAGTGGACGTCAACGTCGACTCGTGGTCAGATCTTTGGACGATGCGACGCTCCGCTGGAACACTCGGCACGACATTCAGTCCGGTATTTGACTGGTGCGAAGCAAACCAATTGTCGTTGCGAATTTTGGTAAACAACCGAGTCGTAGCGGAGGGCGGGATGAAGTCGGATGAGAGCGGGGTGCAAATGCGTTTTGGTCGGAACTGGCGGATTCGGCCGTTTAATGTGTTGAATGTGCTCTTCAAACGTTAATCGATCAGGCGGGTTAGTGACCTTTACAACGCGGGAATTAAACGACCTTGATTTTTCGGAGAGGAAGAAAATGGAATTACCCAGAAATATGAGACAGTTGCGGCTTCGTGCCGGAATCTCAGTAAAGAAGGCAGCGCAGGCTTCGGGCTTTTCCGATGATGCCTGGTACAAACTTGAGCGGGGTGAACGCTGGGTAGGATCCGAAAAACGTCTCCACGATATCGCGCGTGCACTCGGCGTATCGGCTTGGGAATTACTGGTTCCTCACACTGAGCAGAGCGAGTCCGGTCAACCGGAGCAAATGAACGGTGCTCCGCTCACACTCGAAGACCCAGCTCCCGCAGGCGAAGCATCGCCATCGGCGGGCGCCTAAGCAGGAAACTTCGAGGCAGGAAGCTTCGAGCTCCAAGGCTTTGGTTTCAAGAACGAGTCTTCGGGACTCGCAGGTCATTGCTGTACGTGTGAGTCCTACCCACGAGCATGCAGCCCCACCTTGGAGGTCAACGGGCTTCGGTCGCACGTGCAGTAAGGCTCGCGAGGTCGAATCCGTTTGGTCCTCAGGGCAGTGGCCTCGAATGACGTGGCCGAAGCCGAAGATGCCCCCCTTTCAGTTGCGAAAGCAATCGCCAAGCGTCTCGCCGCGACTCCACCACTGCGGTGTTGCCGTCTGTAACCGGCACATTGCATATGCGGGGCATGTGCAGGGAAAGTCGGCAAGTTTGCTGACAGTTCACGGCCCGGTCCCCAACACAATATGTGGCCGCGGCGAAATGAGGCTGCAGGGATTCGAACCCTGGACCTACGGATTAAAAGTCCGTTGCTCTACCAACTGAGCTACAGCCTCAGACTGTGGTACTATAACCCTTCAGTAGGTGATTGCCCACCTAGAACGTCCAACAGCGTGTTGGCATAAACAGTACCGCCTTTAAATTCGCACCGTTTGCGAGTGCCTACTTTACGGGAATCAAAGCGGGCTTCAATCCCTCTAATGCACTGCTGCATTATTTCCCGAAGATCCTCCCGTTTTGCGACTCCCTGGGACCGCCGAAGGTTACGCATCGCCGACATAGCATGCATAATTTAGGGAGCTTCCCCGGTCTTTTCTGGCTTCGTTGATGCGATGGCGGTTAACTTACTTTCCTTCTGCTTTACCATTCTTTCAAGCTGTGCATATAGCGCATCGACAACGGATGCGGGGGCGTCAAATATGCGTTGTCGGCCGTTCTTGATCTGCTTATCGATCTGCCGAAGTTCGTCCTTCCGCGTTACCAGATCGTCGCCCTTGCGTGCCCGCTTGGCTTCTTTTCTGACCGCATCCCGCAGCCTGGCGA
>JAYYJN010000245.1:0-5058 GCA_036146215.1 Planctomycetota bacterium
GGCTTCGTTTGACACCCTTGATATACCTCCCGAAATTTCAATTATGGATGAGGCAAGGCAGGCACTAAAATCGACTTTCCCTATCCTTGAGAGTTTAGCAATAGCCCAATATCGTCAGGGTATGGTGACTTGCACCCCGGACGCACGTTACATCGTCGGCCCTGTTCCCAATATCGATGGGCTTTATTTTGGTACCGGGTGTGGTGCGATGGGAATTGCGGGTTCCGGGTCGGTCGGACGATGGCTTTCTGAACTGGTCATCGATGGTAAAACCAAAGATGACATTTCATCCCTTGATCCATCTCGATTTGGGGGTCAAAACTTCGAAAACCTTGCCCAGGAATGTGCTACGATCTTCAGAGATTATTATGCGCTCAAAAGCGTGACATACAGCTTGGGTGAGTAGGTGAAGGTTACCTTGCTGGCATAAGTCATGTGTTTTCCCAATGCCTGGCGTCTGACAATCTCGAATCAGGGATGATTTGCAAGTTTGTCGAGGTACCAGCCTATAAATGCATCGACATTCCATTCTTTATAGGTGGAAAGGGGGCCCGGGCGATAGGCTCTGGACGCTATGCCCCGTTGGGCTTCATGGCATAACGCCCAGTCTTGCTCGCTGGTCAGCTGCCAGAAGGGGAGCAGCTGATCGAGGGTGTAGTCCTGACCCTCCACCGCGTCTTGATCGACCAACCAAACCACTCGAGCAAGGGTCTTGTCGATACCTGCGGGCAGTAATCGCGTCGTGACAGCATGATCACAGCTGGAATGATTCCACATGTTCGGCATCGTTCGCATCCGCAGTGTTCCCACATGCGGATCACGGTAATCACCCATAAGCGGGGCGACCAATTGACCATCCATCGTTTCGCTCAAATAGTCCTCCACCAAGACCGTTCGATTAATCGCGCACCAACCATCGTCATGGTCAGGATCGGGAAAACTGGCCATGCCGGCTGATCGGTGGGTTGCTAGAAGCCCTGTTTCTGCCCACCGAGATTCGTTTTGCTCGAGTTGTTTTGCCATCCGCAGCTTGATCGAATCACTCGTGTCATCCCGGTTGAAGTGATCAAAATTTGCGCGAATGTATTGGGGGTGATTCACGTTGCAGTGATAGCATTCGCGATTGTTTTCCCAAACAAGTTTCCAGTTTGCTTGGATCTCGTAATCGATCGCGTGGGCTACTTTCGCTCGCTGCAATCCTTGAGGTTCAGCCGCTTTCTCGATTTGATCACCGACGCTTTCAAAAGGTGGCGGATTCTCTGCTAACGAAATATAGATCATGCCGGCAGCGGTTGTCACGGCAAGGGGTAAGAGCGACCACTCTTCTAAATTTAAATCGGAATCCATCCCTCGCGCCGAGCAGAGTTTTCCAGAGCGGTTATAAGTCCATTGATGGTAAGGGCAGACAATGCGGCCAACATGTCCCTGCTCTTGGCTGCACAGTCGTGTCCCTCGGTGACGACAAATATTGTAGAACGCGCGGATGATTTCCTTATCGTCGCGGAGGATGAGGATCGAATCTTCGCCCACCTGCCACGTGAGATAATCTCCGACCGAGGGGATTTCGCAGTCGTGCGCTACAAACAACCAGCCCGACCGCCAGATCTGCTCGAATTCCAGAGCATAGACGTCCGAGTCTAGATAAAAGGCCTGAGGCAGCGTGAAACCACTCTGACGGGTCGAGATCAGCGACTCAATGTTCTCTCGGTCCATGCTATATACCATGAAGAAAACAGCACAAAACACCCTCGCTGCCCCATTTGAGGGTGTATCTGACCACGTGCCGCTCTGCTTCGCAAGGTCCTTGCAAATCGTTTGGCATCGGACCATTACCTCGATAAAGATTGCTTGCATCAGGACCGGCTGGGGCGTTATTCTCGCAGTGATGCGAGCCGATGATTTTTTGCCGTAGGGGGTTTCAATGCGATTCGACGTTGCGGTTTTTCAATGTTTACTGCTGTTTGCTGGCTTGCCCTGTTGCGCCGGTGAGTTGCCGAAAACAACAGTCCCTGTGAAGAACCTGATCCTTCTGATCGGTGATGGCATGGGACCACAGCAGATGGGTCTGCTGACGACCTATGCCCGTCAGGCACCGAACTCGGAATATAAAGATAAAAAGACCGCTCTTGAGCATGCGATGGACAAAGGTGTCATCGGTTTGATCCGCACCTCTCCCCCCGGGGTTCTGGTCACTGACTCGGCTGCTGCCGCCACTCAGTTGGCCAGCGGGGTTGCAGCGGGGGCTGAAATGGTCGGTATCGGCGCGAGCGGAGATCGCGTAGAGACAATTTTAGAAAAAGCCCAAGCCGCTGACAAAGCCGTCGGGCTGGTCACCGATACGCGGCTTACGCACGGAACACCGGCAGCGTTTGCTGCGCATCGGCCGCATCGATCTGAAGAAAATGCCATCGCTACCGACCTAGTGGCTTCCGGGATCGACGTCTTGTTGGGTGGTGGGTTGCGGTATTGGATTCCTAAACAAGCGGGAGTCGAGGGTTCGGCTGCGGAGGCTGAAATTCGACACCTTACCGGTGGAGCTTATTCATTTTCCTCCAAGCGCAATGACAATCGTAACTTGCTGCTTGAGGCACGGCTCGACGGTTATCAGCTTGTGTTCGATCGGGAGGGGATGTCCCGCGTTCAATCGGGTAAAGTGCTGGGGCTTTTCGGAAATGAAGCGATGTCTGATGCGATCACCCGACGTTCTGGCGGGGACACCGACCGAGAGCCGACTTTGGCGGAGATGACGCGGAAAGCATTGCAATTGCTTTCACAGCGGGAAGCCGGTTTTTTTCTGATGGTGGAAGCCGGCCAAATTGATTGGGCATGCCACAACAATGATACAGGCAGTCTCTTGGCAGAGATGCTCCGTATGGATCAAGCGTTAGAGGTGATCCTCGATTGGATGCAGGAGCGGGAAGATACGCTGCTGGTGGTAACCGCTGATCATGAGACCGGAGGTTTTGGCTTCAGTTATTCAGGAAGCAATTTGCCATCTCCACAACCACTCGCAGGCGCGGCTTTCAAGAATCGTACGCACCAGCCCGATTTTAATTTTGGCCGCCCCGCGAACCTCGATCGCCTATATCGGCAACAAGAAAGCTATTTTACAGTTTTCCGAAAATTCGATGCCCTCAAGCAGGAGGAACAGACCCCCGAGCGATTGGCGGCCATGGTCAATGCCGCGGTAAACTTTCCGATTTCCGAACGACAGGCTGCCGCAATTCTTCGGCAAGGTCCCAATCCACTGTATGTGAAAGACCATCGCTATCTCGGAGACAAAAAAACACCACTAATTAGCGACTACGCCGACTTTTATGTGTTCGGCAAAAATTTACGGATGAATTTGCTCGCGCGGGCCGTTGCGGCAGATCAGAATGTGGTTTGGGCGACTGGAACGCATACCAGCACACCGGTGATTGCTGTTGCAGTAGGGCCGGAGCATGCAAGCCGGCCCTATGGAACCATGATGCACTCCACCGAGTTGGGCAAGCAGATGCAATCGACACTTCTCGGGAGATAGATTCGATGCGGATCACAATCGCCGCGAAGTTTGGCGTGCTAATCTTCCTTTGGGCAGGAGTATTGTTTGGTGGACCATACATCGTCGCACACCGCGGTGCATCGGGCTATCGGCCTGAGCATACGCTTGCCGCATACACGATGGGACTGAAGCGGAGCGCAGATTTTATTGAGGTCGACCTGATTTCAACCAAAGACGGAGTTCTCATTTGTCGCCACGACTGTGAACTCGGAAGCACGACGGACGTCGCAGACAAATTTCCTGACAGGAAACGCACGATTACAATCGATGGCAAACGACACTTTGGATTTTTCGCGCAAGATTTTTACTGGAAAGAAATCAAGCAGCTTCGCATCCGGGAACGGAACCCTTTTCGTAGCAATCGCTTTGATGGAAAATTTTCGATACCCACCTTTGAGGAGGTTTTGCAGTTAGTCGAGCAACACAATCAATCCCAGAAGAAGCGAGTTGGTGTGTGCCCGGAACTTAAGCATCCCGCTTATCATCGCCGGCAGGCGCTGCCGTTAGAGGAACGGCTGCTTGGATTGTTGAACCGATACGGGTATTCGTCTTCCCAAGATCGCTGTGTGATTCAATCGTTCGATCCAGACTGTCTGCGACATCTAAAAAAACAAACTGATTTGCGTCTTTTGCAATTGCTACCGCAGGAAAAAAAAGAAGATGTGGTAAGTTCAATGTTCACCAATGCAGGCTTGGCGAAAATCGCGACCTATGCCACCCTGATCGGAGTGCCCAAGGCAAGTCTTTTTCATACTAGTGAGAGGTGTGCAGACCGCAGACCGACTGGTTTGATCCATCGTGCGAGGCAGCACGATCTAAAAGTCTGGGTGTATACGTTTCGGGAGATACCTCAATCGATTTGGTATGCACCCACGTTCGCTCAAGAAGTCCGGCAGGTTGCGGATTTGCAACCGGACGGATTAATTACCGATTTTCCCGATTTGGTCCGGCGCATTTTGCAGACCGAACGCAGGCCATGATTATGCACAGGTTCATTTTTGAACCGCCGCTTGTTTCCTCTGTGGACGCATGGTCCAATGGAATTGGTTTCCCTTGGCAATTGGAGATTCTATACCGTGAGCGTTCCCCCTGAGGATCACTCGCGTCAAACGCTGGCAGATCTTAACGCGCGTGTGGAGCGGCTAACCAGTGAATTGACTGAGTTGCGAGCGGAACTTGTAGCGCTGCAATCTGTGAAAGCGCCGAACCGAGTGGCCGAAGAGGAGATTTTCAAGGCCGAAGTCGTACGAACCGATTCAAACGCGCCATCCAAGAGTGCGACCGGTGCCGCTCCGCCATCGGCCAAAAAGCCAATTTCCCCCAATAATGCAAAGAGAATTCAAGGATCAACGATCGGGGGCGGTAAGCGAGTTCTTTCGGATCTAGAAGAAATGATCGGCGGTCGCTGGCTGACATGGATCGGTGCGACATCGATGCTTGTGGCCATCGCCTTTTTTATCCCTTGGGCATGGAAATATTTTCAGACCCCCGAATGGTTCAAGGTGATCGCGCTG
>JAYYJN010000246.1:0-13412 GCA_036146215.1 Planctomycetota bacterium
CTTTCTATTTCAGTTTAGGGACGGAGTCTCGAAATTATGGGGGAATGACAAGCGGGCCGCGTTGGTTTTTCTGGCTTATTCCGTTATGGCTAATTGCTTTAATTCCAGCGGCCGATTGGTCAGCACTTCATCGTTGGCGAAAAGGTTTGTTGGGTACGCTTTTGTTTTTAAGTGTTATGTCGGCAAGCTATCCCACTTGGAATCCATGGGTGCAACCGTGGATTTATGAGGCCGCGCAACATTTTGGCTGGCTCTAGTTATTCAGTTAGTCGTCCCACCGAATGGTGGTTAGGTCGTAAGTGGTAACTGACTCGCTATGAACGCCTGATAAGCCGCTCGCAAAATCTCAACATCGTTGTCGCGAGGCACGCACAGGCCAAAAAGTCGCGCCCGAACAATGACCCCTTTTTCGAGCAAGCAGTCGAAAACCGTTCGGTTGATTGAAAAATCAGATTCCTCGCCGTTCCAAACGACTTCGGCAGATATGAAATCTTGCGGGTGGATAAGTTCCAGATAACTGAAATCGCCGAGACGGACTAAAATACAGCCCGTGCTCGTTGCGCCGCAGAATGTGGATGTCGATTCGATTAGCGTGGCTTGCTTAGCATCACTTGCAGGCAGGTGTAATAATTCCTGAGCGCCGAATCCTGTCGTGCTGGTCGCGAGCCGCGATCGGCAATCGGGCGATTCGGTCTGCATAGCCAGTGTCCACTCAAGACCGTTGCATTCCACCGATGACGGGTAACTGCGACGCCCCCAATAAATTTGCAGATGAAACGGCAATATCCCATTGCCCCCGTAGTTGATTACCAGATCATCATTGCGAACATAGGCCCCCGCGTTCTCGGTCAACGTGGGTGTTGGGGGTGTTGCATTGTGAAAGCGCAGCAAACGAAGTGGACGCCGTGGCGGGCCACCTAAGTTGAATCCTTGGTCGGGTTCACCGAGGTCGAGATGTCCCTCTCGCCCTGCAATGCGTGTCGTTGCTTTCTGCCCTTTCAAGTGCCAGGAAGTACACATCAGTTCGGTTTTATTTCGCAGCAAGAAGGGTGAGGACCGCATGGTGCGCGACGGCGTTTAGGTAAAGTAGCACCGCGAACCATCTTCTATACCAGTCGGATGGCTATGAAAAAACCCCGTCGCTTGCACTGAGGCAGAACGACGGGGCCGGAACAGAGAAGAGGCCAAAAGATAAATTGTTCCAAAAATTATTGCGTAGAAGAGAGACAACTCAATGTCACACCCTCTAGTTAGATAATAACAGCCCGATTCTGTATGTCTACGTTTTTGCCACAAAAAAATAATGCGTTTTTTTATCAGTAAAAATACAGGTATTTTTAATTAAAACGGATCCGTTTACAAACCGAATTCTGTCCATAAATGACCCATTGGATCAGATCGTGATACGGATTATGGTGTGCCCATGGACGACCTCCAGGAGATTGCCGAAGTTTGTGAATGTGCCGCGCGGGCTGGGGGCGCTGTCCTGCTGGACTGGTCAGAGCGATTTACAGTTCGCGAGAAAGGCCCTGCCGATTTGGTCACCGAGGCAGACCTGGCTGCGGAAAATATCGTGCGTCGAACCATCTCAGACGTTTTTCCTAATGACCGATTTATCGGTGAGGAGTCCACTCCGGCAGACCAAGTGGAGGGAATTCTCAATGACCCTTCATCGTGCGTTTGGGTAGTTGATCCGCTCGATGGAACAACTAATTACGCACATCACATCCCGCACTACGCATGTTCGGTCGCGGCGGTTCGCGGTGGCCAGATATTAGCCGGGGTGATATTTCAACCAGTGGCTGAAGAGTGTTATATCGCTATTCAAGGCAAAGGTGCGACATTAAATGGTGATCGGCTCCGTGCGAGTAGCGTTTCGGAACTTGGCTCTGCACTGGTTGCTGTCAGCATTCCGCCCCAGATCCAACGGGATGCGGTGGAAGTGCAAAAACTGCTTGTTGTTTTAGAACATGCCCAATCAATCCGTCGCACGGGGTCTGCAGCATTAAATATGTGTTATGTCGCATCGGGACGGCTTGATGCCTACTGGGCAATGCATACGTCCGTCTGGGACATAGCGGCTGGTGCGTTACTGGTGTCAGAAGCGGGCGGTACGATTTGCGATCCCTCTGGGGCACCTTTTGACTTGTCTCGACCTCGGCCGATTGCAACGGGAAGTCCGGCTCTGAGTGAGGCCTTGGTGGGCGTTTTGCAGCATTAAAAAAGGGCTTTATTCGCGTTCCAGGGAAGTCGTTGGCAGACCCTGATTTATTTGGGAATGGACAGCCTCTGGACTATAATAAGTGGCTGGGACAACGCTTCGTGCGGTCCGGAAAAGAGGCGTGCTATTTGTTAGTCTCGAAAGACAATCGGCATACTGACCGAATGCATCCTGTGACCGCGAGAGACTGGGTTGTCGAGGGTCCTTTTTCACCTGTGGCGATTCTGCCAACGTCACGTGTAAAGCATTGTGAGACGACACGCGTACAGATTGACGGTGAAGTATCAGCCGGAATGTGTTGGTCCTTTGTGGCGATTCGTTGTCCTGGTGGTCATCGTAACCTTGCTGGGTGCTAACTTCGTTTTCTCCGCATCGGACTTGCATGCCGCGGATTCCGATCAGAATGAACTGCCTTCAAATGGGCGGAAGAATTCTACTGAGATTCAATCGCCTGGTCTTACCAAAACCGAGGCACTCGCGCCGCGTGGTGTGACGGTCGAAGAGGTCGGACCTGAAATTTATTATGTGCCCGATAAAGAAGGGCAACTTCGGGCTGCCGTGCTTAACGAAATTACGTTTGAGGAATTCAAGCAACTTCTTGGGAATCGCGCGGCTGCTCGAGCGACACCCCCGCAATATGTTCTATCGGAATTGCGAGCGACTGGAGAAGTGACGGAGCAGACAGCCAATCTGCAGATTGTGCTCCGGTTGAAAAATCTTTCAAACGATAAAGATCAGTGGGTGCCTGTGCCATTAAAAATGGCCAATCTCGTGTTTTCGTCGGCGAGCCCGATCGGATATGAGGGACAGGGAGATTTCTATCTCAATTTTAATGAGGAACGAGAAGAATATGTCTTGTGGATTCGTGGCGGGGGAAACAAAACCCAATTGTTTCGTCTTCAAGGTAAAGTCTTGCTGCAGGGTGTCGGGAACGAGAAACAGTTCCGTTTGAGATTTCCCCGCGCAACCCAATCGATTTGTCAATTGGAAATTCGCAAGCCCGATCAAACCGTTCGAGTTCTTTCCGGCGGGACACTGCAAGAAATTGATCAAATCGATGGTCGAACCGAGGTCCGGTTAGAGGGCGTTACCGGCGAGTTGCGTTTGGCCTGGAGGCCCACCGTCGTTCGGAACGCCCCCCGCATGCAAGCGTTGGATGTGGTGGGTCGACAACGGATACGGATGGATGGAGGGCTTATTCGCACCGAGGCTGACCTTACGATTCAGAGTTTTGCTGGATCCTTTGATCGGTTCCGAGTCAAGCTTCCTCAAGGCGCCAGGTTGATTACCGATAACTCTGCCGGGTACTCCTTCCAGGTCAATGACGATTTAGGCGATGAGAGCGGTGAGTGGGTTGACGTCAAGCTGGACCAACGCACTCGAGGGCCAGTGGATATTCAATTGGTAACACAGCAAATCCGGGACCTTTCACGTATTCAGGATGCGACGCCCCTCGCAGGATTTGATGTTGAGGGCTCGATCAGGCAGTCGGGACGGATCGATGTCTTTGTCGTGGGGGATTGGTATGTGCGATGGCAGGAGGATTCGGAATCAGGTTTTGATATTCGCCGTGTTGATGCGCCCGACGACTCGCCGGTGCCACAAGACTGGGTTGCAAGCTTTGAATATTATCGCCAACCTTATTCCCTAAATGCAAAAATCGAACCACCGGAAACAGAGGTAATTGTCGAACCAGAATATTATTTTGATGTCGGTAGAGGCCGGATTTTTTTAGAAGCACGATGTAAATACAGAGTGCGTGGCGCTCGTGTTTTCCACCTCGATATCGATATGCGTGATTGGAATATTCTTCCAGACGGAATAGGTCCGGTAGAAAAGATTGAAGCAGACGGCATAAAGGTCGGGACAGATGGTCGGCTGAATATACCATTCAAGCGCGCAGCAGAAGGGGATTTCGAGATCGTAGTGCGGGCCGAGCGACCGTTGCCGATCTCAGGTGATCAACTCACGCTTCCACTTCCCCACCCGACTGTTGGTCGCGTTGATACAACGGTTGCCGTAGTTAGTCCGGCCGACGATATAGAACTTATTCCCGGAGACCGGGACAAACTGCAAGAGCGTGTTCCTCAGGCGGTGAAGGCAAAGTTTGCCGATAGGCGTCAGGAGCCACTTGTATATCGTTACGATCGTGATGAACTGGTGCCTGACGACATCACTGCCGAAGTTAAAATCAAGCAACAGCAACTCAACTCGGCGATGGATGTTCGAATCGAGATGAATCCTGATGAGATGGTTGTCCGACAAGAGCTTCGATTAAACATTGAATATCAGCGCCTTGATTCCATTGAATTATCTGTTCCGCGATCCCTGATAGAAGAAAAAGACCTGATAACGCGGGGCGGAAATTCACTGTCGCTGCTGGCAGTCGACAAGAATTCTTCAGCGGATCACGTTCAGGTGCGCGTGCCTCTTGAGAATGCAATCGGAGAAGTTCTGCTTCAAGTCTTGTATCAAAAAAAGATGGATGAATTGGAGCCCGACGCGCTCGCGTCAGTGACTGTTCCGCTGGTGATTCCCGCATCCGTTAAGACCGATGAAAATCGACTTACCCTCGTTTCCGAGGATGGTATTGAGATGGACCCACTCGGGGAGCAATGGGAGCGGACCGATGAGACGGATGCGGCTATGGTGGAATCGTCGGACTCTTCCACTGCACGCTACCGATGTGACGAACCGATTCAGGCAATAGATTTGCTGGTTGGTTTGAGCGAGGACTTTTTAAGTAGTCAGGTCGTGGTTCGTCGCGGATTTCTTCAGTCCTGGTTGGCCCCGCAATCCCGCTACGATCGTGTCACCCTTCTACTGGAGAATAATGGAAGTTATCTCGATGTCGAATTTCCGGAAGAAATTACCCGATCGGCGATCGGAGTGTGGCTGAATCGACGACGGGCTGACATTCGCTGGTTGTCCGCTCAGCAACTGCGCATCTCGCTTGGCAGTTCAGCCACACACGTTTTAGAAATGGAATGGCAGACCCCGATAAAAGAGCCGAGCGGAGAGCCGCTGCCGTGGGAGGCACGTGAACTGCCAATGCCGAAGCTATCCTCAAATGTCCAAATTCAACGACCCCTCTATTGGCAGGTCGTCCTCCCACAAATGCATCATTTACTTGCGGGTCCACACGGCGCTATTCCTTATCATCAATGGAAGTGGCAACGTGCTGGATGGCGACGGGTTCCCCTGGTCGGTGATAGAGAGCTGTCTCAATGGGCGGGTGCCGACGCGCTGCAAAGTAATTTTCCTGGCGATACCGATGAGGGTAATTTTGGTATTAATCGATATCTGTTTCGTCTCACGGAGTGGCCTTCCGAGCTCTCGATCCGCACGGTCCCCCGCACGTTGCTGGTCTTAGTTCCGGCTGGGTTAGTCCTCGCCCTGGGAATCGCCGGCATTTATTTTCCAGCCATACGACGTACAGAGATTGCTTTCTTGTTTGCAGTTGCTCTACTTGCGGCCGGCTTGATCTATCCCGAGCCTGCAGCGATGGTTGTGCAGATGGCGTTGCTAGGGGCCATTTTGGTAATGTTGGTATGGTCCTTGCGTCGCGTGTTCCGCATCGGCTCCCCTCGTCGGTATGTAGTGGAACGAAATACAGGTTCAAGTCACCGTCAGAGGACCACGGAGTTTCATTACTTTGAAGGCCGAGGAAATTCCTCTGTGGCCGAACAATCTAGTGAGGGTTCATCCACCAGAATTGGACCCGTTGAAGGTGTTTCACCGCTGGATGGTTCGGTGGCGGAGCCAAAGCCATGAGACGATCGATCGCGGTTTTCAGAATTGGTTTGACCCTTGCCTTGGTCTTGCTGGCGTCGTACTCGAGCCACGGGAGTCCCGATGATAACGCGGTGAGGTATCGCCGCATCTACGCCCCGTTAGATCGCTTGGCGGATTGGCCTCGAGGAGAGAATATGTACAAGCCGATGGACGCGGCTGCGTTCGAGCGGTGGGCAGGGGGGGGCACATCGCAACGTGAAATGGCGCAGGTGACCCATGCCGATTTCTCTGCAACTCTCAATGAGGATGGCGCTCTTTCGGGTGAAATGGCACTGGAGGTGCAATCACCTGTGGACCAAGTTGTTGCTTTGCCGCTCGAGCCGTGCGGTATTGCGTTGACTAATTTGTACTGGGATCGCAATAACGAAAAAATTCCAGCACGACTGGGAAGCGATGCGGAGGGTCGACTGTTTTTGTTTGTCAATGGAGCGGGAACATTACGTGGTCGTTGGTCATTTCGCGGCAGAACGGATCAGGGTGGTCAGTTGGAATTTTTACTCAAAATTCCCCCGAGTATCACAAAAACATTTGTGTTGGATCTGCCTCGGGGTATGGAGCCCGATTTGCCTTCGGCAGTGGTTAAACCACCAACCATTGTAGCGGGTGATTCGCGGCGATGGATTCTTGAGGTGCCTGGGCAAAGTCGGCTACAGCTGCGCATTATCAGCGAATCAATTGATTCATCTGAAGGTTTAAATCTTATTAAGCAAAATCAATCCTTTGAATTTCGAATTGATCAAATTCAACTGGAACAAGAACTGGCCCTCAATGTTTATGGCACCCCATTAAAGCAAATTGCGCTGTCGGTGGATGATGGAATAAGGGTAACCGAGGCGTTATTGGGGGATCAGCCAATTGAATGGTCGGAGCAGGGCGAGGCGGAAATGTCAGGGAAGCAAATCGTACTGCTGCTCCCGGAGGCGGTCAGCGGAAATGATCGAATCGTGAGGCTGCGGGCCATTGCAGAGCCTGTCTATGAAAAAATGTGGAAAATTCCGCGGATTATTCCCGAGGGGTTTTCCTGGCAGGAAGGGATAACGACGCTTCTGGTGGCAGATCCCTTAGTGGTGGAACAAATGGTTCTATCGGGTTGCCAGCAATTACGGGCCGGCCAAGTACCGGGTAGCAACGGATCGGAGATCTACGAAATTCAAGATCACGGGCCCGACGCGGAGGTTGAAATCTTTCTTGCAGTCGGCGATGCCGAAGGGCAAATGGAAGCTGCCACAACCTACACGTTCACCGATACGATGATCAGCGGTCGGATGGTTTGCGATCTCCGGGTAAATGGTCCCGCGCAGTTTATGATTCAGGGATACACGCCTGAGGATTGGAATATTGAATCGGTGCGGGCGAGTGAAGAGGGAGTGATCGAAAGATGGCGCCAAGAGGCAACCGATTCAGGCAATCGCTTGCAGATTGATTTGCGGCGCGGCGTCTCCACGGCACGACCATTACGTCTGGAGGTTACAGGCCGAATCAATCGTCCGCTTGCGAATCAACTGATCGAATTGAAGACATTGCAGATGTTGCGAATCGAAGGGTTTCGATCCGAGCGAGAATTAGTGGAATTGATAGCCCGCGATCCGTTTCGGGTACGAGTTACGCGCGCTGCTGACTTTCAAGGAGTGACGTTTTCTGAACTGACCGCGGAAGAGAAAAATCGCGTCGAAGAAGACTTTTCGGCGGGATCGGATAGTGGTTTAGAGGTAGGCAAGTCTGCCGACAAAGAGGGTGATAATCCCGAGATTCCACCATCGGCAATATTGCCTCCTCGTTTCTGGTATGACCGATCCGGAATGCAGCAGATGAAGATTCGTATCGAGAAGCCGACACCTCGCTTGTCGGCGGAGATCAGGATCGACGCTCAAGTGGAGGACGGTAGCATTGGCGAGCAGTACGTGCTGGAAATCACGCCTCAAGACAGTGGTATTGACGCATTGCAGATCGCCTTCTCCAGAGATAGAGGCCTTCCGATTCAGTGTTCGGTAGTGGATCAAAACGGCGTTGCGTTGGATGGCGTTCGTGCATCACGACTCTCGCAGCAAGAGGGTAGCGGAGGTCAAGTTGCAGAAAATTGGCTGGTGCGTTGGAATCGTCCACTTAGTGAAACCTTTCAATTGATCATTAATCGCACTGCAACATTCGAAGACCATGTCGAGTTGTCTCTGGTGGCAGTGCCGAGGGCATCAGAAAAGCGGGCAACGGTCGCAGTACGCAGCGGCTTGGGGAACCATTTTACGGTTGAAAATCGAGGGTTGAAGGTGTTGCCCCTTGAAGATGATTCTTATTTTGTCCCCAATCCGATGCGCGGACGATTTCGTTATGATCCCCAGCGAGACGTTCGGGTCGGATCTCTGAAAGGAGTTTCCTTAGAGCAACATGATTCTACAGAGGGTTCTACATTGATCTGGAGAGCGTTAGTGGAATCGTGGTTTGCACCGTCGGGAGAGGCGACCCATCGGGCTACCTATTACTTGGAAAGTGACGGCCAGAGTTTGTTTGTTGCCTCACTGGGGAAAGAAAATCATTTTCAAGCCGCAGAGGTAGACGGGGTGCAAGTTCGGATGCCCTCCTCGGATGCAAATTTACCCTTGAATTTAGTCGTCGGTGAAAATCAGCGATTTTCTGTGGTTCAGTTGCAATGGACGACACCTTTCTCGAGTGGATGGCTGCCGTGGATCAAGCAGGTTCCTCTGCCGCTTCCGCAGATCAATATTCCGATTCTCTCGCACGATCGAATCATTCATGCCCCTCCGGGCTTTGTGACGACCGACTCCTTGAGCGGTGTGGGTGCAGATCGTGTGGGTCTCAGTTGGCAGCAACGATTATTTGGGCCCCTTGCACGTACGTCGGCCACTCCTTTGTTTGACCCTTTTGATTCCGACACCTGGGATTATGTTCCGGTGATTGCAGTGGATAAAACGTGGCGGCAACGGAGGACGGCAGAGGGTGTCCTCAAACAAATAGGTAGCGTGCTGATGAGCAATCCGAACGCCGCTGCCTGGGGTGATTTCAGCGTAATCAAAAAACTGCAAGGGGGGGAGAATGCGACTGACCCATTGCCAATCAGCATCGATCTTGACGCACTTGCAGCGGTCGGAATCGGCCCTGAGACACCAGTTCAAGTTTATGCTGGAAGATCACCGCGTCGCGTCGCTATAGAGGCATTGCAGAAAGCAAATCTCGTGGTCGGACTGCACGCGGGGGGCGGATTGCTCTCAACGGTCGATGCCCTCCAACCGACGGATTCTGCCTGGTTAATCGAAGGTGTGATATGCCAATTACAAGATGAAGTTAACGATATCACCGAAGAAATCACCCTCAATCAATCAACGACGCCCTTTGCATTGTCGCAGGCAGACGCGATCAACGAATTTCCCTGGAAGGCGATTCGACGAGAGGGCTTTGACAATATAGAAGATCGCGGAGGGTCGACGTTTTACTGGAATGGATCGGAAGCGAAACTTAAATCGGTGCAGCTTGTCGATGTTGAGTCGCTCCGCGGCATGCAATGGACGCTCTTTGCAGTCATAGTACTAGCAGGATGCATTTGGGGACCGCAAAATATCCGTAAAGGCATCCTGTGGGTTTTGTCTCTAGCGGTCGCTGCGCTTATTTTGCCCTCGATGTTAGCCCCGCTGGCCACCGCTGCATTCTGTGCCGTCGCGTTCGCTTTTCTGTGGAAGCGATTTTATCCATTGTCTCCTGTTGCCAACTCCCGATCCGAGTTCCGCGGACGTTTTCAAACGGTCGACGGCGATCCGATTACTAAATCAATGCGTGTCACGGGGTCCCAAGTGTTGATGCTTCTTGCAGGCACGACCCTGGGCTTAGTTGCCTTAAATGCAGTGCGTTCACATGCCGGAACGGTTCAAAAAAATCCACCGGCAGTGATAATCCCGATTGATAAACAAAATAAAATTGCGGGGGACACTTATTATCTTTCCTCGTCGCTTTTTGACGCGGTGCATCAAGATCGCAGTCGGCAGCAGGGACCGATGAATTGGCTGCTCATTGATGCTAATTATCAAATTGATTATGAGTGGGCATCAGATAATCACTACATGACGGCTGATTTCTGTAATGCGAAACTTCAGATTGAGGTGCTCGGTCATCATGCGATAGTCACGGTGCCATTTGGCGGAAATATAAAAGATGATGTCATCCCGAGAATTACGGTTGATGGAAAGGTTCTCGAAGAGAAGTTCCGTAAAGGGAAAGATGGTTTTTCATTCGTGCTCGAGGAACCCGGTATTTACTCCGTCGAAATTCAAATCCCGCTGCGGACAGAGGAAGTTGGTGGCGTCAAACGGGTGGATTGCCCGATCCCACCCCTTGTGACTTCGCAACTTGAGATAAATTATCCTGCGGATGCAGTTGCACCAGAAGTTCTTTCCGCAGAAGGAAAAGTCATCGTCGACGAGAGTCGAAATCGGTTGCAAGCCGAGTTAGGTAACGCAGGTCGCCTGATTGTTCAGTGGCAGGAGGATGAGTTACTCGGAGAAAATGGTCTGACGGACGTCGATCAATTGACCTGGTTGAAAATTCAACCGGGGGCGGTCGTTGTCGACACTCGGTTCAGGCTCGATGTAGAAGATCGACGGATTCAACGCGTGCGTCTTCTCACTGATCCGAAACTGCGGTTACTTTCGCCAGTGCGTGCCTTCGCGAACGGGGAAGCAATCGAGCTTAAGCATTCGCGCTCCGTTACAGAGCATCCACAGCAAATTACGCTGCAGTGGAGTCCGGGGATTTCAGGCGAATTAGAATTGCGAGTGCCCTTTTTGTGGACGGGAGTTTCGGGGATCGGGAATATTCGCACCCCAGATATCCAGATCGAAGGGTCACATGACACGCGGCGTTGGCTTGCAGTGAGTGCAGATCCCTCACTGTTTGTTGATCGGGATGCCATTCTGCAGGATGCTTCATTGCGGCCGCTTTCGGATACCGCCGCGGGTGAAATCTGGGGACTCAGCGATCGACCCCCCGATTTCTTTTACGAGCAAATGGGATCCATCGTCGATTGGTCGTTGCCCACGAGGCTTCAGGAATCGGAGACGACCGGGTATGCAAAACTTGCAATCGGTGTGTCGGATGATCAATCGGAGGTTTACGCCGAGTACGAGTTGGAGACAACCGATGGGAACCGTTGCCAATATCAACTTGAGATTCCCTCAGCTTTCGTGCCGACTCAGGTCGAGTTGCGATCCGATGACGTGGGGCGGTTGATGCGATGGTCGGTTCGCCCGCAGCCAGATTCGGATCGGCTTACGTTGTTTCTTGCGGAACCGGTTCGTGGGCCGCTCAAGCTCATTGTTCGCGGTCATCTTTTGCACTCTGAGCAGCATGTTGAAGTTCCTCGTTTTGTTTTACAGGGCGTTCGCATGCGCGGCGGTCAAGTATCCGTTTATCGCCAATCAGCAGTGCAGTTGGAGCTTGATGAAGAGGATGGCAATTGGGAGGTATTTGATAAATTTGTGCCGTTGTCCGAAACGTTGAATGACTTTGGTCACCTGATGGGGGTTTATCGACTTGCAAAAGATGACCTGCCTCAAACCATTAAGATGTATTCCAATAAATTGGATGCAGACGCCATCCAGGTCGTATCGCTCAATCGCAAGAAAGGCCGATGGGAGGTCGAGGTGGATTTGCGCATCCGCGTTGACTCTGGTCAGCTTGCTACCCTTCGATTCCGGATTCCAAAAGAGTTTCGAGGGCCGTTCGAAGTAGATCCCGAGATACCTGTTCGAGTGAATGATCTTCCGGAGGGTGACGGTTTTGTGCTTGATGTTCGTCTGCCTCGTGCAATCGAGGGGTCATATCGTCTTTTACTTCGAGGTGATTTAAATATTGCCCCCGAGGATCCAGTGCGATGCCCGGTCATCTCGATTGAAGAATTGGATCAGCTCTCCCAATTTGTCGTCTTGCCAAAACAAGTTGATTTTCAGGACGTCTCGTGGAAAACCACGGGATTGGTTCCGGCATCGCTACCCGAAGATACAGAGAACGCACCATTATCTGACACATCGGTTTCTTCATTCAAAGTTGTCAACCCGACGATATATGGAGCCGTTTTGGAGTCGGTCGATCAACCTGCCGAAGAGCCGGTTGTGAAGTTTGCGCAAATCGGTGTTTGCAACGGCAACGATGATCAATATGTATACCAATCTGTTTTTGACATTGATCCAGCTGGCTTGGCGACGGTGGGAATCGAATTTTCAAGCGCTGCAGCAGATCTGTTGCGCGTTCGCATCAACGATCGTCAGGCAAATGTGGAAGAAACAATGCATGGCTGGAAGGTAGAGTTAAATTCACGAAATCTCCTGCAGCGTGTAGAAGTTCTTTACTCTGCTCCCTATGCGCTCGCTAAGCGAAATGATCGTGCCGTGCGCCCCATATTAAAAAACGACTCTGGGCAAGCAATCCCGATTTCAGAGACACTTTGGTCATTTTCCGACTCAGTATCGTTTGAAGTATCACCTCAAGATGACGCGGAAAGTCTCATGGAGGGTGGGCCAGAAATGCAATACACGTATTATCAGCAACGTGCTCAACATTTGATCGATGCGTTGACAGGTGTGACTTCGGCGGAGCCGATGGAAGTATTGTTGCCCTGGTATACGCGAACAATGCGACAATTACTTGCTACAGAAGCGAAAATGGAATTTTTAATTCGAAGTATGCCCGCTGAGTTCGTAAAAGATTGCACAGCGAAACAAGCGGTGCTAGCAGGCCGGGTGTTCGATGTCGCATCTCGGCTGGTCGAACAGGGAGTTTATCCATCCATGGATGCAATTGAACAGATTGGTTTGCTCGAACCATCACCCTGGGGCGTGTTGTTCTCGGGTGACCGTTCGATCGCTTGTGGTAATTCGGATGAGGCGGCAATCTTCATTGAGCGACCGACACAGCGTATCTTAGCGGTTCGATTTCGGTGGTTACTCGCAGCCATTTTAGGCGGGGCCATCGCCTGCATCGGTTGGTGGCCGCGGGCCAGTGAGCGTCTGCTTTGTCGTTCCTATCCTGTTATACCTCTCCTGTTCATCATTGCCCTATTTTATTGGTTATTTCTCAGCCCCAGTGTTCTGGGATTTGCGGCGATGCTTTTGGTCGTGTTGCTTGCAATGGTGGCCCCATGGATTTGGGCAATCGGTGAGATTTCACAAACAGCAGTGGCTCGCAGTGGTGAGCAAAAGCGTTGATTTATCTGACGCATATTGATGCGATCGTATAGCAGGGACTGCTATCACGAAGTGTTCACGCGGGTTGCTTTTCGTCTTGGCTCGGGCAGGTCGTTTTGCTACCGTAACGCCTCATTCGAGTTGCAGATTTTCCCAGGCCGAATATAGAGAGAGGCCTTCATTATGATGTCTTTTGATTCAAAGCAAGAATT
>JAYYJN010000247.1:0-15759 GCA_036146215.1 Planctomycetota bacterium
ACCGGATTCCGCTGGAAAGCGTCCGCCGGGCGCTTGGCGATGCAATCAGCCAGCGGATCCGCGAATACGAATAAGAAAGGCGATCAGCATGTCCGATTCACCTGCCTCTATTTCGCAAGATGCAGTGCTGGAAAAGCTCAAGAATGTGATTGACCCTGAATTGTTTGTAAACATTGTCGATCTAGGTCTGATTTATGAGATCGTTGTCGATGGCGACAAGCCGGCCGCAGAAGATGCGGAGGCAGAGGCCGCCCCGTCGCCAGGCAACACGGAACCGGAAGTGCAAACAGCAGAAGAGCCGGCCAGCAACGGAGCGGCGGTGGAGGGGAGCTACATCAAAATCGACATGACGATGACCAGTCCCGCATGTCCCGCCGGCCCGCAACTGATTGCCGGTGCCAAAAAAGAGGTGGGATCAATCGAGGGAGTCGGTGAAGTCGAAGTGAAAATCGTGCTGGATCCGCCCTGGACTCCCGATCGCATGACCGAGGATGCCAAAGATCAGCTAGGCATCTTCTAAAAACTCCTAGGCGGTGGCCCAATAACCGCCGCGGGCGTGATCAAAAATTGCTTCCTGCCCACGATGTGCAGCATCTACTGTCCCTTCCGCGAACACCGTGCGGCCCATCACCCACGTCCGCACGCACCATCCAGTAAGGGTCGTGCCGTGCCACGGTGTCCAACCGCACTTGGCCCACTGCGTCTGATCCAGAACTTTCTCGCGGCGATTCAAATCAACCAGAATCAAGTCCGCATCGTAGCCAACTTCAATTCTCCCCTTATTTACGATGTCCCAAACCCTTGCCGGTGCATCGCACATCCAGGCTGCTACTTGCTCAATGGTCGCATTTCCCTGGTGGACCTGATCGAGCATCAGAGCCAATGAATTTTCGACCGCCGGCAGCCCGGACGGCGATTTGGGGTAGGGTGCTGATTTTTCCTCAAGCGTATGCGGTGCATGATCGGTGGCGATGACCTGAATGAGTCCTTTCTGAAGGGCTGTCCATAACCCGGCGTTGTCAGCGGCAGTTTTCACCGAGGGATTCATTTGAATCCGAGTTCCGAGCCGCGGATAGTCGTCGACATTGAAAAACAAATGATGGGGACAAACCTCTGCGGTAATCCGCCCGCGGTGGTCCCGCAAAAGATCAGTCTCGGCGGCCGTGGAGACGTGCAGCACATGGAAACGATGCGCGTGCCGATGTGCCAGGTCGATCGCACGCGCGGTGGCAATCATCGCGGCTTCGACGGTGCGAATACGCGAATGGTCGGCCACATCGGTGGAATCCTTATAATGCTCGGCATTTTGTCGGACTGTTGCCTCATCCTCGCAGTGAGCTGTGATCGGAAGCGTGGTTTCTGCAAAGATCTGTTCGAGTGCCTCCTGCTCTTCGACCAGCAGATTTCCGGTGCTTGAGCCGATAAATATCTTGATACCCGGGGTCCTCCGAGCGGCGGCCAATTCATCGACATTGTCAGGAGTGGCACCCACATAGAAGCCATAATTGACCACGCTTTTACCCGCGGCGAGCGCGAGTTTCTCTTCCAGTCGCTCGCAGGTGGTGGTCGTTGGATTTGTATTCGGCATCTCTAGAAATGTGGTCACACCTCCTTTAGCGCAGGCAGCCGATGCAGTAGCAAGGTCCTCCTTGTGCGTGAGACCGGGCTCGCGAAAATGAACTTGGTCGTCGACGACCCCAGGCAACAGATGTAGTCCCGCTGCATCGACCGTCTCATCGGCCACGGTGTGAACCGCCGGGTCAATGGCGGCAATTTTTGAGTTTTCAATCAGCACCGATGTCTCGCACGTCTGGCCGGGCAGCACGACAACAGCATTTTGAATCAACGTTTTCATGGGTGGTACGCAGGCTCCTGGCAGGCAGGTCAAGCGGGTGGCATCACTTGCGGAGAAACAGTCACGGCATCAATATAACAGGCCCGGGCTGTAAACATACACGCCCATGGACTCTACCTTCGAGGGTTTCGTGCAGATTTTTCTTTATGAATTTGTGACCAGCGGCGGCATGAGCGGGTGCCAATCCATTCCCCGGTCCCTGCTGCAAGAGGGCCGCGGAATGGTCGATGCCCTGGCGGCGGATTTCGCCGCTGCCGGATTTGAGGTTCAACGGATGATCGACACGTCGGTTTGCCCCGCACCGAATAATCGCTCTGCCGAACAGATGTATCATACGGTGAATAGCCCTGCGGACGAACGGTCGCTTTTTGTGGAATTGGCCCAGGCTTCCGATGCCACGGTAGTGATTGCTCCAGAGACCGATGGTGCCCTTTCCGAACGCGTGCGATGGACGCTTGAGGCCGGGGGCGAATTGCTCGGTCCTGACTTGAGAGTCACCGAATTGACCGCGGACAAACATCGACTCGCCGAGCATCTGGCGGCAAGCGGTATTCCGGTTGTCGAAGGGATCGCCCTTGCGGCCGGCAGCCGACTACCTGCCGATGTTCCGTGTCCTGCGGTCATTAAACCACGTGATGGTGCCGGTTCACAGCAAATGCACTTACTGCAGCAGTTGAACCCCTCGCTGCACACGCCGGTCGCAGCCCGACTGGAACCATACCTCGAAGGGCTACCAATCAGTGTAAGTATTCTGGCAGGTCCCGGAGGCATCTGTCCGCTGCCAGCATGCCGGCAACTATTATCGGAGGATGGAAAATTCACTTATCTCGGCGGGTCGCTGCCGCTCGATCCGGAACATGCCGAGCGAGGCACCCGACTCGCAGTGCGTGCCGCTGCGGCATGCGGTACGCTCCGCGGCTTTCTGGGCGTCGATCTCATTTTGGGAGCCAACATGGAAGACGATCGTGTGATTGAAATTAATCCGCGACTCACCACATCTTATCTGCTGCTGCGTCAGGCGGCTGAAGAAAATCTTGGGCGTGCAATCGTGCAATGGAGTCTTCATCGGTCGGCACCACCCGTCTTTTCCGATCGAAAAACCGAATTTCTGTTAAGCCAATGGGAGGAGTCCATCGCATGAAATGGCTCGCCTTTGATATCGGGGGTGCGCATTTGAAAGCTGCAGATGGCTGCGGATTTTCTCTCGAACAGCCCTTCGCCCTGTGGCGACAACCCGCTGAATTGCATCGGGGGATTGCGAAAATGCTCGCACTGGCGCCACCGTGCGATGCAGTTGCGGTCACGATGACCGGTGAGTTGGCCGACTGTTACCCAGCACGGGCTGAGGGTGTGCGTCAGATTTTACAGGAGGTGGAGCAGGGCAGCGGTGACCGCATGTTAAGGGTCTATCGCACCGCTGGAGATTTTGTCAGTGTTGCAGATGCAATGCGCGAACCAGACGCCGTTGCGGCCTCCAACTGGCATGCCATGGCACGGTGGGCAGGACGGCAGTTCCCGTGTGGATCTGCAGTGCTAATCGATATTGGCTCGACCACCACCGATCTGATTCCCATTTCCGACGGGCAAGTTCATGCGGCGGGGAAAACAGACCTTGCTCGTTTGCAATCGGGTGAATTGGTATACACCGGGGTCCGCCGAACACCGGTTGCGACATTAATTTCCGAGCTTCCATACCAAGGCACCGCGTGCGGCGTGGCCCGAGAAACGTTCGCCACCACACTCGATGTCTATCTGATTCTCAATCAATGGCCCGAGGATGCAAGAGATTGCGCCACTGCCGACTCTCGCCCGGCCACTAAATCGGCTGCTCGTCGTCGGATGGCGCGGATGCTCTGTCTCGATCAAGATGACCTGACTCACGAAGATTGCCACACAATGGCCGCCGCGGTAATGGAATCGCAGTTGGACTTGCTCGGCAAGGCACTTGCCGGAGTGCTGAAGCGTCAAGCGGCAACCAACCCGAAAGCAATCATCTCCGGTTGCGGTGAATTTCTGGCACGCGCGCTGGTGCATCGATGTGCACCCCACATGCACGTGGATTCGTTGCGTACAGCCGATAATTTAAACGACTCACAATGCGCACCGGCTCATGCGGTGGCCGTCCTTGCGCGGGAGTTGTGCCGATGAACGATCAGACGTTGCGGATCATGAAACTTGGCGGAAGCTTACTCAATCGTCCAGAATGGCCCGCCTCTCTGACGCGGTGGCTCGAGGCACAGCCGATAATGCGAAATATCTTACTGGTGGGTGGAGGACTGGCGGCAGATGCGGTTCGGGCATTTGATAAGGCGCACCTGCTTGATCCGCTAGTGAGTCATCGAGCCGCCGTTGAGGCCCTTGGGCTTTCGCTTCACATGGCTGCGGTCGTCTTACCTCAGGCTCACATCATCACGTCGCTTGATGCCCTGGAGGGCAATTTCTCGCCTCATAGTCTGAAACTTTTTGATGTGCGGCCTTTCATGCAGCGTGAGGAAAACCGCATGGACGCCGATCGATTACCACACGACTGGTCGGCAACAAGCGATTCGATTGCAGCCCGGATCGCACAGGTTTATGAGGCCGATCACCTGGTGCTATTTAAGTCGGCGCTGCCGGCCGATTGCAACGACTGGAAGAGGGCCGCGGGGAGCGGGCTCGTCGACTCGCAATTTCCACAAGCCGTACAGGGAATACCCGATGCCCGCTGTGTCAATCTGGCCGACCCCGAATTTTCTGAGTGGCGGCCCGTGCCTGTGCAGCAAGCGTGATCGTGTGTCACAAATAACCCGTCTTAGAAAAATTCGCCAGATCCTACAAATCCTCTGGTGGACAACGAAAACAGGTCGAAGACCCCGGGCAGTAACTTGAGATTTGAGATATGATGAAGAGGAGGGACCCGGGCGGGGCTAAAATTTAACCGATGATTCTACTCACATTATGACGTATCTCGTTACCAGAGAAGGCGACAAATGGACCGACGTCTATCGACTCGTCCCAGGCGAGACGACGACGATCGGCCGAACTCCGACCAACCGCATCGTAATCAAAGATGAACGCTGCAGTCGTCGCCATGCAGAGGTTTTTAATACGGAATCAGGCTGGGTGTACCGCGATCTGGACAGCAGGAACGGCAGTTTTCTCGGCACAGATCGCTTGGAGCAGGACGCCAGGTTGGAAATCGGCGATGCCGTTCGAATTGGGGCGGTCTACCTGCAATTGGTTGAGGATGTTTCAGATGTTTTTTCCGACGGAAGCAGCATCATTCACAAAGATGCACTGGTGGCACAAACGAAAGAAACCGGTTCCGATCCAAATGTTCAAGTGTTGACTGAGAGCGAAGAACGTCAGATCACACACCGCACGAAGGAAACACAATTTTTAACTGAGAAAAATCTGCCGGATGATTCAGTCGCGATCAATCAGGTGGGACAAGCCGCGACTGCACTACTGCGACTCGCGTGCGACCTGGCTGAGGCAAACAATCTTTCCCAACTCTGTGAACTAACACTTACCGGACTATGCGAAGAAACCAAGGTCGAAGCAGGAGCCGTGCTGCTGCTGCCGCCCGACCTTCAAGATCAGCACCCGACGGCTGCTGACCTTGAAATCTTCACAACCAAGACAACAACCGATGAAGTTTATCATCGCTGTACTGATTTTCTTGCCACAACGGTCCTTCAATCCGGTGAGGCGATCATGGCACAGAACGCTATCGAAGATAGTCAATTGGGCGGTCGTGACAGCAAAGGTGACATCCACGCGACCAGTGTCATCGTGGCACCCATCTGTGGTCACGAGCAAGTTTTAGGAGCGATTCACCTGTACAGCACCCGTCTCGACATGACGCCCGATCCGCTGGATCTTGAATTCACTCTGGCAGTGGCCAAACCGGTGGGAGTAGCGCTCGAAAATCTACGACAACGCGACGCATTAGCAGATGACTTAAATCTGGTTCAAGCACAAACGGTTGAACTGATCAAATTACTGGGTGCAGAGAGCGAAATCGTGGGCGCGAGTACCGCGATCGAGAAAGTGAATCAGGAGATCGTACGTGCGGCTCCGAGTCGCTCGACCGTCTTGATCCGAGGGGAAAGCGGTGTAGGCAAAGAACTCGTGGCCCGGGCGGTCCATTACGCGAGCCCGCGGAGCGAGGGACCTTTCGTTTGCCTCAACTGCGCGGCCCTGACTGAAACTCTTCTTGAAAGCGAATTGTTCGGCCACGAAAAGGGTGCTTTTACCGGCGCAACCACACGCAAAAGGGGGAAATTCGAAGCGGCTGACGGGGGCACGCTGATGCTGGACGAAATTGGAGAAATGAGCCCTACGATTCAGGCCAAGTTTTTGCGGGTGCTTGAGGGGCATGCGTTTGAAAGGGTAGGCGGTAGCGAACCGATTCGGGCGGATGTGCGAGTCATTGCCGCGACTAATCGCGATCTTGAAAAAGATGTGGAAGAGAAGCTTTTTCGCCGCGATCTCTATTTCAGGTTGCATGTTATTGAAATTCTCGTACCCCCGCTGCGAAAGCGTCCGGATGACATTCCACTTTTGGCCGAGCATTTTTTGCAGAAATATAATCAAGAGACCGGGCGACGTATTCGCGGTTTCACGCATGAGGCCCTCGATGCACTGGTGCACTACCGATGGCCGGGTAATGTGCGGGAATTAAAAAACGTAATTGAACGTGCGGTAGTACTCACCCAGGGCGAATACCTGGAGGTCGATGACCTGACGCTTTCAAACCTTGGGACGGTGGGCGACTCCGTGACCGGGATGATGGTCAAAGAGCAGCAGTATGAACCGCGTTCCCTAGCCGACATGGAACGCATACACATTGAGGCGACCTTAAACGCAACCGACTGGAACAAGAGTCGCACAGCCAGCATTCTCGGGATCGAGCGGTCGACCTTAGACCGTAAAATCAAGCGTTATGAAATCAAACAATAGCCGCGTGACCGTGCACGCGTATCCGGCAAACTCAGCCGTAGCGATAATAGGCAGCTAGCCGTTGAGGTGAAACACCGATCTTCTCGGCAGCCAACAGAGCCCAGTTACGCATGGTCTGCCGCACAATTCCCATCTGCTGCCACCTCCGCGGGTCGACTGCCAGCGGACCGGGCAGTAGTATCGGCCTCGCGATTTGGCGAAATTGCCGCATCAGGAGTACATCTTCCATGAACGGCACATCAGGAAATCCACCTAGACGTTCAAAAATATCTCGTCGGAAAAATAGCCCCTGGTCTCCGTAGGGCAACTGCCAAAGTCGCACCCGCGCTGCGTTACCCCGCTCTAGCAATCGATAAGACCAACCTGGGGCCTCGATTCGTTGAGAAAAACACCCGCCCATCACAGACCGTCGTGAAAGCGCACTTCTTATCTGCCTGATGCCCCCCTCGGGCAACCAGGTGTCCGCATGTAAAAACAGCAGGCAATCACCGTCTGCAGCAAATGCCGCCCGATTCTGCTGCTTGCCTCGCCCCCGAGGCGAGAAGACTAGCTCGCAAGGCAAGGTCTTGGCGATCTCGACAGTTTCATCAGTGCTTTCGCCATCACACACAATCACCTGGTCGGCACCGGCGATACGTGCCCGTAAGATTGCCTCTGCAATGCGAGCTGATTCATTCCGGGCTGGAATAATCACCGACACTTTCAACATGCAAACTCCGGAAGGAAGTTCCGCTATGCGCTTGGACCGTAAGAAGGTCGGATGATTAAACTTGGAGAAGGATTACCTTCGCCGCTTTTCGACCGCCTTGTTGGCTACTGTAGGAGTCGCGTGTTTGGCCAAAAAAGCTTTGACGGTCTTCTGATTGTGCATGCCGATCAATTCGCTCTTCTGCCACTTATCGTCACTCTTTGTGAACAAGATCAGGCAGGGAATCGTCTTGACCTTCGAGATCCGATTGGCAAGCTCTTCATCCTCGGAAAGATTCAGTTCCGTACAGTGGATATCTCTCAATGCGCCTTCTTTGTCCAACTGAGGCATGACGCGTCTCTTCATAACCTGACAGGCACCACACCAATCAGCGCCCACAAGTACCAGGAGGGGCTTACCTGATTCAAGCGATTGGTGATACGCCGTGTCATAGCCCTGGGAATTCCAAGAAACGAGACACATTTGCAGGGCGATGACCAGAGCGTGAGGATTCACTGCGAATCGTCCTCCTGACGAAAACGTACCGACCTTTCGCGCAGGTCAGAACGGGGGGAAGGATGGCGGGGGCTTTTATGGGGGGGGTCGTTTGTGACGCAGCGAGGTCAAGGAGGCGATAGCTCAGAGTCCTGCTGCGATAAAAGATTTATTGGCATTTTGCCGCGAGGTCTTTCATGAAATAATTCAAATGTTTGCAAAACATGGCACCGGCAACCAGAAAAAAACGATTGGGTAAGTTTCACCAAGACGAAGAAAAGCTTTTATCGACAGTTCGGATCGTGTGGTCTGGGTAGTTTGTCCCAGCTGGCTACTGCCTGATCGGCCAAGCAATCATCCTCAAGTTTTCGGTGACCGACCGTCACGCGGAAATCCGCTCAAGAACCTCTGCTAGAAGTTGGCCATTGGTTGCCACCGCTTCACCGGCAAAAATTGTTTTTTCCCCCTGAAAATCGGTAAGCATTCCTCCCGATTCCTCCAAAATCGGCATTAAAGCAGCCGTGTCCCAAAGATTCAAAATGGGATCGACCATCAGCTCCGCACGCCCCGTGGCTACCAACAGATAACCATAGCAATCACCCCACGTGCGAGTCATGCGCGCCTCTTGCTGCAAACTCTGAAAAACACCCAAACGGCCGGAGGAAGCAAACGAATCAATACCGGTAGTACAGAACAAGCTAGCCGAAAGACGTTCCACTTGGGAAACGCGGGCAGCGATCGGAGGCTTGCCCCCCCGACAATGCCACGCGCCTTGTCCTCGGGCTGCATAAATCGATTCTCGAATGGCCGGGAACTCCATTACTCCAATTTGTGGTACATCCTCGCATAATACACCCACCATGGTGCCGAATAAGGGGACTCCGGAAACAAACGTTTTGGTGCCATCGATCGGGTCCAGTAGCCACCGGAATCCCGAGGTGCCGGTCTGAACGCCAAATTCTTCACCCTCTATGCCGTCGTTCGGAAACGATGCTTCAATTTCCCTCCGTAGCATTTGCTCCGCCTCGCGATCGGCCACGGTAACCGGGCTGAGATCCTCTTTTTGCTCGACCTCAAGATCATGGCGACAAAAAAAAGAAAGGGTGGTATCGGCGGCACGCCGAGCGATCTTGCGGGCCAGTGCCAACCGAGTCTCCAATTCACGTTCCGCTGCCATCATCTTATCTCACTAATAAACCTAGTTTCCTTCTCGTTGTCCGAAACTCCTGCGCGGTCCGTGGGACCGACAAGGAGGCCTTGAGTCTAGAGGGCCCATCGGAAGGCAACAAGTCGTCCCCATGCCCCCTCTGTTAGTTGCCGATAGACCGTCATAGGAGGGCCAAAAAACTATTTGTTCAGAAAAATTATAACAAACGTCATAACTGGTTTGACTTCACAACAGAGTATCCTAGGCTTCCGTAGATGGATCGAGGCTACCCCTTATTTATGGAGGATCTCTTATGTCAACTGTAGCGCACCCCGTTGGCATCGCAATGACGCATCGCGGCCCTGCTGGAAACTTTTCTCCTGTCGCCATTACCCGCGCCGCAATCGGTAATTCCGCTGCCGAATCGCCGCGAAAAAATCCTTTTTCCGAATCAGCACATCGGGATTTAACGCCGGATGCTCGGGAACTAGCCCGGGAGATCGATCGCTATAAATTCCGTCATCGTCGGCGTTTCATCAACTATGAAGAAATTCTTTCTGTAGTGAAGACGCTCGGCTACCGGAAAGAACTCGGCTAATCAGGATTATGCCTCCGGCTCGAACAACGGGTCGCATAGCCGCTGCGGCGTAATGAAACCGAGAGTCTCATTATTTTGTCCCACGACCCGGCCCAAACCCTCATCGGCTCGCTGTAATTTCATCAGTGTCGAGAGGTGGGTTGCCCGATGCGCAATTTCCACCAATGGGCGAATAGTCATCGGTTGAGTTATATCTTCAATGTAAACTTCAGGCACGTTGAGGTAGCCAATCCATTGATCAGAGTCATCGGCTGCGTGGACCGGCAGCACCGCTTGTTTGGATTGACGAGCCTGTGCGATGACCTGCTCGCGATCCGTTCCCTCGGCCACCGCAGGCAGTGCGCCGGGTGAAATCGTGAACTCGGTGATCGGGCGACTCGCCAATGAAAAAATTCCCTGCGCAAGCTGCTTCTGACTGGGACGCAAAATACCGGCCTGATGTCCCTGATCAAGCATGTTGGTCAGCTCCCCGCGTGCCAGACGCCAGCTCAATCGCTGGGGCAGGGCACCGCTCCAGTGCTGAAGTACGCGTGCCAGGATACTCAGCAGGCCGCTGATCGGGGAAAAAAGCACAGCGAAAAATGCAAGCAACGGAGCCCACCTCCGTAGCAATCGGAAGGGCATCTGGAAAAACAGTGTCTTTGGCAGGAGTTCCCCGTAGACAAATAACAGCGGCGCAAAAAAGATCGGGGCACACACCTGCATGGCAGCGCTATTGCCAACCCAGTGGTCGACAAGCATTACAATTCCAAGCGCCGTACAATAATTTGCAATATTGTTTCCGATCAGGGTGGTGGCCACAAACAACGTCGGATAGTTCGTCAACCAAAGAAGCCCGCGGGCGATGAGGTCGCCCTCGAGCGCATCAAGCCGTAACCGCACCCGCGGGATACGATAAAACCCAATCTCACTGCCGCTGAACAGCGCGCTGAGGGTCAAGCCACCGACCAGGAGCAGCAGGATGCCGATCATACGTCAACCTCCGACCTCTGGAGGACCTTTAATTCGATTGTCATCTGCCCACGATCGGGCACATCGACCACAAGAAAATTGAACGGCCCCCAATGACAAGCGTCACCAACCTGGGGCATTCGGCCTAACATCTCCTGAAGCACGCCCCCTACGGTCGTATTTTTTGTGTCCGGAAGTTTTCTGTCAAACTTTCGTTCCAGACGACGGAGTGTCGTCATTCCTGTAACCTGCCAGCAATCTTTCGCTACCGATCGCAACGATCGCTGCCTTAGTAAACGCTGACTTCGACTCGCCTCAGTCGTAAAGATCGAATCAAGCAGATCATCAAAAGTCAAAATGCCAACGGTTTCACCGAATTCATTCACCACCGCTACCACCTGCGATTGACGCTCTAACATCTGCTCCAAAGCCTGACTTCCCGTTGCGCACCAAGGCATGTAAAAAATCTGCTCAGCGTATTTTTCAAGATTATCTCTTGGTAAACTGTAGATGGACTTCATCGGCACCGCACCTACCACCTCCTCATTTTCCGGGTCGGCAATCAAAAGATACCCACTCGGGGTCATACGGCCTTCCAGATCAGCGAGTGACACCGGGGGCCGGAAGACGAGAAACTGGATTCGCGGGCGCATCATTTCATCGAGTCGTAACGTCGAGAGAGCCACCATATTCTGCAATACAGTCTTCTCCTTCCGAAGCAGCGCGGCATCGCTTGTTGAAACCGCCACGGCTCGCTCCAGGTCAGCAACCTCGAGATAAGCTTCCGGCTCGAAATGCGGCCAGATCAACCGCCGCGACAGCAGGTTCACCCAGTGAAATACTGGCAGTAGATGATCAACAACACGCAACAGAAATGCGAGGGGAAAAACCAGCAGCACAGCGGTCCATTGCGGCCTGACAACCGCTATCGACTTGGGGAGTAGCTCGCTGAAAAAGACGATGAAGAGCAGCGATCCGAGCGTAAAGATTCCGGCCCATTCCGGCTCGTTTAGTTGCCGCTCCCATCGCAACGCGATGATCGAAGCGATCGCGAAATATGTGACATTCAGAACCAGATTCCAGAATAAAATCGCTGTCAACAAACGATCCGGATTGGACAATAGCGCTGCGACAAGTCGCTGGGCTCGATTTCCGCCTGCCATCGCTTTTTGCTCCGGCACACCCAAGAGAAAAAACGCTGCTTCACTGGCAGAAAAAAAGCTTGAACTGATACTCAGCAGCACCATTGCCATCAACCAGGGAGCAGCTTCCATCATCTTTTAATGCAACCTTTTTATTCCTCGGTAATCCGGCCACTGGCAAGATCGAATTCTGAAACCGCAGGAATCAACATCGTTAGCGTGGTGAACATGTAGGTGGCCGATGCCACTAGAAAGGGGGCAAGGGTCTGCGCCTGCAAGTAACTGGTGATTGCATAGAAGGTCAAAAATGGGCAGGTGAACGCCGCGCAAAAAATGGCTGCCGATGCGTTGCGGGCGCCGAGTGACACATAGAGACCCACACCACCTCCGAGCATGAATGCCAGAAAGGGTGCTAACTGATAGCCGAAGGACCCACTGAAAGCCACCATAATCCGCATGCAAGTGGCAATCCCGACGAACAGGAAAAAGACCGTGCCTAAACTGGTCGCAATCGAAATTCGACTATTTTCGTGGATCAGGCCACAGTGCAACCCGAGAACCGCCACGAATAAATTGATAACGCACAATCCGAGCCCAAGATAGATAGCATCTTCCACACCGATCGCACCCCACCAGAACAGCAGACCGCAGGCGATAATCGGCAGGGCAACCATTTCTTTCGTATTAAAAAAAACTCCGATCAATTTTCCAAAAATAAATTCCCGTGGTGTCACATCGGTCACGAGCAATAGATCAAGGGTCTTCATGTCTCGCTCGGTCGAGATGGCGGTGACCGCTTGGGAATTGACTAAAAATAAGCTGACCAGAAAAAAAGGAAGCACTGTTATTGAAACGTTTTCGCTATTAACCAAAGCATGCGTTCCCCACAAAGCAAAGCATGCAAGTAGCAGATAACCGAGGCGCACGGCAAGAACTCGCTTTCCGTAAGCCCAGGTCCGCACTTCACGCCAAAGCACCGGATAGGTGCCTACGACGCGGTGCGGTGTGGTTTGCATCGCGGGTTCTACGTCTGTCCCCAATTCGGTAGTCGATCCATCATCCGTCGCATCCCCGCTGACTTGGGTTTGTCGGATCGTTCGAGAAGGATTCCACAACCGGACTCTCCAAATCGCGACGCTATTGACCAGCACTGCAAAACAAATGGCGATCAGCAGAAATAATAATTCTGGACGCACGGCCAGTCCACCGATCGATAAATCTCCCGCTGCGGGTGCGGTGGCCAAGAGCACACTTCGCCAGGGACTGAATGATTTCGCCAAAAGCATCAAGTCTTGCCCCCCGAGCCACTGATCGCTGCCGAGGTAGATAAGCACTTCTGAGATCGCAAACAACGCAACAATCGAAAGTGCTGTCATGGCCAGCGCCTGAAAGGTCTTTTCTCGCCATAGTGCAATGGTCGAACCCAAGCTTCCGGCCGCGACCGCACTCGCAATTGTCACCGCAAATACTCCCAAAATCTGGCTCACATTCACGCCGCCCACCAACAGCAGGCTCATAAATACAGGAAGGCCAGCGAGGAGGAGCACGATCACGGTCAACAAACTTGCGCATAATTTACCGACCACAAGTTCGAAATTCGACAGTTCGGTCATTAATAACAAAACCAGAGTCTTACGATCCTTCTCTTGACTGACACTGCTCGCAGTAAAAAGGGCAGAAAAGAAAATTGCGACCGCCAACTGCAGCGGGGCGAGGATTTGAAAAAGCATCGACCCGAACCGAGCAAGGTCACCATAGTTGCGAATGGTCTGACTGCCCGCCAATACCAACCAGGCCGTACCCATGAGCATCAGCAGGGCGGCGACATAAATACCACGGGCCACATAATGCTTAATGCGCCGCGGGGCCGTCACTAATTCGCGAGCAAAGACTGGGCTGACTAGCAAAGCATTAAGCTCCGGACCGACGCATCGCCTGAAAAACGGCAAAAGGCTACAAGGCTATTATTTTAAAGGGCAGACCGCTCGTAGAGAAGCACAAAAGAACGGGCTGAAACAGCCGATTTCCGCGCGGATTGCGATGGAGCAGAAATAAAAAAAGAGCGAAGACAGCGATCCTGAGCGCCACTGTCTTCGCTCGTATATCAGGAACAGTCCGTGTTCCTCGCTTGTCAAACCGTTCCGTCGGTTTGATGGTCAGCCTACATTACGTTGCAGCCACGACACTAACAACGCACTATGTACATCGACCACATATGAAGGGCAACTTGAGCGGTAAAATCATGGTTTCGAGAGGGTTACGGGATAAAACCGGTATAACCCTCACAAGCATGCTCTCCTTGTCCGTCACCCGACCCGCCTCCCCCAAGTCAGGCCGGCGACGGACAAGTGAGCAAGTGTTTTGGTTGGTCATGAAGACACCAAACAAGTTGCCGAAACATTTGCGTATTGCGAATAACGAAGGCTCAAAAAGGTGGCTTATCGGCTACGTACTGGCAAGCTAAATCCCTATTTTTTTTGTAAATTGTCCCTTTTTTCTAATTCCTATAATCAAAGCCGGCCGTTTTACTGATCTAACGAAATAGTGATGCGGTCTTTCTCTCGCCGCGCTGGTATGATGTTCGATCGCGTTCGGCCTGTAACGAAAAAACGACCTGTACCGATGTTTGACTTGATTGCCTCGACCTGTTTCGGTGTTTGCTGGTTTGGTTCATGCGCGGCAATGCGGAATCGGGTCGTCGGAACCACACTGGTCGGGCCATGGATCTGGTCGATGGTCGCGGCGGGGGCCGTCATTGCAACTAGTCTTCTCATCCACGCTGTTTCAGCCCAATCTGCATCACTGCTTGTTTATCTGGCGGTCACAGCGACACTTTGTCCGGTAGTCGCACTACTGGGAGCAAAAAAACCTCAAAACCGCGCCTGGCAGTGGATTGTCGGTGCGCTTTGGCTGATACTCTCTTTACCCGCACTAACGGCTGTGACGTTCCGCCACACGCAACTCCAATTGGGGAGCATTTGGAGCGGACTGATCATCATTTTGATTCTGCTGCCAATTGCAAATTATCTTGGGACGCGTTATCTCTTCTCCGCGTTGCTCACCGCTGTCGCGCAGGTCACTCTGCTGGCAGAATGCGGGGCGATTACACTCAAACCAAACTCAATCTGGATTATCCGTGATGCCTGGTTCAGTTCTACGACCAGCGCCGTGTTGCTTTTACTCGTGGCAAACATCGCAGCCCTTTTTTTGACACCACGAAGGCTGAAGATGTTGCGAAGCGTCGATCGCACCAATGATCTGTGGAAAGAGTTTTCACAACGGTATGGATTACTCTGGAGTCGCCGCGTTGCGGATCGGGCAGAAAAATTAGTCGACCAAGCGGGGGTTTCGCTGCGGCTGGGTCGGGCGGGCTTTTACACCATAGAAAACCAACAAAAGATCTTTAGCGAGCAGCCACCGAAGCAAGCCACTTTAACGCTCAGAAATTTGCTTCTCCGATTTGTCTCACCACAGTGGATGGCGGGCATGACACCGGATGAGAATCCGTAGGCCACTGGTTCTCCCATTGATTTTCCCAAGGCCAGAAAATCAAAGAATAGTCGCAGATGCCGGATCCAGGCAGACACCACCGGTCAAAAGCGTCCACTTTTCCGCGACCGCAAGCAAGGCAGAAGGATCGAAGCAGGAATTGAGATCTTCGTCGTCATCCGAAAAACCACCCGCCAGTCGCTCGAAATGTAGAAGATCAACCCGAGCATCATTCTCTCCAAGGCTATCAAGTTTTGCCAAGTCTTCAGGATCTTCCAAAACTTCACGCATCTCCTGCTGAATCTCAAGAATTTGATCTGCGATCTGCTCATCTTCGATATAGCTCATATCAATTGCAGCAAATGCCTCCTCGGCAAACACGGTAGCAGATTCGAATACCCCCTCAGTTGTCCCTGTAATTTGCTCGATCTGATAACTTCCGCGAATACT
>JAYYJN010000248.1:0-12592 GCA_036146215.1 Planctomycetota bacterium
GGCAATTTGCTGACGCGTGAAGCGATCAAAGGAAAGATTTGCATTCAGGGCGTCCACCACCCAATCCCGCCAGGGCCACATGGTACGTTCAGGGTCTCCCTGGTACCCGTTGCTGTCCGCATAGCGGGCAGCATCGAGCCAATTCCATGCCATTCGCTCTCCGTACTGAACCGATCCGAGCAACCGATCGACTGCATGCTCGTAGGCGGCCGGCGACCGATCGTTCAAAAAGGCCTGTACCTGTTCGGGCGTCGGTGGAAGACCGGTTAGATCGAGCGAGACGCGTCGCAACAACCGTTCAGGCGATGCCTCGGGGGATGGGGTCAGCCCGTTTTCAGCAAGGCGGGCAAAAACGAATCGGTCGATGGGATTGCGACTCTCGGCGTCATGCGACGATCGGGGAAGCGGTGGCCGAGTGATCCGTTCCAGGGACCAATGCTCGCTCCATGTACCCCCCTCCTCCACCCATTTTTTGAGCAGTTGTTTCTCTGTTTTGGTCAGGCTGAGTTTCGACTCCGGTGGCGGCATCCGATCCTCCGGATCGTCGGAGATGATCCGCTCGATCAGCAGGCTCTCCTCCGGCTGACCGGGCACCACAGCGCCGGATGCTTCGACTGCTTCTTTTTGATCCAGCCGCAGGTCCGCCTGACGCTCGGCTTGGTCGGGTCCATGGCAGTGGTAGCAGTTTTCCGACAGGATCGGCCGAATATCCCGGTTGAAATCGATTGTCCCGGCGGCCGCAACAGTTGAGGACCACAGGCCGATCGCGACAACTATGATTAAGAACTCGCCGATACGGTACATACTCTTGGGACTCTCTATGCGGGCAGGGGCACACATCTTGTCACATTATAGCTCGGCAGATCGAGGACCCCACCCACCGATGATGCGGCTTCGCATCCGGTTTCGCTCCGCCACGGCAATCATTGGTCCTGGGGCCGTCTGCCGAGGTGATATAAAAATTCGACCAGATCGCGGAGATCAAATGCATCAAGATATTTATGCATATCTTCCGGCATTGCGCTTTTTCCGCTGTAGCGATCGTCGACCGTATCGACCGCGATATCGATCGATTGCCGCTCCGGCGTGAGCAATCGGATCCACTCGTCGTCCTCCGACTGCACGATGCCCGACACCACGCGACCCTCGTCGGTAGTGATGACCGTGGTCTCATACCCTTTGGCGATCTGCGCGCTTGGCAGCACGATCGACTCGAGCAGATACTCGCGGCTCTTTTCCACGCCGATCCGGCTCAGGGGCGGACCGGCGCTGCCGCCCACCGTTTTCACCTTATGGCAGCGAAGGCATTTGACTTCCATTCGTCCGATAAACAATTCGCGTCCACGCGCGTAATCGCCACCGTGCAGCGACGTGCGATAGGCGGCGAGCGGATCATCGGACGGAAACGTATCGCGATAATTTTTCAGTTTTTCTTGGATCAACAGATTGTCGCGCTGCGAAGCGGCCTCGACCAGATCCAGTTGCAGCGTGCTGGGAAAGTTGCCCTCAATCAATCGCGAAAGCCACTCGCTAAACGCCACGTCGACATCCGCTGAAGGAACGCGGCTCAGCGCGGCTAGCGCCTTCTGTCTTTCACTCTGCGCATCGCCCGAGTCGACCACAGGAACCAGCAATGCCGCAGCCCTCTCCGGGTGCCGTTCTGCCAGGATCGCCCCGGCCGCAATCCGCACCTCCGGGTCCGTATCCTTGAGGAGCGATTCAAGAATCGCACTTGTCCCGGCTGCATCTCCCGCGGCCAACAAGCCGAGTGCCGCTATTCGAGTGGACGCGGTCTGGCCTCCATCCTCCACCCATCGCGTGAGCACGGCACGACCACTATCGATCTGGTAGCTCGCCAGAAGATCGATCACCGGTTCGCGAAGTTCGACCGGTGCGCTCTCAAGCAGCGCAATCGATTGAGCATCGAGCATCGTGCGAACTGCCACCGGATCGCGTTTTGCCAATGGGCGATAGAGGCCCACGACGCGGTCAAGCGGTGAGGGTTCTTGCCAGGCGGCCAGCATCCTGGCCGCCTCGCGGCGACTGGAGAGCGGGCTTGCTTCATCCTGTAAAAAGCGAAGGATTCGCAATGCATTCTCCTCGCTGCCACCGCGATAGTTAGCCGCAAGCAGACGCCGCAATAATGCATCACGGGCCGGCTGTGCGGAACGGTTCGCCCTGTCGCTCTGAAGGTAAGCATCGAGCGCAGCGGCAAGTTGCACTTGGGCACCGTGAATCGGTGTATCATAAATCGCCCGCGCCGCTTCGGTCACCAATCGCGGGTTGGAATCCTCGAGAAAGCGGGCAATGACAGGGTCACCCATCCGCCGCAATGCGAGTAGAATGCCCAGGCGAGCGGCGGGGCTCGGATCCTCCGCGTGCTCAAGCAGCGCATCACGGTCGCCGATACCGGCCAGACCTGAGACGGCCGCGTAGCGAAGGTAAGGATCTTGATCGTTATTGTCGCGTAGCAATTGCAATAATGATTCGATGGTTTCGGGGTCCTGGAGTTTGCCCAGTGCGATGGCGGCATACATCCGCACGCGAGGCACTAGATCACTGAGCAGTGAAGCGATCGAGCGACTCGCCTCCGCAAGCGGCGCATCACCGAGCACCATCGCGGATTGCGAGCGGATTTCCGGATCCGGATCCTGCAGCAATGGGAGAAGTCCTTTCAAACGTTTTGGTTCCTGGCGACCGAGAATCCCCAGGCCCCAGATTGCGTGGAGTCGTGCCATGCGATCTGAGTTGCCTCGGGCAGTTTTCAGAAGCAGTTGTTCCGCATCATCTCCGCGGTCTGTCAGTTCCAATTGGGCACCCAGGCGAACACGACGGTCGGCATGGGCGAGCAATGCAATCAATGCCGCATTGCTGCGATCCTGCATGCCGTCGGCAAGCAGAATCTCTGTTTCTTTCATCTTCTCGCGGGCCACAGGCTCAGGATTAAAGACCCGATAGATCCTTCCCTTTCCGGCCGGATTCCAGGAGGCGGCCCAATCGGCGACGTAGAGGCCATTAGGACCGAATGCTACATCGCTGCAGGAGAGCCCCCAGAGAAAGCGGTGTAGATTGTCGATCTCGAATGAGGCGCCCGCCGGACGAAAGCCGAACGCATACACCCCGGTGCGGGCTGCCGAACCGTTGTAGTCACAGAGAAACATTTTTCCGCTGTATTCATCGCTCAGTCCGGTGCCAGGATAGAAAGCGACTCCCGACGGGCCGTTGCCGATATGTGCGATCGCAGGCAAGATGTCGGCCGCCTGCCCCGCGAAGGGAAGATGCCAGAGCCCCTCCGCATTCCAGGGTCCCCGGCGGTAGTCCGGCTCGCCCATATATTGCCAGCCCATGTGCCAACCACTGTTGCCGCCCTCCAGCACGTGAACCAAACGCGCTTTATCCCCACCGTCTGAATTATTATCGCCGGTAAATAAATTTCCGAAATCATCTGCACACAGATCCTGTGGATTGCGAAGGCCGGAATGAAAAATCTCCAGTCCCGAACCATCGCGATTGCAACGGAGCACGGCACCCTCATGCGGTAGCGAGACCACACCTTCCGGGGTTTCCACATGCAAGCCACGATCACCGATTGTGAAATAGATTCTTCCGTCGACATGCAGCAACGGCCCATGCATATCGTGCCCCCGAAAACCAACATGCACACCGTAGCCGTGACTGAGTGAATCGCGTTGTTCGGCTCGTCCGTCGCGATCTGCATCGCGCAATCGCCACAGGTCTGGAATGCAGGTCAGTAGCACTTCGTCCCGCAGGGCAAGGACGCCTGCCGCCGGCCCGCTTTCCACGCGATTAAATTGATCCGCAAACACGGTGTCTCGATCAGCCCGTCCGTCCCCGTCGGCATCCACCAGCAGGCGGACTCGATCGTGCCGGGTGGTGAAATTTTCGACATTATCGCCATGTTTACGACGATGCATCGCCAGACGATCCGCAACCGTCCGGCATGCGAGGTCATCCTCCAGGCTCGTCGTTTCCGGGTTATTGCCATAGCGAAACGACTCAACGACATACACGCGGCCAGCCGGATCGATGCTCAGCGCCACGGGATTTGCAAGCATGGGTTCTGCGGCAAACAGTTGAACTTGGAACGGTTCGGGAAGCGAGAAACCTGCCATCGCTTTTTCTCCCTGATCGGATGCCGCTTCAATGACCGGATCAAAGGAGGTACTGCTCTCATCGGCTTGTAATGGCCGGATGATCCCCGCAAGCAACATTACGCTCGTGGCGAAGAGCAGAGCTGCCCGTCCCTGCCACGCATTGCATCGACCGCTGGTGTAGTGGGAGCAGTGATCGGCTGAGAACGTCAAGTGAGTGGCAGCGGAACACATGGATAAGTAGGGGGCCGGAGGTGGGATGTCAGCACACATTTCAGAGCATATGGTTGCAGGCGACTTCCGCCCGCTTCGCGACTGCCGACTGCCATCGGGATGCGATGAGGCCGAACAACTGCTGCGCCATTTTAGACCGCCGTTTCCACCCTGTCCAAGACCAGACCGTTAGTCCCCTCCCCCTACCAGGGGCTACGTCCGCCATTGACGCACAGCGTTTGTCCGGTGACAAACGCCGCTTCTTCACTCGCATAATAAAGGACCGCATCGGCCACATCCTTCGGAACCCCCCAGCGATTCATCGGAATGGTCGCCAAATATGCGTCTTTGTCTTCCTGCGAATCTTTTTCATGCCGCTCTACAGGGATCCACCCTGGGGAAACCATGTTCACCGTGATCCCGAAGGGTGCCAGTTCTGTGGCCATACTCCGCGACCATCCGATCTGCCCCCCTTTTGCGGCGACATAGGCACTGAACGGCGCCACACTGGTGTGATAGACCTCACTGGTGATATTAATAATCCGTCCCCACTTTTTAGCCTTCATCTGGGGTAGTGCCCGCCGCGCCAGGAGATACGGGCTTTTGATGAAAAAGTTAAGCATCGATTGGTAAAATTCCCAATCATATTCCTCAATCGGCAAAAGCGGTTGATCCGGGGTAGCATTGGGAACGATGATGTCGACCGGCCCGAGATTGGCTTCGATTTCATTGAACATCCGATCGACTTCCGTCTCGCAGGTAGCATCTGCCTGAACAAGCATTCCTACGCCGCCACTAGCCTCCAATTCAGCGAAACTTGCTTCCGCACGCTCCCGATTGTTGGCAAAATTGACTGCGACTTTCGCGCCAGCAGCCGCCAGATTTCGGGCTGTGATTTTACCCAGTCCGGTGCTGCTTCCGGTGACCAGTGCCACGTGTCCATCGAGCGAAAAAGCCATGCGATCCAACCTCCGCTGTGCTGTTGAGGGTTTTGCGAACGCGCAAAATGTAACAGGGCAAACAATAGAATGTCAGGGGTGGATCGCCTTGTCGGAAATATCTTTGCGGCACCACGCACCCTTCCAACGGATGCACTTTACCGCGCGATATGCCTGCAACTTCGCACCTGCAACGGTGTCGGCGACAGCGGTAACGCCGAGTACGCGACCGCCGCTGGTGACAATTTCGCCATCCAGTTCACGCGTGCCGGCATGGAAGACTTTGACATCGGGTAACTGGGCTGCTTCGTCCAGGCCCCGAATCGGATGTCCCTTCACGTAGTCGCCCGGATAACCTTCGCTCGCCATCACGACGCACACGCTCGGGCGGGGATCCCAGGTGGGAGCATCGATCGAGGCCAGATCACCTTTGACAGTGGCTTCGAAAAGATCCAGAAGGTCACTGCTGAGTCGCATCATCAGTGGTTGGCATTCCGGATCGCCGAATCGCACATTGTATTCAAGGACTTTGATACCTTGGTTGGTCACAATGAGCCCCGCATACAGGACGCCCTGAAATGGTTGACGCGATCGCTTCAACGCGTGAACCGTGGGGACCAAGATTTCTTCCTCCACCTTCGCTTGTGCGGCTGCATCGATCAGAGGCGTCGGGCTGTATGCGCCCATGCCCCCCGTATTCGGCCCGGTGTCACCGTCGAGGGCCGGTTTGTGATCTTGCGCTGCTGGAAGGGTCACAAGCGTCCTGCCATCTGTGATCGCTAAAATACTTGCTTCCTGTCCGTAAAGCCGCTCTTCAATAACCATCGAATCGCCCGCTTCTCCGAATGCTCGATCCCGTGCGATCCGCTGCACCGCCTCGATCGCCTCCTCGCGATTTTCGCATACGATCACCCCCTTACCGGCTGCCAATCCATCGGCTTTGACTACCCAGGGGCGATCCTCCTGCTGTTGGAGGTAAAAAACTGCGCTATCGGCATCCTGGAACGCGCGATGCTCGGCGGTCGGGACATCTGCTCGGCGAAGGATTTGTTTGCAAAAAACTTTGCTGGCCTCCAATTGTGCCGCATCTTTTGATGGGCCGAAGGCTGGGATTCCCGCTTCATCCAGTGCATTGATAAGACCGCCCGCGAGTGGGGCTTCGGGACCGACCACCGTCAGTCCAACTGCGTTCTGCTTGGCGAATTGGACGATTTGCTCGAAGTCATCGATGCCCAAATCGACGTTTTCGGCGTCAAGTTGGGTTCCTGCGTTGCCCGGAGCGACCCAGACCCTGTCCGCACGCGGGCTTTGAGCCAATTTCCAAGCCAACGCATGCTCGCGGCCACCGCTTCCCACGACAAGTATATTCATGCCAGCCTTCTACTACACTCGACTCTCGACGCTCGAAGATCTCGCCCCCCTCAGCGTCTACAACCGTTGCTTTCGTGGGAGCCCCGCCGGAGAATGTAGCATATTACGATCAGAGCGTCATGGATCATGATCGCTTGATGGCTTCGTGTAGCCTTCGTGTGGCGAGGTGCCGGCTTGTTCGATCGCCTTTGCCTCTTGTATTGGACCCGCGACGCAGGGTCATGGTTCGTATCGCATCAAAAGGCCTGTAGTTGACCGGCGGTCTGATCGAATGCGGGTAAAAATTTTTATTTCGGTGTCGCAAACGCTGGAAGAGGGATTCTTGTTTTTTCATGCCGATGTTACAATTCAGGGAGCACGGTTTGGTGGCGAAATTGGTGGCCGATCGATTTGTCGCCGAGCCCATTTGGCGAACGGGGCAGTTGACAAATGATGAATTAGGGAGATAATTTTTTTGAGTTTGTGAAAAATCTCACAAACTCGGCAGCCGTGCTTGCGGGGATTTGCAACATGTTGCCACCCTGCAGGTTGTGTAATCGCAGGTAACTCACAGATGGCCGAAGAAAAGAAGTTATCCGTAGCCGAGATTTTGGCTGCGGCTCGAAAGATGGACGGTGGCGGCGATGGTGGCTCGGATGATTCCGGCACCGCGGTCGCTGCCGATTCGCCGGTAGCGGCTGACGCGCCGGCCGAAGTGACACCGGAACCAACCACAGCAGCCCCTTCCGCCGCGGCCAGCGCCGGCAAGCCCGGGTCGGTTGCTGAGATGATTGCAATGGCACGGGCCGAAACCCAAGGCGGTTCCAAACCGAAAGAGTCGCCTGCGAAAGCGGCGCCGTCAGCAGCGAAGCCGAAGGCACCGGCCGCAAAGAAAACCGCAGCGAAGAGCAAGGCCGCCGAAAAGAGTGGTCCCGCCGAGCGGATGGACACGGCAAGCGTGCTTGCGGCAGCCCGTGGGGATACGAAGCGAGGGCCGGTAAGTAAGGCGGAGGCACCGGAACTCATGCAGCGGAAACGCCCTGCCCCGGTAGCCGCTCCAAAGCCGGCTTTGCCGGAGATGCCGCAGCGGCCCGCATCTGTCAGTAAGACTGCCAAAGCGGCAAAGGCCGGTCAAAAAGAAAAAGTGGAGGAGCGCCGGCAGTTCGTCATTCTATCCGCGTTATTCGGCTCATCCTTTGCGACGGGTATGACGTTGCTTTCAACGACGGCAGTTGTATGGACGCTGGCGCTTGCACGATACTTGTTTCCGAATGTGCTAACTGAGCCGCCAAGTCAATTCAAGGTCGGCTTCCCGGAGGATTTTGCGCCCGGTCAGGTGGAGACGAAGTTTAAGGCGCAGTTCGGTATCTGGCTGGTCAGTGCCGACTACCAGGGTGAGCCATGTATCTTCGCGCTGTCCACCGTATGTACGCATCTTGGATGCACCCCGAACTGGTTGGACTCGGAGCAGAAGTTTAAATGTCCGTGCCACGGGAGTGGTTTTTATAAAGACGGGATTAATTTTGAGGGTCCGGCGCCGCGTCCGCTTGAGCGGTATGCGATTCGTGTCGCTAGCGACGGACAGTTGGAAGTTGACAAAAGCCGAAAGTTTCAGGAGGAGATGGGGCAGTGGCAGGATCCTGCCTCATTTGTCCCTGTCTAAAGATGAAAGGGTGATCACGCGACCATGGCAAGCGGTGAAAAGCAATCTCTTGGCGATGTGATTCGGGAGTCGCAGATCTGGAAGAGTGTCTTCCGACATCCGGCGCCGGTCGATCGGCGAAACCGGATCGTGGTGATGCTCACGAACTTCTTTTTGCATCTCCATCCGGTGTCGATCAAAAAGCAAGGTATCGCGTTGAGCTACACCTGGTGCATGGGTGGGGTCACGTTCTTTCTATTTCTCGTCGAGACCGTGACCGGCGTGCTGCTGATGTTTTATTATCGGCCGACGTTGGAGTGGGCATATAACGATATTCTCTCGCTACGTGACGTGACCAGTCTGGGGATCCTTCGCGAATTGCATCGTTGGGGGGCGCACGCGATGGTCATTACTGTTTGGTTGCACATGTATCGTGTGTTTCTTACCGGAAGTTATAAACCGCCGCGCGAATTCAATTGGGTGATCGGTGTGGTCCTGCTTCTGTTGACGTTGTTGCTTTCTTTCACCGGATACCTTCTTCCGTGGGATCAGTTGGCAATCTGGGCGATCACGGTTGGGTCGAATATGGCGAGGGCGACGCCGATCCTCGGCTACGAAGGCCCTGGTCAGCAACTGTTGACCCTCGGTGGCATCGACATGATTACCAGTGGGAGTGATGCACGTTTCGGGCTGCTCGGGGCGCGGTTTGTCGGAGAGGAAACTCTCAATCGATTTTATGTCCTGCACTGCATTGCGATTCCGCTCGCTGCTGCCTTCTTGATGGCAATTCACTTTTGGCGGGTTCGGAAAGACGGGGGTATCAGCGGTCCTCTCTGATAATCAAGGTTTTTTATGCACGGTAACAGTCAGGTTTTTTTAGAGAGCATCAGCGGCTTCTTGGGCTGGTATTATGTGGTGCTGGCCGCGATGAACATGGTTGCAGCGTATTGGTTGTGGCGCTCGCGGCGGGCGGTCGGGCAGGCTATTTTCTGGCTTTTGGTGGGCCTGTTTTACATGGGCTATTTGGGGCCAATGGCGTTGAGTGGCGATCCAGCGTGGATGCCTCAGATGCCAGCATTCATCCGAAATCTGGTTAATGTCTCATTAGGCGGTTCTACGGGTGCTGTGATCTACAGCGTTGGGTCTTTGGTGGTGTTGGTCGTTCTCTATTTGGGACGCCGCTTCTTTGTGCGTGGTCCTGTCGCTTGGGGCATGCTCAATCTCTCGCTGCTCGCCCTCGGTCTCTCGATGACCGATTACAATTTTTATACGATCGCAGCGAAACCCGACAACGTGCCGATTGTTGGCCTGATTTTCCTGATCGCTTTTTTCACTTGGCTTGCCACCTCGCGGGCGGTGGAGAATGATGATCGGATCGCGCGGGGTGAGCCAACACTGGAGCACGAAGGCAGCGAAAAGATTCTCGTCTGGCCCGATTTGGTCTACACCGAGCTAATCTGCATGGTTGCGCTCACCGCGTTTTTACTGCTTTGGGGCATCGGGCTGCAGGCCCCGCTGGAAGAACCGGCCAGCAGCGTGAAGACTCCTAATCCGTCGAAAGCGCCGTGGTATTTTCTCGGTCTACAAGAGATGCTTGTCTATTTCGATCCTTGGATGGCGGGCGTGGTGATGCCGAGTATGATTGTGGTCGGACTGATGGCCATTCCTTATCTCGATTTCAACCCCAAGGGAATGGGTTACTACACGATTGCGGAGAGAAAATTCAGTTACCTTACATACCAGGTCGGCTTTCTACTGCTGTGGATTGTTTTGATTGTGCTGGGCACGTTTCTTCGCGGCCCGAACTGGAATATTTATTCGCCCTACGAACTTTGGGATGTTCATAAGGTCGAAGCACTCAATAACGTCGATTTGTCTCAATATTTTTGGATCTCTGGGATGAATATGGCGCTTCCGCGCGCGCCGACCGGCAGCAGCGTGCCGGTGCAAATTTTTTATATTCTTCAGCGGGAGTGGCTAGGTATCGCTTTAGTCTTGGGCTACTTCGTTTTGTTGCCACCAGTAATGGCAATTACGGTATTCCGAAAGTATTACAAAAAGATGGGTTTTGTCCGATTTATGTTGATGTCGAATTTGTTGCTGTTCATGTTGTTGCTGCCTATAAAAATGGTGCTGAGATGGACAGTGAATTTGAAGTATATCGTGGCCATTCCTGAGTACTTCTTAAACCTGTAGCCAGCATGTCGGTGGTGCAATGCCAGCAACTGAAAAAACTGCGAATGATACGAAGCTTCTGAACCTCGTGTTCGGGATATCAGCGATCGGAATGTTTTTTGCAACACTCTGGTTGTTGGCGGCTGATCATGCGCGCGAATGGAAAGACTATCAACGAAAGTTTCAGGAAATTGAAAACTGGACTCTCGTTTCTCGGGATAACGAGCAGCAGACCGAAAATTACACGCTCACTGAGAACGCGCTGCAGGCTGCGGTCGATCGCGCGGTCTTAACGCCGCCAACGCAGGCCGAGATCGATCAGTTTGTCGGACAGACGGTGGCGTATGATGGTGTGGCGAAAGTCGAGTCTCAGGTTGCAGCGGTTAAAGAAGCATATGCCCTGCTTTCTAAATCGCTCGAAGGGATCGATGTCGCCCACGAGGATGATACCCAGCTTCGCAAATATGCAAGCGATATAGCATCGCAGCGTGAAAATTTGTTCGCTGAGATGGACGATGTGATCGCAGCGGTGAAGTTTGTCGAGGACGGAAAGGCAGCGGAGCGCAAGTTCCGCAGGGCAGACCTTGACGCGGCAAAGAGCAAGTACGATTTAGCGGTTCGCGACGGCTTGGCGGTCGAGGTGAGAAATGGGTTTCGCAAGGGAGTTGCTGTAGTCGAGGCTGATGTTGCTAATTTGACCAAGCAGTATGAAGCGGCTAATGAGCATCGCAAGGCTCTGGAGCGATTCCGGAAACAGATGCAGGAGTCACAAGCCGGTGCGGAAAAGCAGCTGGCCGTGTTCCAGAGCACTCGGGCTCAGTTGCAGTCGACACTCGCCGAGAAAACCGCGTTTGGTCGTGGGCTGCTCGAGTTGCCGATCATCGATGCGTTTGGGCGTCCCCTCAGGATTGATCAGGTTTGGTTGCCCGATCTGACCTTGAACAACAATTTTAAAGATGTCGCAAGATTCGACCGATGCGTAACCTGCCATCAGGGCATTGATACCACCGCGCCCGGTTCTGCGGTGGATCCGGGGTTTGCTCAGCAGCAGCCTCCGGTCGAAATTGCACTCGAGGTTCCATCGGAGCCTCCGGTTGATGCAGCGGGTGCTGCTTCCCAGACAACGCAGTCGCTATACGGTTTTCAGCTTTCTGAGCATGGGCTGCTGCAGCCGAGCGATGTGTTAGTGGAGTTTGTATGGCCGCGATCACTGGCAGCAGTGGCCGGGCTGCAGCCGGGCGATGTGATTACGCATATACGAGTGGGTGGTCGTAATGAAAAGTTGCGAGGCAACGCCGATGCGCTGCGTTATTTGACCAAGCAAGTCGCTTGGGGTCAGTCAGTGGATCTTACGGTACGGCGAGGCTATCCGCAGCCTTACAGTTCGCACCCGAGACTTGATCTGTTCGTCGGTTCGATGAGTCCGCACAAAAAGCAGGAGATGGGGTGCACGATTTGTCACGAGGGGCAAGGCAGTGCGACCGAATTCAAGTGGGCGAGCCACACACCGAATGACCCTGCTGAGGCCAAGCGGTGGCGGGAAGAGTATGGCTGGTTTGATAATCACCATTGGGTTCTGCCCATGCAGCCACATCGGTTTGTAGAGAGTTCCTGCCTGAAATGCCATCATGAAGTGACTGAGTTAGAACCGAGTGAGCGGTATCCGGATCCGCCTGCACCGAAGTTGATGGAAGGATATCGACTCGTCAAATATTATGGTTGCTTCGGCTGTCACGAAGTAAACGGATATGACGGGCCCGATCATCGTGTCGGCCCGGATCTTCGTAGTGAACCGAATTACTTTGCCGCCGCACAGCAGGTTGCTTATCTGCTCGATCAAATGACACCGGAAGAGAAATCTGCGGTCGATGCGGCAGCCGTTTCCTTTGCCGATATAGCGGAGCTGACGCTTCCGGCGATCCGTAATCTGGCGACGGATGTATCGTATCATCCGGAGGATGCGATGAAGCGGCGAGAGTTGCTGAATATCCTCGAGAAAGAGTCGGGACGGCAATTTGCAGCCGAAGAGTTGCTCGATGATCCGCGGTTGACCTCCGCTGAAGTCAGGAAATGGGCACGTGATTTACGTGATAACCCGTTTGATTCAGAGACGCGTGAGAAGTTGGTCGATTGGATTGAAGAGGATCGTCAAAAGGCAAATC
>JAYYJN010000249.1:0-8479 GCA_036146215.1 Planctomycetota bacterium
GCCGAACATGTTTTCGTGGATGCAATGCATAACTGTCGGCAGCGGAGTGCCGGTTCACGAGCCATGCTCACGGACCTTCAGACCTATTTGCCGGACGACTTGCTGGTCAAAGTCGACATCGCCAGCATGGCCCATGCACTCGAGTGTCGAAGTCCCTTCCTCGATCATCACGTGGTGGAGTTGGCAACCGCACTGCCCTATACCCAAAAAGTATCAGGAACGACCTCGAAATACATTCTAAAGAAAATATATCGGCAGATGATTCCCCCAGCGATTGCAGCTCGTCGCAAAATGGGATTCAGCATTCCCCTCGATCACTGGTTTCGGAATGAACTCAGGGACTTCCTCTATGAGCATCTCACCGATCCGGTGTGTCTGAATCGGGGCTACTTTAAACCCGAGGCAATCCACCGTTTGCTGGCCGAACATGAATCGGGTGATTGGGACCACAATCGCTCGCTATGGTCGCTGCTTTGCCTGGAGCTCTGGCACCGAATGTTCATCGATCCGACCTCGGCACCCTCTGCGGCACCCGAGGCACCCGCAATTAAACTTGCGGAGGGGTAAGCGTTGTTGATTACTAAACCGCATTTCTTATTTTTTGTATTTATTCTGCCATCACTCTTGTTGGTTAATCCGTGTCGCGGAGGGGACAAGAAACCGCCGCACGACCCCATGCGAGTGCTTCCGCCCGGAAGCGAACGCTTGCTTTTCCGCAAGCTCTTCTACGACGCAAAAGACATTACCAACGCACGTCGCGTCGAACTCGAGACGTCACTCTCCTCGATTGAATCTGCCGAAGCCCGCAGGCGACGGCTCAAGCAAGCATACACCAAACTGCTTGGGCCCCTCCCGGCCCAATCGCCTCTCAAATCGCGTGTCACCGGACACGTCGAACAGGATGGATATCGGATCGAAAAGATTCTCTTCGAGAGCCAACCCGGCCATCACGTCACGGCCAACCTCTACATCCCCACCACCGGGAACTCACCCTATCCTGGCGTCCTGCTTGCTTGTGGACACAGCGATAATGGCAAGGCGTATCCGGCCTATCAGGCGACCGCCGCCCTAATGGCCAAAAACGGCCTAGTCGTCCTCTGCTATGATCCGATCAGCCAGGGCGAACGGATCCAACTGCCGGATGCACCCCGATATGGCACCACGACTCACACACTGCTCGATCTGGGCGCTCTGCTGGTTGGACGCAGCACGGTCTGGTACGAATTGGTCGACGGAATGCGAAGCCTCGATTACCTGCGGACTCGGCCAGAAGTCGATCCGGAAAAATCGATCGGTCTGACCGGAACGAGTGGTGGGGGAACGCAGACAACTTTTTTTATGGCCGCAGACCCGCGAATCGGACCTGCCGCGCCCTCGTGCTATCTGATGACGCGGCTGCGCAAGTTCGAGACGGTTGGGCCCTCCGACGGATGCCAATGGCTTGCCGGTGAAGGTGCCGCAGGGATCGACCATTTCGACTATTGCGTGATGCGAGCCGATAAGCCGACCTTGGTGCTGGCGGCACGCGACGATTTTTTTGACATCCTCGCGTCGCGAGCGGCGGCTGACGAAACCCGCCGCGTTTACGGTGTTCTGAAACAAGAAAACAATTTTGAATTTTTTGAGGCGCCCTCCCCCCATGGTTTCCAAAAGCCACACCGCCAAGAGGCAGCCCGCTTCATGCGGCAGTGGTTGCTCGGGGATGCTGCCGAAGTCACCGAAACTGACTTTGAGCCTCTTCCGGATGCAGAGATTCGAGTAACACAAAGCGGGCAGGTGCTTAATGATTTTCCCGAGGAATCCACTGTTGCCGAGATGAATCTTGAGTTTGCACGCAAACTGGAAGGTTCACGCAACGCATTTTGGAACGCGACAACCGATGGAGAACGAAAAAAAAAGGTTGCAGAGGTGACGGGTGTTACAAAAACGATGAGTCAGCACAATCCGCTAGTGGTAGCATCGCATGGCGTGAGCGAGCGGAAATCGGGCTCAATAGAAAAAATAGTGCTTAATCGCGAGGACGATGTACCCCTTCCGGCAATTTTGTACTTGCCCCAAAAGGACGACGGCAACAACAGAGTCCCAATGCAAGCGGTCCTTTACATCGATGGGCAAGGGAAGCAAGCTGCGGCAGGTAGTGATGAAGAGGATAGCAAGATAGAACGCCTGGTTGCGAGCGGCAAAGCGGTTCTGGCGGTGGACCTCCGAGGTTACGGCGAAACCCGCGATACGGGTTCCTATCACAAGGACATCAATGACGAAGAAAGAACCAGCATGCTGGCTATGTATCTGGGCAAGCCACTACTCGGTCAGCGGGTCGTCGACGTAATGAGCTGTCTCGATTTTCTCAACCAAAGATCTGATGTGGATGCAACCGACGTAACACTCATCGCCGTCGGTCGTGCCGGCCCGGTCGGGCTCCACGCCGCCTATCTGGACCCGCGGATTGGTAAGTTGGTCCTCAAGGATTCGATCCGCAGTTGGATTGACGATGTGGTGGCTAAACCGTTAGCACCGCACCTGCTTGCACAGGTTGTGCCTGGTGCGCTCAAGTACTACGATCTCACCGATATCGAGGCCGCGCTCGGGGATCGCGTGGAACGTCATTAGACTGCACCATATCGTGGGCCGTGGGCCGCTAATCACACGCTTATAAAGACGCCTACTTCTTTTCCGGCTTTTGAAAGTGCGATTTTTCTTTATCACCTTCACGGGATTCTGGCGCACTTAACTTCAGCTTACGAACACGACCCGTATCGTCGAAGGAACCGATCCCGACATATCCCCAGCCTAACTCTCCGTTGTTGGCTTCCATGATCGGTGTCTCCATGTCGTCAACAAAGACCAAAATTGAATCTCCCTCGCGTTTGATCCGCACGTTGTGCCAGTCGCCGTTTGACCACTTATGGCCCTCGGTCGTTTTGTGTGAGATTTTAATCCGCGGCGCGTCGTCCACAATGAAGACATTGTGGGCCCGATCATCGGTCTTCGATGCAATGTGAGTGTAGTAGTAGTTCGCCGGATCTTCAAAGTTCGTGAATACGCACATGTCACGATGGCCGTACTCCTCGCCGGTCTGCTGCAGTTCTAAATCGAGCACAAAATCTTTGACCATTTTGTCGGTCAGCAGAGCAATATTACGTGGCGAGGTGTGTGGTGGTCCGTATTGGCTTTTCCCGTAAAGATCGAGATAACCTTCGCCCTCATCGGTCTTTCCTAACCGCCATGCCGACGGATCACTGAATTGAAAGTCGTCCATTGCATCTTCGTCAGAAAAATCTTGTTCATAAACCACTGCATATTGATTTTGGGCTGCCTCGGCCAATTGATGAAAGGCATAGAGCCATGCGACTGTTAAGGCGACGAAAAAAAGCAAGATCCAGGACGAAGCAGTCTTCATTGCATCCTCACAACTGTTTTCTGGGGTAAAGAAAAGTATCAGAGTGTTGAATTCTAGTCGTCGATGAACCTGCGTGTCAAAGGAGGACCCGCTTGCGTCGCTGAGAGACGATGTGCGATGATTTCAAATGCGGTTGGTTTTCTGCGGTAAAAAAGAACGGGGGAGTCTATGTGCCGTTGCAAATGTTGGTTGATACTCTTGTTCTGGATCGCACCGATCACTCTCGTGATTGCCGAGCAACCAAAGCAACATGCGGGCGACTATCCGATTACCCCCGTGCCCCCTACTTCCGTACAGGTGGATGATGGTTTCTGGAAACATCGCATCGAGACGAACCGTAAGGTGACTATCCCCTATGATTTTCAAAAGTGCGAAGAGACGGGTCGAATCGCCAACTTTGCAATCGCGGCCGGCCAGATCGACGGCAAGCACGAGGGTTTCTGGTTCAATGACTCCGATGTTTTTAAGGTGATTGAAGGGGCAGCCGCCTCGTTGGCACTGCAGGAAGACCATGAGCTGGAAAAATATCTGGATGCGCTGATTGCAAAAATTGCTGCAGCACAGCATGAGGATGGCTATCTCTATACCATACGGACCATTCATGGCGAGAAGCCTTTCCGACTTCAGCGATACACCGGCAAGACCCGCTGGTCGTATCTGGAACACAGTCACGAACTCTACAACATGGGGCACCTCTATGAGGCAGCGGTCGCTTACTACGAGGCAACTGGAAAGCGTACCTTGCTTGACGTTGCACTCAAAAATGCTGATTTGATCGATCAGGTTTTTGGAGAAGAAGAGGGCCAAAAAATCGACATACCGGGTCATCAGGAAATTGAGATTGGCCTAGTGAAGCTTTACCGCACGACCGGAGAAAAACGCTATCTGGAATTGGCCCAGTTTTTTCTCGATCACCGCGGAGTGCCTGAGGGGCGCAAAGAAAATCAAATTTATGGAGAGTATTGGCAGGATCACCAACCGGTTACCAAACAGACCGAAGCGGTAGGGCACGCCGTTCGGGCAGCCTACATGTACAGTGGTATGGCCGATGTGGCGGCCTTAACCGGCCAGAAAGATTACATCGAGGCAATTGATCGCCTCTGGGAGAATGTTGTTGGAAAAAAGATGTACCTCACCGGCGGGATCGGCGCACGGCATCATGATGAAGCCTTTGGAGAAAACTATGAATTGCCCAACGACTCGGCCTATAACGAAACCTGCGCTGCGATTGCCAACGCCATGTGGAACGAGCGGATGTTTCTGCTCCATGGAGATAGCAAGTACATCGACGTACTCGAGCGAGTTCTTTACAACGGATTCCTAGCTGGCATCTCGATGGAAGGGAACACTTTTTTCTATCCCAATCCGCTTTCGAGCAATGCCGAATATCGATTCAACAAGGGTGCCATAGGCAGACAAGGTTGGTTCGATTGTTCCTGCTGTCCGGTCAATATCGTGCGATTTCTACCTGCACTTGCTGGAATGGTCTATGCTCACAAAGACGACAACCTCTACGTCAACTTGTTTATGCCGGGCACCGGTAGCATTCCTTTAACAAGTGGCGAAGTGCGGATCACACAAGCGACCCGCTATCCGCTCGATGCGAAGGTAAATCTCACCATTGAAAACACTAAATCAGTGCCCTTCACATTGTGGTTGCGAATTCCGGGATGGGCGCGGGGGGAATGCGTGCCGGAAAACCTCTATCGCTACCTTGAGCTAAAGAAAACAACGCTTGCGTCGGAGCAGACAGTCAAATTAAGTGTCAATGGCACAAAGGTTCCGCTAAAAATCGAATCAGGTTACGCCATCATTAATCGAACCTGGAACGACGGCGATCAAGTTCAACTTGAAATTGCAATGCCGATACGCCGTGTGATTGCCAGCGAAAAAGTGGTCGCCGATCGGGGTCGTGTGGCTATCGAACGAGGGCCACTTGTCTATTGCCTCGAAGAGATTGACAACGACGTACCGATTGACAAGGCAATCCTGCCAGATGACACAACGCTGTCCACACGATTTGATCCAGATCTACTTGGTGGGATCATGGTGATCGAGGGGCGAGGTAAATATGCCGTCTACGAGGAATCAGCCGGGTGGCAGCAACGAAACGCCACGTTACGCTTGATTCCCTACTATGCCTGGAATCACCGGGGCAATGGAAAAATGGAAGTCTGGATTCCCCGGCAGATCGAAACCGTGGAAGCGGCAAACAAGGCAAAAGAAAAAGCATCTGCCGGATCCTAAAGCGACTACGCCTTCCTTTGCGTCGCATCAACGCAACATTTACCGGGTTTTGTAGCATTTCCACATTTGTCTTATAATCTTGGATAGGTTTTAATCCTGATAACTTCAACATCAAATTTTCACCAAAGGGAAACACGATGGCCATTTCGCGGAGAACTTTTTTAGCAACCACTGCAGTCGCAGGCACTGAACTCGCCGCAACCAAAGTTTTTGCGAAGACGGACAAGAACAGCAAAATTCGAGCCGCTGTGCTTGGCGTGAATGGTCGCGGGCAGTCGCACGTGCATGCCCTGGAAAACAATCCGGATGCGGAGGTTGTGGTTCTCTGTGATCCGGATGAAAAGGTTGCCGGCGTACGGGCTGAGGCGTTCGAAAAAAACTACAAACACAAATTTGAAACCGAAACTGATCTCCGCCGCGTGCTGGATCGTGACGACATCGATGTGGTGACGATTGCGACCCCCAATCATTGGCATGCTCTGGCGACAATCTGGGCCTGCCAGGCGGGCAAAGACGTCTATGTTGAAAAGCCCGGTTCGCACAATATTTTTGAAGGTCGCAAGATGATCGAGGCGGCTGATAAATACAAGCGAATCGTGCAGCACGGCGTTCAGTTGCGGAGTTCACCGGCCATTCGCGAAGGCGTACAAAAACTGCGCGATGGCGTGATCGGGGATGTCTACATGGCGCGCGGACTTGTTTTCCGTACGCGGGGATCGATTGGCAACCAACCCGATCAACAGCAGCCCCCGGCCCATTTGGATTGGAATCTCTGGCAAGGGCCCGCGCAAGAACGAGATTTTTCGAAGCGGCTGGTCCACTACAACTGGCACTGGCACTGGGATTACGGAAATGGTGACGTCGGCAATCAGGGAGTGCATGAAACTGATATGTGCCTTTGGGGACTGGATGTGGGGCTTCCGTCCGAAGTCGTCGCGATGGGAGGAAAATTTCTCTGGGATGACGATAAAGAAACGCCTGAAGTATTGAGTACCAACTTCTACTATCCCGAAGAGAATAAGATGATTCAGTTCGAGGTGCGTCCCTGGATGACCAATCTCGAAGATGGAGCGGGCGTCGGAAACATTTTTTACGGAAAAGACGGTTATATGGTGATCGAAGGCTATAGCAGCTACAAAACATTTTTGGGACCGAAGCGTGAACCGGGACCAAGTCGCTATGAAGGGGGTGAAATGGGATTGCACTTTGCCAACTTCCTCGACGCTGTCAAAAGCCGCGACGCCAGTTCGCTTCACGGCCCGGTAGAAACGGCACACACCAGTTCTGCCCTCGCGCATATGGGCAACACTGCCTACCGACTCGGACGTAAACTCACGTTTGACCCCAAGACGGAAACCTATGTGGGCGACGATGAAGCGAATCAGATGCTGACTCGCGATTACCGCGGTCCGTTCAGTGTGCCCACGGTCGTTTAAGTGGCTTAAGGTGCCGGTCAAGGTGTGTCGACAAACTGGGGCGCTACTCCTTCGTCGCAACTTGCGGCAAACCAGGAGGCGTTGCCCAGCAGCAACCAAGCGTGACAAGAGCAGCAATGCCGGTGTAGATAAGCAGCGCAGGGATCGTGCTGTCGAAGGCGTCGATGCTAAGTCCGATCAGCAGCGGGCCGACACTGCTACCGGCCACAGCGGCACCGAGGGCTACGCCACGAATTTCACCCAGATGCAAACGGCCAAAATATCTTGGCCAGACGGTTCCCGATACAACGGTCATCAGTCCTTGGCCGAGTCCGAAGAGAGAAAATCCACAGATAAAAGTGCGTTGCAAAATAAGGCTGAGCACCGCGCAGCCAACTGCAATGAATCCAATGGCCACCGTCACTAAAATACGCGGGGAAACACGGTCCGCAATAAAACCTCCTATGACTTGTGCAGCAGCCATACCCACCGCCATACCGATCATGGCCGAACGTGCCATTGAGGCCACAAGCCCGCACTCGGTTGCCAACGGCGTAATATGGAATACGAGCCCTGTTCCAATCATGGCCCAAACCGCAGCCGCTGAGAGCAAAATCCAATAACTGGCAAACCGGGCAGACTCGCGAACGGTCATTCCGATCTTGAGAACATCTTCGTGCGTTTTTTGCTCCGGTAGGATTCCATCTGGAAATTGATTCATCTCTCGGGGATCACTGCGATAAAATAAAAAAATGAGCGGCGTCAAACCGAAAAGCAAAATCCCCGACAACAGGATATACGTTTCGCGCCACCCAATCTTATCGATCAAGAAAAATAAAATTCCTGGAATGATTGCCATCGCTGCCGCCATCGAAAGTTGCATGAGACTGATTGCCAGGCCGAGGCGTCGATCAAACCAGGCAGCCAACGTGTTATTTGCCAGGAGCACCATCGTGCCAGGACCGATCGCACGAAGGGCAAGGTAAATGAAAAAAAGTGCGATCCAACCTTGAATCAGGCTGGCGCACGCGCACGTGATTGCCATCGCAACCACCGCACAAAGAATAGATTTTCGCAGTCCACAACGATCTGACAGGCGACCAATCGCAGGCAAGAACGCCGCGGCCAAAAGGGTCGCCAGCAGATAACTGGTTGAAATTTGCGCGTATCCGAGTCCGAACGCGTCCTGAAATTGAGGATTAAAAAATGTTATGCCAAAGGTCTGGCCCGGACTGGTAGCGACCATCACGGAAATCGCTAACAGGAGTATGAGCCAACCGTAGAAATATTGATTTCGGCTGCCCTGCGGCACGTTCGAATCGCCAGCGGCCGGAACTGCCTCCTTCTCAGGCAGCGATCGCGGAGAAGTTGCAGGCATTCCTTGATTTCCTTCGTGCTGCCCGCAATGTTGATTGAA
>JAYYJN010000250.1:0-16043 GCA_036146215.1 Planctomycetota bacterium
ACATTTTCCGGTTGCGATGCAATCACCCTACGAAATTCTTCAATAGCCGCGGTGTATCTCCCCTGCCCTGCCAGCGATTTTCCTAAAGTGATGCTTTGGTCCTCTTTATTAGGATATTTCGCCAATTGGTGACGCGCCTTACTCTCGTTTAATACCTGAAGATCAAAATTATTTTTCGGAAGCACTTGGACCCAAAGATGAGCCATTTCGTCTTCAGTTCGGTTGCCAGCGACCACACGTTTAGGTGGACGATGAGGGTTGAGAGGATTGTCTGAGGAATTGTCATACGAATATCGCATAACCAGCAAAGTACCTTTGGGTAGCGAAATCGGCCTCTGATACCGATAGACGGCCTGCCAGTTCCAATCCCAATCATCAATCCAAATCAGCCACTCCTTACGACCATCCGGCAAGAGAGCATAACCCTGCAAGTCGTTACCCAACAAATGCGCGTGCGGATAAATCGCCAGAACATCGACATCCACTGGCAGTAGAAACTCGTCGGTTACCGTGAATGACTTTTCTCCCGGAGGAATATCAAGCTTGTGATCTGCCTCCAGCTGAATTAAAGCCAACGAGGGATCGGTGGGCCGCGTCTGAGAAAAATAGAGACCAACCGTTGCCTGCAACGGTTCAGGCTTACCTGAGGGCAGCATGTGCATATTGATCACCAAATCCGTTCCCGGATCGACCTGCCACGCTTTTTCTCCATAACCTGCAAATGGCACCGTCCCGACTTTCCACGACAAAAAATGCCCTGCCGGTCGCGAGGCAACGCTCAAGTTTTCCATTCCGCCATAGCCCGGTTCCGAATCCTGCTGATCCAAACGACGCGCTGCACCAGTTTGATCCACGAGCATATTGGCGTGATGGACGATTTGCTTGTTTCCTGGGCGTAATTCAACGGCTCGTACGAAGTGAGAACTTGTGACCGGTATCGGTAGCACAAAATTACGAAACACATCGGCCCCATCGGGTGGCAACGTATAGGACTGAGGCATCTGTAAAATTAGATCCGGCTCCCCGAGCTGCCAGCCGATGGCAAATTCGGGCTTCGGCGGAAGATCATTGTGACTTCCCTCGGGCAGTCCAAGTTCCACCCAGCGTTTGATGCATTCTATCTGTGTCGAGCTTAACCCACGGCTGCCCTCAAAATCACCATAACCGTGCTTGGGTAACCAGGGTGGCATATAACCGCTTTGGGTGACTTCCACAATCTGTTCGGCCCGCTCAGCAACATCTTTATAGGTGAGTAAAGAAAATGGGGCAGATTCACTTGGACGATGGCAGGAGACACAGTGCGTGAAAATAATCGGCGCGATATCCCTGGTAAAAGTGACTTGGTTTTGCGAGTCATCCTGATCGCTCACATACCATGCAACGAAAGCAATTAGTACAACTATTACAACAATCGATATGAGCAGTACCGAGTGACGCAACTGATATTTACTCGTTGTATTGCTCGTCATTTTATTCTGTTCTGATCGTTATAATTTAAAATGAATACCGGAATTAAATCGACAAACAGAAACAAATCTCAGCTAAAACCGATCTACTCACTGTCACGTATTATAGTAGGGGCATCAAAGGCAATGCGACATCCATAGTACGCGTTTATGTGGTTGTGTTAAAATTCAACGGGCATTTCGGCCGCCTGAAACGCATCGATGCAAACAACAGGATTTGAACCGTAACCATTTCAACCGTTTCAGGATTCGTTGTGTTTGTCATGCAGGTTCATTTGAAGCCGCAATCCTCCTTTGCCTGGGTTTTTGTTTTCATATCGCGAGCCGGTGCTCTGATTATCAGAGCTTGTACAGACAGGAAGCGGACAACACGAAGCAAAGCAAAAACGAAAACGCGGCTTCCATTGCGTAAGCCCTTTGCCACTCTCGAAACCTGGGACCATCCCACATTGCTGACGCGGAGGCCGATCGCTTTCGGAGTGCCGGCACGCGCGAAATGGCAGAAAGGCTGAAGTTTATCGGTCTGGCCCTCGACCTAGAAACGAACGAATTTGCGAGTGATCGACGGGTCGAAAAAATCGAATACAATCAGAAATTACAACCGACGCTTTCGGGACAATTCCAATGAGGACTGGAATATTAACGTAATTGGCAACCCGAGAGATACTTTACCAACTTTTCGGTCTCTTGTATCTCCGACTTGGCGACATTGAAAATTTTATTCATCGGCATTCCACGGGCAAACCTTGGTTGCAATTCGCTGGCCTAGCTCGGCGAAAGTCCAACAATTTGAGGGTGTTCCGAAGGACAGTTGTATCGAAATTAAGGAGGTTGTCGACGGATTTTCGTGGATTCCACTCGACTCGTTCCGCCTCAATGAAAAACAAACAGCAAAATGAACGTATAATGAGACTTTCACCCGTTTGGTGGATTCCATGTCATTCTGATTGAGAGTTTGCCTAATGCGGAGTGAGCCTCCGCCACCCAGCGGTTGTGTGTGCCATGAAGAATCGAACCGTATCCATTGCATTTGTGATTCTTGTGGTGACCGCTGCGCTTTTTTTAGCAAACCGACAAATTAAGGGCACCAAAAACGTTGGAGCGGACGCGACGAAAGAACTCGCTCTATCCCAGATCGGTATTCAAGAACAAGCAGATGACTCGGTAGATCAAGCGACCCTTTTATCGAAGAACATCCAGGAAGAATGGCTTGAGATTGACGATCCGACAGTTGATGGTTGGGAGACAGAGGCGTTTACACTCGAGGCAGAAAAACAGCTCAAATATCTCGGTCGATTCCTCGCTTCATTTGAAGGTGCGGATGGTGATTCATTAAAAAAAATCGCGACTCCTAATTTCGTGGGCACGCGTCTTCTTCCAGAAAATCTCGAGTTGGTAATCAACGAACCAGGAATCCAAGTACATCGTACGCCCGAGGGCGACTTGGAGAAAACGGCGCAGGGGCCAGATGGGTTGTTGCAGGCAGCCAACGATCTTGTTGCCGTATTCCGTGGTGCTCAAGATATCAAAATCAAAATCAAAACGGTCTCGGTGATTCCTGACGGCGACACCGTCATGACTCGCCATCTACTCGAACTTTCGGGGCAGATCGGTGAATCGACTCTTGAACATCACGCAACCTGGAAGGCGCGGTGGATACGTGACAACGAAGAACTCCCTCAACTCGCAGCATTGGATGTGGTAACGCTGGAACAATCCAAAGTGGACGCGCCAAACGGAACACTGTTAGTTGACTGTACGCAATCCGCGCTCGAGCACAACGCATGTTACGAAGAACAATTTCTTCATGGCTATGAAGAATGGCTATCCAGCATGCCCAACACCCGTTATTTCGTAAGCCTGGGCAGTCCCGGGCTGGCCGTCGGGGATAGCAATGATGATGGGATGGATGATCTCTATGTGTGTCAGGAACAGGGACTACCCAACCGACTTTTTATTCAGCAACCAGACGGCTCCCTGGATGACCGTGCGGCCGCCTATCAAGTCGATTGGATACAAGATGCTCGCAGTGCACTTTTTGTCGACTTCGATAATGACGGAGATCAAGATCTCGCCGTCGCTCTACTAGGTGGCGTCCTCCTTGCATCAAACGATGGTGGTGGCAAGTTCCATGCCGAGACGATGGTCTCCACAAGCGATGACCTAATGTCACTTTCAGCGGCTGATTTTGATAACGACGGAGACGTCGATATCTACGCCACCGCTTATTTTCCTGATCATTTCGTTGAGCATTCTCATGCTGGCGGCTTACCCACTGGCGTCAATAATTTTGTTTATCATGACTCCAATTTAGGTGGGCGAAATGTGCTGTTGCGTAATGATATTCTCAATAACGACTGGTCATTTTCCGACGTTACCGATGCGGTTGGTCTCGACGAAAACAACGCCCGATTCAGCTTTATTGGATCCTGGGAGGATTATGACAACGATGGAGACCAAGATCTCTATGTCGCTAATGACTATGGTCGAGATAACCTCTACCGCAATGACAACGGCAACTTTGTCGATATCGCTGAAGAAGCGGGAGCCGAAGATGCCGCCAGCGGAATGTCAGTCAGCTGGGGAGATTACGATCGAGACGGTTGGATGGACATTTACATCAGCAATATGTGGTCGTCGGCCGGTAAGCGAATCGGGAATCAGCCACAATTTAAAAAGAATGCCGCACCGGAAATCAAGCAGAGACTCCAACGCTTTGCCCGCGGAAATACGCTTCTGCGGAATAATCAGCACGGTCACTTCGTCGATCGAAGTAATGAAGCCGGCGTTGAAATGGGTCGCTGGGCTTGGGGTTCCATGTTCGCGGACCTTAACAATGACGGATGGCAAGATCTGCTGATCGGCAACGGATATATCACAGCCGACGATACAACAGGTGATTTGTGAAGTTTTTTCTGGCGACAGGTCGTGTCGCTCAGTTTAGATCACGAAGACGCCGAGCCTGAAGCGCGACAAAAAGAACGATTCGCCGCTTTCGCGAAAATGTTCGGTGAGGGAAGATCTTTTAGCGGCCATGAACGAAACTGTTGCTATTTGAACCCAGGCAACGCGCCGAAGGCACAAGGTCGATTCGTAAATATTTCAGCGGCCAGTGGACTTGATTATCCAGATGATGCCCGAGCTATTGCGGTGTTGGATTGGGACCAGGATGGTGACCTGGATGTATGGGCATCGAATCGAAATGCACCACGGTTGCGACTGCTGCGGAATGAAATTCCCCGCAGCGGAAATTTTGTAACCTTTCAGCTCGTCGGAAACGGGCAGACGACGAACCGCGATGGAATCGGCGCGCGAGTAGAGCTTTTGGCTGATCCGAAAATATCGGATGAGATGCACAAAAGCATTGGTACACTGCGTGCTGGTGAAGGTTTTTTGGCGCAGAACAGTAAATGGCTTCATTTTGGACTTCGCGACAATCAGCAAGTCGATAAGGTCCGGGTCTCCTGGCCAGGTGGTGAACAAGAGGTCTTTAGCGATGTCCAGGTAAATCAGAGGAATCGGCTGGTGCAAGGAAAGGGAATCGCCACAACCCTGGCCCCGACGAATCGTAACATTCGCTTGAACCCAAATGTTCAAGATCATATTGAACCCGCAGCCTCAACGATTCTTCGATTGGTAACGCCTGCTACAATGCCGCCGATTCCCTACGTGAACTGGAATGGCAAAGCGGAGCAATTTCATACGAAACTGGATAAACCCACTCTTCTTGTGCTTTGGGCAAGTTGGTGCCAGCCCTGCCTTCAAGAGCTGCAGGAATTAACGCATGCGAAGGAGCAGCTGAGTGATATGGGTCTTGAAGTAATCGCTCTTTCGGTCGATGGCATTGGTGCAGACAAGAGTGACCCCATCAATGCCCGAACGTTACTGAATAACATGCATTTTCCATTTCGCTCGGGCATGGCAACCGAGGAACTCATGAAGGGGTTACAGAAAATGCACGATCGTCAGGCTGCCGTTAAACGCCCTTTACCTTTACCGACCAGTATCCTGCTTAACAGCGACCGCGAATTAGTCGCAATCTACAAGGGTCCGCTGCAAATTGACTCGCTGACAAGCGATATTCAACATCTAGGTGACTCTAACCATGAGCGATTCGCCCATGCGGCAAAACTTCCCGGCCGTGTCATTCACAACGACACCTCTGAAGAGATTTGGAGGGTTGCTGAGGCCGAGCAGCGTTTTAAAACAGCTGATTTTTTCGAGAAATACAATCTCCTCGATCCGGCAATCAGTGAATACGGTCGCATTTTAAGTCTTTGGCCCATTGAGCCCTTTGAGGATGATGCGAACCACAACGCACAGGAGGCGGACGCTTCAGATTCGAGCCCAATGCGCGGCGATGAAAGGCAAAAAAACCGTCGCGCGCAAATTCAGGCTTTGGCTTACACGAGTCGGGGAAAACTCCAGCAGCGCAAAGGGAGCCTTATCGCTGCAATAGACGACTTTGAGAACGCGGTCAGCATCAAACCGGATAATCCTCACATCTATTTTACGCTTGGTAAATTAAAAGAGCGAGTGAACGAAACTAGCAAAGCGATTGATTATTTCGGAAGTGCCATACGCTATGCCCCGAGCAATCCCGAAGCTTATCTCAATCGGGCCAAGCTTTATCAGACGCAGGGAGAATCTGATGCTGCAATTGAAGATTTGAACCGCCTCATCGCACTTGATCCAAAAGGTCCTGAGATCTGTGTGGAAACAGGGCAGTTGCTATTGGTATTGAACGATCGCAGTGGCGCACTACGAGCGTTTTCCCGAGCTTTAGAATTAGATCCGGAGAATGTGCCGTCGCTTGCCAACCGCGGGGCTCTTTATGCGGCGTCGGGTAAATATAACCTAGCGAAAAAAGATTTTTCCTCTGCAATTCAGTCGAACACCAATAGCCCAGCAGCCTACAACAATTTTGCGTGGATGCTGGCTACCTGCAATGACGCCCAGTATCGCGATGGCAAAAAGGCTGTTATCTATGCGAAGAGGGCATGTGATTTACTCGACTGGAACAGTCAAGACGCTCTCGACACACTTGCTGCGTCAGCAGCAGAGACTGGAAATTGGGAGGATGCCATAAAGTGGCAAAAAAAAGCTATCGAGCTAGCAGATGAATCTTCTCGCAAAGAACTTCGAGAACGACTCAAACTCTATCAATCGGAAACACCGTATCATGAATAGCTTCGGAAAATCGAATGATTTCAGATTTTCTAATTAGTGACAAAGCGCGGTCAAAATAAATGAGCGGCAAAGCTCAATCAGCGCGGGGAATACTTTAAATAGCTATCGGATTGAAATATATTGAATGTCGATCAAACGCGGATTTTTACCATTCTGCCGCATGAGGCGTTTTGATCCATGTTCCAGATAGTAATCTATCCTTTCGCGGATTACGCATCGCCGTTTCCAAGGACCTTTTATGCTGGCTATTTATCCCTACCACCACATCATTGGTGAAAATGAGGTGGAGTCGGACGGCTATGTAGGCTGCGTAACCTACCTTCTTTGGACCACTTTAGCTGCCCAAGAACATTCCGGAAAACAAGGCTGGACAACCCAGAGATATCTTGAAATGGGTGCCGCCTGGGTTGTCCGCTCGCACCACATCGAATACTTTCTCCCGGCATCTGCGGGAGACGAGGTTGTTATCGATACTTGGGTTTCAATTTTTGGTAAAACCAGGTGTTTGAGGAAGTACTTAATCCGACGACCCAAGGATGATGCCATTCTTGTCACCGCAGAGACTAGCTGGACACTGGTGGATATTGCCAAGCGGGCTCCCCGACGCATTCCGGATGAAATTGTGGATGCCTTTATCACGGTGCCTGAGAGTGATGAACCGACTTCCAAACGGTCAGCAAAAACAATCCATACCGAATAGATCTGCTTTTGATACTATCTTGTAAAGCCGCGCTGCATTGCGAGGATAAGAAATATGAAGCAGACCCAAGTTGCCGTCACAGGATTCGGAATATTCAGTGCACTTGGACGTGGTCCTGAATCCAACGCAAAGGCCCTCCGATCCGGTCTTTCCGGCCTTATTCCTCGCCCGGAATGGGAGGCTGAAAAACTTCGCTCACGCGTTTCCGGTGATATCGATCTTGAGCCGTTCCGCAGCGATTTTGAGCGCAAGGAAAGTAGATTTCTGTGCGACCCTGCCCTGCTCGCTGCGCTAGCGATGCGGGACGCGATCGAGCACGCCGGACTCGATCAGGAAGCGGTGACGAATTTACGCACGGGATTAGTAATGGGCACGGGTGGATCAAGCATCCCAGATGCAATCGCTCTGGCCGATCGTATGCGTGCACGCGGGGGTTCGAAAGTGGGTGCTTATTTTGTGCCAAGGATTATGGGATCAGCGGTGACAGCCAATCTCAGCAATATGTTTCACATTCATGGCCATTCCTATTCGATGACCAGTGCATGTGCCACATCTGCACACACGATCATGCATGGATTCGATTTGATTCGCTCGGGAAGGCAAGATCGAGTATTTGCTGGTGGCGCCGAAGACATAAACATTTTCTGTGTCGCATCGTTCGATGGAATGAACGCGCTTTCGATTGCCTATAACGATGCGCCCGAAAAAGCCTCACGACCACTCGACCAAGGTCGGGATGGCTTTGTCTATTCCGGCGGTGCGGGCGTAATCGTTCTGGAAAATCTTCAAATCGCCGAACAACGCGGGGCAAAAATCTGGGCAATCCTCGCCGGTGCGGGAGCGTCATGTGATGGTGAAGACATGGTAGTCCCAAATCGCATTGGTGGTGAAAAGGCAATGCACTTAAGCTTGGAGGATGCCAATCTATCGGCTGACCAAGTCGATTACATAAATTTGCACGGCACCTCCACTCCCGTGGGAGACATCGCCGAGGTAGAGGCAATTCAAAACGTTTTTGGTGCGAATGTGCCTGCATTTTCTTCGACAAAATCAATGACCGGACATGGTTTGAGTGCCGCCGGAGTCCAAGAAGCGATTTTTTGCGCGCTGATGATGCAAGGCAGCTTTCTGGCCCCCAATATCAATTTAGAAGACCCCGAGCCTTTAGTAGACGATTTACCAATTGTGCGTCAAAGTCAGAATGCGGAGATCGGAGTGGCGCTGAGCAACTCGTTCGGATTTGGAGGCACCAACTGCAGTCTGCTTTTTAAACACCCTGAGAATTATTGAGAACCGAGTGACTCTTTTTGCCGATCGACTAAAGCGACCGGTATTGCTTGCACTGCGTAGTGTTGGATGGGCGGGGCAGCCCAGTTGCACCAAGTTTTTGCATCGTTGTTTATCAGTAAATGCACGCATCGCAAACCTTGGAGCAGTGATTCGGTGCAAGCGAGGATCTTTTCCCATTCATAAGTGTTGCACCGTATAAAAATGGCTGCCACGATCTCCAATGGGCTGATTTCAACTGATTAGACCATTTTTAAATTCTGAAATGCTGCCAGTTTCATCGCACTATTGCCCTCATGATTTGCACCGCGCTCGGCAAAGAGATGGCCCATGCGTTGTCCTCAATGTGTTGTGCTTAAAAAAAGAAGCGACAAATTCAGGGCCTTTCGATCGCAGAAGCTGACTAAAATCAGTTAGTTGCTACACTGCGAGCCCCATCGATGGCAACTACCCCGGCGTCGCTACACGCGTTATCGCCAAATTTTTGGCCGATAGGGAGGTGATCGATAATATACGATGACCGCATCACATAAGTGATCAAATGAACTACCGATAAGAATCCGATCATCTCCGTGCCCAGCGAATGATCGTTGCAATTTTATTTCAACCGCATGGGCCTACTGCGACAGATTCTCTGAATCGATCCTGCGAGAACATAGAATCACACGCGCTATTAATCAACAATCGATGTTTCAACCGGGCTAATAATTGCACTCAAACCCGCAACCGTTAACGTGCCTCTCTGGCCCTGTTTGCTTGCATCCGACTTCATCGTCTCAGTTCAAGAGTGTCAGGTTTGATAAAACGACTGTGCCGTCGGAGGAGTCGCTGAAATGGCATATAGCTAACTGTTTTCTTCGATTATATTAGTAGACAGCCGCCATGTCTGATGGCTGATGCTTCAAACTTCTCCCTGCAAGCGGGACGGTAATGTTTAAGGCTCAAAGATTACTGAGCATCGATACCCGGTCGCTTGCACTGGTGCGCATAAGCCTTGCCGGCCTAGTGCTGATAGACCTCTTTCAGCGCTCGGCAGATTTGCAAGCGCACTATAGCGATTTTGGTGTGCTGCCAGCGTGGGCCACGAAATATATCCTCCAATACCAGCCCTCTCATTGGTCGCTTCATCTGCTGACTCCCAAGCTGTACTGGCTGAGCGGGAGCCTATTTTGGCAGTCATTCCTATTCGTTCTCGCTGGCCTGGCAGCTGTCTGCATGCTCATCGGACTTCGCACGCGCTGGGCGACGATTCTCACCTGGATTCTTCTGGCCTCGCTCCACACGCGGCATCCATTAGTGCTTAATGGTGGCGACCATCTGCTTCGCATGCTTCTTTTCTGGTCGATGTTTCTTCCACTCGGCGAACAGTTCTCACTGGACAGAAAACGACCAGGTCACTCTAAAGATCCGCGGATTACTTTTTCGGCTGCCACGATCGCAATGATGGCCCAACTTTGTTTGTTGTATTGGGTCAGTGCAGCTACAAAAACCGACCCGCAGTGGACCGAATCCGGGTGGGCTTTGTATTACGCATTGCAGCTCGATCAGATTTCAACCGGATTCGCCAAATGGATCCTTCAATTTCCTGGCGTGCTGCACTGGATGACTTTCGCCACGCTTTACCTCGAATGGCTGGGACCGCTATTAATGTTTATTCCCCGCTGGACGTCGAGAATCCGGCTAATTGTTATCGGTTCGTTTATTGTCTTTCATGTGGGTATCGCCCTCTGTATGCACCTTGGATTATTTCCCTGGATTTGCATTGCGGGCTGGTTCATTTTTTTGCCGACTTCGTTCTGGGATTGGCTGAATTTAAAATTCGACTTCCGTCCATCCGCAGATTCCGCAGAGTCTCACGCGGAGTATCCGGTTACCGCATCGGGGGATCGAATGAGCGATCTGCCGCCGATGGCCAATGCATTGGTTGGGGGACTCCTAATCTACGTTGTTCTTTTCAACCTTCAGGTTGTGTTTGAGGTTGCTAAAAGCGACAGGATGGCCTGGTTTAATACGACGTGGAAATCAGTCGGGTACGGCCTCGGACTCGAGCAACGCTTCGACCTCTTTGCACCGAAACCTACCATTGTTGACGGGTGGTTAATCGCAGTCGCGACCCTCGAGAATGGCGACCAGATCGACTTGATCGAGGAGGGCCGTCCGGTGCATTGGAACAAACCTGAATTGCTGTCGGCCCGCTATCGTAATGGACATTGGGGGGCGTACATGTTTTTTCTCAAGGAACCCACCATTGCAGCCGCAGCCCATCGGCCCTACTACGTTGAATATTTGAAGCGACGCTATAGAGCCCAACACAAAAACGAAAATGACATCGACCATGTCGAACTTTATTTGATGTTAGAAATCACACCACCTTTTCCCGAGCAGCCTAGCGCAGAAAAAACACTGATCTATCGTGATAAACCCCGGCTCGATGTAGAAAACTACTTTCAAGCCGCAAGCGGATTCGATTGATGGTCAATCACGAAAAGGGTCCACTTTTTACTATTCTCTTTGTACGGTTGGTCGCACGGTGAGAATTTTCCGTTAGGATATTCTACTCACATGGCTCCGGTTTCATTGATTGCATAACCTGTTGTTTTCACCATGAACGCACCTGCAGATTTACTCGCTGAAGCGCATCGTTTTATCCAAGCCGGCGATTTGAATCTTGCGGAACAGCGGCTACAGCAAGTCATTGCTGCCGATAAATCGCAGAGCGAAGCCTGGAATCTACTCGGTTGGATTCAAAGTCAGCAAAAGAATTTTACTGCAGCCGTTGAATCGATCGGGCGTGCCATTGGAATCCATCCCAACGAACCTTCGCTACACCGCAACCTCGGTTTTGTACACCAGAGTGCTGGCGAATTATCGCAGGCCGCTGCCTGCTTCGAACGTGCCATCCAGCTTGCACCGGATGACGGCAATGCACACAACGAATTGGGTGTGGTTCTACGGGCCAAACAGGAATATGAAGCTGCCGCAAACCATCTTCACGAGGCCATTCGTTTGCAACCGAAGGTTCCTTTGTATCGGCAGAATCTAGCGGAAGTTCTCGGCAGTATAAAACAATTTGATGAAGCGGTGAGGCAATATAAGGAGGCCATAGCAATGGCGCCGGCGGATGCGGGCCTCCTCAACGGCTTGGGAGTAATGCTGCAAGAAAGCGGCCAGCATGATGAAGCGATTGATTGCTTTCGGCAGGCCCTTGTCGCTGCACCAAACCACCCTCTCTATGAAAATAACCTTGCCTCTGCCCTGCAATCGATCGGTGAAGACGAGCAAGCGATCGTGCACTACGAGAATCTCTTGCGCACGATGCCCGAATCATCCGATACGCATGTGAATATCGGCAACTTTCATCTTGCACGTAACGCGTTGGAACAAGCGGCCCACCACTTTGGATGCGCTATCCAGATTGAACCTGACCATTGCGTAGCCCACAATAATCTCGGATCAACGCTGCTCGACCAGGGAAATTTTTCTGAAGCGGCAGTGCATTTTGAAAAATCGTTAGAAAGTAATCCCGAGTACGCTCCCGCCTATTTTAATCTGAGCGATTTGGCACTCAGCAATAAATTTCGTTTCACGGATGAACAGATTTTAAAAATCCAAAAGCTCGTCTCCGGTGGAAATCTGCCTCCCGAGTCTGCTTCGGCCATGTTATTTGCTGTCGGAAATCACTTTGATTCCCGTGATAATTATGCGGAAGCTTTCAAGGCTTACCAAGTCGCGAATGATATCCAGAGTCAAATCAATCAGGCCAAAAATCGCTCGTTAGACCTTGAAGCAAGGGAAAGCCTAACAGAAACAATCATTCAGTTTTTTAATAAAGACTATTTTGATAATCTGCCAGGGTGCGGCAGTGCTTCCGAGATCCCGATTTTTGTTGTTGGGATGCCTCGTAGCGGAAGTACGCTCATTGAGCAGATCATCTCGAGTCATCCCGCCGCAGTGGCCGCGGGGGAGTTGGAGGAGATTGGTCGCCTCGCCACCAAAATCCTTCCTCGACGAATGAACAACGACAAGGATTTTCCTCTGTGTCTGCAGGGCTTTGAGCAGAGCATTATTTCAGAGTTAGCAGAAGAATATTTAGATTTTCTCCGAAACAATGACGCGGTAGCACCTCATTGGGATCAACTATCCCGTGTCGTAGACAAGATGTGGCATAACTTTTTGCATCTTGGATTCCTTTACACACTCTTCCCGCAAGCCCGTATTATTCACAGCCGACGGAACGCCATGGACATCGGTCTGTCATGTTTCATGCGACGGTTGCACGCCGTTAATTGGTCTTGGGATTTAGAACAAATCGGAATTTTCTATCGGCTGTATGATCAACTGATGCAACATTGGCGCGAAGTCCTTCCCAGCCCGTTTTATGAAATCGAGTACGAAACACTGACTCAAGATCCAGAGACAGAAACTCGCAAGCTGATCGAATTCTGCGGTCTGCCCTGGGATGAACGATGCCTTGCTTTTTATGAGAACGAGACGGCCGTTCGCACGGCAAGCAGGATCCAAGTCCGCGAGCCGATTTATCAGTCATCTGCCGGTCGCTGGAAAAATTATGCCACCGAACTTGCGCCCCTTAAAGCAGCCATCGAATCGGTTTAACGCGGGTGCCGTCCTAGACGACCTACTCATGCATCCTTAAAATGCTGCTGCCAAGGTTTGCTTCAGGAACCGGTCCATGTTTGAAGAAAAAGATACAATTCATATCTTTCCATATCCAGTCTGGTTATTCAGTTTGGACGGCTCGAGAGCAGACCAGATTAATCAACAGGCGATCCGATCGATCGACAGCATGCGTAGCGCAGAGCCTGCGGGCATTCCCGGAGCGCACTGGCAGTCACCGAATGATCTGCAAGACCAAGATAATTTTGCGGATCTGGTAACAACCATCCGCGATGCTACACAGGAAATATTTTCGGAGCTACAAATAGCGACCGACAAATTTTTAGTTACCGGAATGTGGATTAATTTACGCCCACCCGGAACTCAGCATCCGGCGCATACGCATCCGAACAACTATTTAAGCGGCACCTATTACGTTACCGCTCCTAGCGGCGGAGATGCCATCGTTTTTCGCGATCCACGTCCCGAGACCAACATTATCTCTCCCCAATTTTCCGAGCAAAATGAATTGAACACGCGTGAAATCATGGTGCCTGTCAAACCGGGAGCAATGGTCATGTTTCCGTCATGGCTTCCGCACTTCGTCCCGCCCAATCAGGGTGACTCGGACCGGATCAGCATCAGTTTCAACGTGATGTTCGAGTCGTACGGCGAAACCATCAGCCGCCCCAAATGGACGTTTCAGCAACCCAAAAGCAAATAATAAATCAACGGACCACAAAAGCGGTAAGATTCACACAATTCACCATCCATGACCGCGATACCGCAAAATACAGGTTGCTCCTTAAACATTTTCAAAGCATGCACATGACACCAACTCCCCTGTCTCGAAGTCTCCGTCTGATGCTTCCGCTGCTGGTAATCGTTGGCTGCAATCAAAGCGATTCAGAAAACAATTTTAAAAATTCAACCACTGATAAGTCGTCGACAGATTCGGTGAAATCGAACGAATTACCCGTGCTAGTGCAACTTCCCGAGTTCACCCTCCAGGATCAAAACGGCGCAGGATTTGGAAGTGCGCAGCTGAACGATAAACCGTGGATCGCTAATTTTGTGTTTACTCGTTGTCCCACGACTTGTCCGATCCAAACTCGGAACCTGGCGAAATTCCAGAAGCAACTTAAGAAAATTGAGGGAGGCGATAAAGTAGAATTAGTGAGTATCACGGTCGACCCTGATTTCGACACGTCAGCGGTTCTCGCTGATTATGCGAAGCGCATGGAAGCCGATCCGGAAGGCTGGCACTTCTTAACCGGTTCGCGTGATGATATTTGGGACCTGTGTAAGAAAGGCTTTAAACTCGCCGTGGATGATGCGCCACCGCGCGCCCCCAGCCCAATCATACATAGCTCAAGAATGATGCTGGTCGATCGCGACGGTCAGATACGTGGATTTTATGAGGGCACCACCCGCGAAGGCATGAAGGACCTGCGATTAGCTGTGGAGAAATTGTTAGCGGTGAAAAAGGAACCACCAAAGCAAGATTAATTGATGCGGGCGTCCCCCGATTGAATTCTTTCCTCTCTCTTGGGATATTAATCCCCTCTTCGGCGTCCCGTTATCGTTTCATAGGAGTGTCTATCGATGTTTCCTCGTATGCTTGCCCTTTCACTTCTACCCGCTTTGGTTCACTCGGTTGCGCAAGCAGATTTACAAGTGACCAAAATCGCTGAGGTCGACGGTTTTAATATTCCAGAGTGCGTTGTGGTCGATGCGAAGAACCAAATCGCTTATGTTTCCAACGTCAATGCAGCAGTCGAGGGCGAGGGCTACGAACGGTTCTGGGCCGATGACGGGAACGGGTTCATTTCTAAATTTACGGTTCCCCAAGCACCTCAAGGCGGCCGACGGAGAGGCAAAGGTGATGATGCCGCCTCAGAAACGTTACACGGCGAGGACCTCGTGCGAAGTGATGATAAGTTCCGCTTCAGTGGTCCGAAAGGCATGTGCCTGCTCGGGGACAATCTCTGGGTTACTGACACGGACCGAGTGCTTATCTTTTCCGTAAGCGGCAAGGCGGATCCACAGGTCGTAAAGGTTCCGGGAGCCGTGGCTTTGAATGACATGGCAACCGATGGAGAGTTCGCTTATGTCACAGACTCCGGAGCTGGCACGTGTTACCGCCTGCATTTAAACGGGAAGCACCAGGAGATTGCCGCACCCAAGGGCATCAACGGCATTACCTTTCATAACGAAAAAATGTACGGGGCAAGTTGGGGATTAAGCGATATCTATGAGTTGGATCCCAGCGGAAAAAAACCGCCGCGGGCATTCGGGCTTACCGAATACTTCAAAACCCCCGATGGCATTGAAGTTCTGGCCGATGGGACCTTCATTGTCTCTGATTCCGAGGGCAACCAGGTGGTCTCTATCGCGCCGGACGAAAAAACTGTGACCCGCATTATCGAATGTGCCGCGCCGGCTGACATCGGAATCGATCGATCTCGTGGCCTGCTATTTGTTCCTCGTTTTTTCGAGAGCAAAGTAGACATTTACGAATTAGAAAATCGCTGAAATCTTTTCGGCCGAAATCTGAATCCAATTGAAACGAAGACAGGAGATGGAACATGTTGGTTGGATGTGGCGAGTGGGGCTTTCGTGAGATGCCCATGGAGCAACATTTTGATATCTGTAAAGATTTCGGTTTCCACTGGATGGAATTCGGGATTGGAGGGGGACAGCTGGGACGATTGCCTGAGCAGCCCTCAAAAGACGATATCGATGCGTTCTGTGCGATGGGGAAAAATTACGGAATAGAGACCCCT
>JAYYJN010000251.1:0-5401 GCA_036146215.1 Planctomycetota bacterium
CCTATCAGGCCTCCGTGTTTCAACCCGGCGATTCCCCCGTGGCTAACATTCCAGCCGCCTCCCATGACTGGAATCTTCAGCGTCGTAAGCTCCGCCTTATCCGGGACCTTGACCAGCGATATCTCAATCAATCGGGCGATACAAATGCACTGGAGTCGGCAATCGCAAATTATGAAATGGCTGCGAGGATGCAAACGGCGGTTCCGGATCTCGCGGATTTGAGTGGTGAAACCCAAGCAACCCAGCAGATGTACGGGCTGGATGCACCGTTTGCTAATACGCGACGCTACGGAAGGATCTGCCTGCTTGCTCGGCGACTGGTCGAACGGGGTGTTCGTTTTATTGAGCTAACTTGCACCGACGGTAACGGAGACCGTTGGGATCAACATAGTGGTTTGCGAGAGGGCCATACCAAAAATGCACTTGCGGTAGATCAGCCGATTTCAGCGCTGATCACCGATTTAGAGGCGCGGGGTCTGCTGGATGAAACACTGATTCTCTGGGCAGGTGAATTTGGTCGTACACCATTTGCCCAGGGTAATGATGGCCGGGACCATAACCCTTTCGGGTTCACGGTCTGGATGGCGGGGGGAGGGGTCCGCGGTGGAACCACCTATGGAGCCACCGATGACTTTGGCTATAAGGTCGTTAAAAACAAACTGGAGATGCATGATCTTCATGCCACGATGCTCCACTTGCTCGGAATTGATCACGAAAAGCTAACGTTTCGTTTCAGTGGTCGCGACATGCGGTTGACCGATGTGCACGGTCACGTGGTCCACGATATCATCGCCTGATTCGCAGCGCCACTATGACTGTTTCACAAGCCGCGTGACCCTTCCCGGCGCGACCCACTCGGCGACGAAGATATTTCCATCTCTGTCAAAACACGCGTCATGGGGGTGCAAGAACCGACCAGCTTGCCACTCATCAGGCTTTGTTCGCAGCGCCATTCCATCTTTTAAAACTGCTTTGCGCCACTCTGAATCGTCACCGAGTTGAGCGAGCGGTTGATTTTCTTTGTCAAGCAGGGTGATGCGAGCACTTAGATCAGGCACCAGCAATGTGTCTCCATGGACGTCACAATTGGCAGGCAAGATGAATCCGTCCAGCGTCTTTTTATGCATTCCATGGAGATCGAACCACTGAAGTCGTCCATTCACACGATCGGCCACTACGACGAGGGGCTCTTCCTGTCGATCATCGAGCCAGAGTCCGTGAGGCAGATTAAATTGACCGTCCGCTTTTCCAGGTGAACCAAACGTGGACATCCATTTGCCATCCGCATCATAGCGATGGATTGTAAAAGTGCCGTAACCATCAGCCAGCATAAACCCGCCATCGGGTAGAAACGCAAAGTTGGTGGGCATAAATCGATCGCGCCCCCATCTTCCGGTAGTCGCTTGGTGCTCACCGTCAGCGTAGATTCCGGATTCCATCGGCGCTCTCTGCATCCATACCCGCTCACCTTGCAAATCGTATTTCGCAAAATTTTTCAGATGCTGATAACCGGTGACATAGAGAAATTCTCCATCCGGTTCCCGACGAATCTCAAGTCCATGACCACCCCCTTGAAACTCACTTCCAAAGCTTCGGATATATTTACCCTCAGGGTCGAATACAAAGATTGAGGGGTGATCGGCCAGTTTGCGGTCTCCCTCGTGAATAACGTAAAGATTCCCACTTTGATCGACCGCCACATTGTGCGTTGTTTGCCAGGAGAAGTTATCTGGTAGTTGGGGCCAGTCATGCTGCACCTCATACCGATGTGCTTTCTCTCCCACGATTACCGCGGGGTTACCTCGTTTCGCCGTGTGGACTGCCGGACCACGACGTCGGAACAATCGCTTCCGCGTCATGGCATCTCCTGGTTGACTAAAACTCAAGGAAAATAAACCGATCGCGCCGATCGATAGAAATTCACGGCGGCTGGTTTGGGCGAATACAGCGCGATGCTGATGATCGGTCATGGGTGCAATCCTAATGAGACAATGACAGCACATTTAAACGGCTCGGTTATTACTAAGCAGGATAACCGACCCGGGGATATCTTCAAACGTAGGAATGACGCCAACCAAACGGTGACCGTAATGGCGACTGTTCACAGCATGGAATGGACCGGCATGAAAGGGCAATAAATTGACGACAATTTACAGGCTCTCTGACGAAATTGCCCAATTGTATCCGCTTTATCGCGTTGTTCATTGAGCGGATGATTGATTGGCCAGTACATTAACCGCTTTAAAGCCTGTCTGCACTTGAGGCACCTTCATCGACTCCACAGCCGTGCAGACAGGCTATTTTTTTCACGGTTCCCGACTAGTGATCTCTAGAAGGTGATATCCGAATTGAGTTTGAACCGGACCGTGGATCACACCGACATCGCCTGAGAAAACCACTTCATCAAACTCCTTTACCATCTGTCCGGGCCCAAAGGAACCTAGGTCACCACCCTGTTGACCGGATGGACATTTGGAGTGGCTTTTCGCCAACTCTTCGAAAGATTCGCCGCCGTCGATCTTTGCTTTGATCGCATTACATTCTTCTTCAGATTCCACCAGGATATGTCTCGCTGTCGCTGTCGCCATAAGTCCTCTCCATTTAGGGTTTTCGCATCGGCATTGCCCCATCGAGCGTTATTCTACGGTGCCGCGTCGAAAATAGAAACGATGTAGGTCGCAAAAAGAAGCAAATGAACCGCCCCTTGCAGCACACCGGTCCGTCCACTGCCGAATGTGACCACCGTCACCATGAGGGTCAGCCCTAGCAGAAACGCATCGACCCAGTTCAGCCCAAGCACAATTGGTGTGTCAAGGATGGTAGCGAGCGCGAGGACGCATGGAATCGTCATTCCGATCGTCGAAAGGGCCGCGCCCAGACTGATGTTGATCGAGCGAGTCAACGAATCGGATCGGGCAGCTTTCAGGGCGGTGATTCCCTCGGCACAAAGTACCAACGTCGCCACCAGAACTCCGCCAAGCGCTGCCGGCAGATGGGATTCCTCAAGGGTGCGATCCACAATTTGCGCTAGCGGCTCGGAAAGCGCTACGATCGGTATCATGGTCAGCAGCAAAAGTAAACCATACCAAAGGCAATCTTTGACGCCTTTCGACTCGAATCCGGCCTCCTCTGATTGCGATCCATCGCTCGGCTGAAAGAGGTCACGATGTCGAGTGGTCTGTATTGCGAGAAATATAAGATAGAGTAGCGTTGTGGAAAGGATCAGATAAATCGTGAGTGTTGTCGAGAGATAACCCCCGATTGCAGAGTCCGCAACACGCGGCAGCACGAGGCCCAGTAGTGACAAGGGGATTAAGACGCCCAGGTACGCATTCGCACCACGCAAATTATAAGACTGCTCGAAGTGACGGATCCCACCCACAAGCAAACTGAGTCCTACCACGCCATTTAAGACGATCATCACCACTGCAAAGATCGTATCCCGGGCTAAAGTGGGATTATTTTCGCCATGAACCATAACGCTCGTAATCACTGCCACCTCAATTCCCACAACCGACAACGTGAGGATCAGGGTGCCGTACGGTTCACCGAGAAATTCCGCTAATTTCTCAGCATGCCGCACCACAATAAAAGAGGACGCAAGCATGACAAGAAATAAGCCCGTAAAGACCACGGCCAACGAGAATGTATTTTGATGACCGGGGTTCCACGACTTTCCGAGAAAAATAAATGCAAGCATCATTGGATAGCTGATCGCGAGAATCCATCCATTCCGCCATGATAAAACGTGATGCCGCTTTCTCTTAATGTTCATGCCAACTCGCTAAACACACTTTGTGATGCCCAATCACGGTGCAAATTATCGCAACATAATCTAACGTTCACTCGCCGTATGCTGTGAACTTACTTTCCTTTAGCTTAAATGGGGGCTTGAAGCACTCCAAGTGCAGGCCGACGGTCGTTTCGCATTGATTCCCAGTTTCTCAAACGCTACGCTACGACCATGTTCAGCCGTTCTTCCCACCAAAGCGTCAATACGGCCATTGGGATGTCGGAAGCCGGGCGGTTCGTAATCTGCGTTGTTTTTGCCACAATCCTTTGGCTGATAAACCCGCCCAGCGGTCTCAGTGTTACGGGTTGGAGGATCTTCGCAATCTTTAGTTCAACGATCCTCGGATTTATTCTCCGACCGTTGGCGATGGCACCACTGGTATTGATCGCCCTGAGCGTGTTGGTGTTTGCCGATGCCTTATCGGACACGCCATACATCGAACTAAAAACCGCGTTTGCCGGATTCGGAAACACCACCACATGGCTTGTGGTTTCAGCAATTCTCATCTCGGGAACTATTATCCGAACAAATCTGGGCAATCGAATCGCATTACTCTGTTTTTTATTTTTCGGCAGAAATTCCACCGGCCTCGGATATGCCGCGTGCGCGACTGAACTCATGCTGGCACCCTTCATTCCCTCGAATACCGCGCGCGGGGGAGGGATTCTTGCCCCGGTGATTCGTAGCATCAACGCCTCCTTGGCAGAGGGGGAGGGAGACTCCAGAATCGCTGCAAATAGGAACACGACGACCCGTTACTTAATTGCAACCGCCGCACATGCCAACCTTGTCACCTCAGCCATGTTTTTAACGGCGATGGCTGCCAACCCGATCGTCGGCCAACTTGCCGGGGAGATTTATAATGTTGCGTTTACCTGGTCTCAGTGGTGTCTTGGCGGGCTTGCTCCAGGCCTGTTTGCACTTTGCCTACTGCCCCCCTTCATCGGTCTCTTTTTCAGGGACCGGGAGTGCAACATCCAGAATGCCCGTGATCGAGCACGAGAGGGACTGGCCCAACTCGGACCAATGCGTCGTAATGAAATCCTGCTGGTGATTATTTTTCTCATCATGATCCTTCTCTGGGCAACCAGTCCTTGGCACTCGCTTCCCACGACCTTGGTTTGCATCAGCGGGGTCGCTGCAATTCTGCTGCTTCGTGTCGATCAGTGGACCGATATGGCAAAGCAGGGTGAGGCCTGGGATACTCTCGTTTGGTTGGGAGGGCTGCTAACCTTAGCAACCGCATTGAAGGAGCATGGCGTGGTTCAATATTTCGCAGACTTCGCGAGAACCCAAGTCACGGGAATGCATCCCCTCATCGCCGGGATCCTGCTGGCACTGATCTACTTCTACTCTATGTATGGATTTTCCATGCTGACCGGACATATCATCGCACTGGCCGGGGCCTTCCTTTTGGTGGCTCAACAAGCTGGAACGCCAAGCTTATTAATGGTCCCACTGATTGCCTACCTTTCCAGTTTATGCGGGTGCCTGACCAACTATTCGACCGGACCGGTGATCATCTATTTTAATCAGGGACAAATCTCTTCGGCGGATTGGTTTCGCGTCGGATTTTTCGTATCCATTTTTCATCTGTTAATTTGGGTC
>JAYYJN010000252.1:0-2946 GCA_036146215.1 Planctomycetota bacterium
CCGACCGAAACTTCGGCAATGCCGGTTGCCCAGGGACGATCAATCCATTTTTTTATCGCCGCCACTACCCCAAACGTGAAAAGGGAAACGAGCCCCAAAATTACCCAACTGAAAATGACCGATATTTTCTGAATCCGCATCGCCCTTGCCACTCCCTTTTTCTCGGAGACGCCACCAACAAACCACCTCGCTCGGCCTCCATCATATTCAAGCGATCAAAAAAGATCACCGCGGATTTATGGAGGGACTGCCAAAATGGCAGGGGCCTTCTGAAACTGCGAGTATTATTCTAAAATCCCGGCATGTCTACACCCGAAATCGCAGAACATCCCGCGGAACTGACGCAGCCACTTCGCGTGCTGATCGTCGACAACGATCAGCCGCATGCTGATGCGATTTCCGAAAGCCTCAGCCGCGTCGGCTATGATTGCACCGTCTCCGATGGCCCCACCGCCCTGACGCTGATCGATGAAAATATTTACGACCTGATCTTTACCGACTTGGTCATGCCTGAGGTGGATGGCATGGCAATTCTCCGACATACCAAAGAAGCCCTTCCGGAAGCTGAAGTGATCGTAGTCACCGGTCATGCGACAGTTGGAACAGCCGTTGCCGCCATGGAACAAGGAGCCTTCACGTATCTTGAAAAAGGGGCTGGCTTGGCACACCTGCGAACAATTACCGATCGTGTGGCCGAATCGCTCAAACTGCGGCGCGCTAACGCCGAACTCAATCGCCGGCTTGATAAGAAATTCGGTTTTGAGGGTGTGATCGGAAACAGTACAGACATGAATGCGGTGATCGAGAAACTCAAACGTATCGCACCGACCGATGCGAGTGTGCTGATCCAGGGCGCAACTGGGACCGGGAAAGAATTGGTCGCCCAGGCGATTCACCAAAACAGCCCCAGAAAAAATAGGCCATTCGTCGCCCTGAACTGTGCTGCCCTTTCCGAAAATATCCTAGAGAGTGAATTATTCGGACATATCAAAGGCGCATTTACCGATGCCTCGGCGGATCGAATTGGAAAGTTTGAATATGCTGACCGTGGAACATTGTTTCTGGATGAGGTCGGTGACATGCCGATGGCAACGCAAATAAAACTTTTGCGCGTGCTCGAAAGTGGTGAAATCACCCGGGTCGGATCGAACGAATCAATCAAAGTCAATGTGCGGATTCTCTCTGCGACCAACCGCGACCTACAAGAATCAATCGCCAACGGAAATTTCCGCAGCGACCTCTATCATCGACTGAAAGTGGTGACCGTAGTCCTGCCAGATCTCCGTCAGCGGACTCAGGATATACCGCTGCTAATCGAGGAATTTATGCACCAGTTTGCATCTCGTCACGGCAAAGAAGTTCACAGCATGGCAACTGCTGCGCGCCGGCGCCTGATGGCATATGACTGGCCGGGCAATGTTCGTCAACTGCGGAACGTGGTGGAGAGCATGGTGGTCGTGGATGACGACGGAGTGCTGGGACTAAATGACTTGCCGGAAGAATTTGCGGAGGAGTCAGATCCAACCGGCGACGGCTCCTCGCCGAGCCTCGGCAGCATGGTCGGTCGACCTCTTATCGATGTAGAAAAGCAATTCATTGCCGACACACTCAATCTTACCGGGGGTAATCGGGAAGAAGCTGCGAAATTCCTTGGGATCGGTCAGCGAACGCTGTATCGCAAAATAAAAGAGTATCAGTTATAGGCCGCAACGCATTACTGATCTTAATTATTCGCTGAAGTGAAGAAAGTTTCCTAATGCCGGAGATCAAACAACTACCACCGCATGTGGTTAATAAAATCGCTGCCGGCGAAGTAGTCGAGCGACCTGCCAGCATGGTCAAGGAACTGGTTGAAAACGCAATCGACGCGGGGGCCGACCGCATTGATGTAATGCTGCGTGAGGGAGGAACCGCAGAGGTCCGGGTAGTCGACAATGGATGTGGCATCGCGCCGGAACAATTGCTACTCGCAATCACGAGCCACGCCACCAGCAAAATCGAATCAGATGATGATCTATTCGACGTTTCTACGCTCGGATTCCGTGGCGAAGCCCTCGCCTCGATTGGCTCGGTTTCCCATTTAAGTATCCGAAGCAGAACACCGGATAGCGACGCGGGCGCTGAATTGCAAGTTGATGGCGGAACGATCGGAAGTGTGAAACCGGTCGCGGCCCCCATTGGCACAACGATCTCGATTTCCGATCTGTTCTTTAACACACCGGTACGAAGGAAGTTTCTCCGCACTGTCCGCACCGAACTCGGACACTGCACCGAGACGGTTACCCGACTCGCATTGGCTCATCCGCAGATTCACTTTTCACTGACACACGACGATCGCCTTCTGCATGACCTGCCACCCGTTTCGGAACTGAGAGATCGGATTGCTCATTTTTTCGGGCAATCGCTGGCCGATGGCTTGATGGAGATAAATAGCCAGGAGGGTGATATCTCAATTACCGGTGACGTTGCACACCCTCAGACACATCGCGCGCATCATAAAATGCAGTATCTGTTGTTGCGAGGCCGATTCATTCGTGACCGTTCACTGCAGCATGCGTTAGGCGAGGCCTATCGCGGACTTTTGCTTCGTGGCCGTTACCCTATCTGTTTTCTGCAAATCGAAATGCCAGCCGACCAGGTTGACGTGAATGTTCATCCAACGAAATTGGAAGTCCGTTTCCGGGACAGCCAGCGTTTATACCGCCAGATTCTTGCAGCATTGCGTGGTCGCTTTTTAGAAGCCAATCTAAACTCCACTCTCCAGACGCCCCAACCGGTGTCGCCCATGCCCGAGCAAACAGCGCGACTGCCTTTCACCACAGCCACACACCGAATTGATCGGCAACCGGGTCGACCTGTTCCGGTGGCAATCCACCAGCAACACAGTGGCTCCGAGGCTGTCGGAGCAAGTGAAATTGACCAGGCCATTTCGCCGCACGCTCCAAC
>JAYYJN010000253.1:0-8293 GCA_036146215.1 Planctomycetota bacterium
GCCGGAAGAGTGGGAAGCGCCATGGCCGCCGAACTAGGCACCATGCGAGTGACGGAGCAAATCGACGCGCTCACCAGCATGGGCGCGAATCCGATCCACTACCTCGTCGTCCCTCGACTGCTTGCCTGCCTTTGCCTGATCCCTGCCTTGACCGTGGTCGCGAACTTTATGGGAGTCATCGGCGGTGCTTTTTACAGCATCTTTATCCTTGATATTGATGCTTTCTATTACTGGCACAACTCGCGTTCAATTGTCGGACTTTACGACCTATTCAGCGGAATATTCAAAAGTTTATTTTTCGGTTTTTCTATCGCAATTTTAGGTTGTTACCGCGGATTCCACTGCGATCCGGGCGCAGAGGGTGTCGGACGTGCTGCAACCGCCGCATTTGTGCATGCGTTCGTTGTGATTATTGTGCTTGATCTCTTTTTAGGAATCTTTTTGATCGGATTTCACAAACTAATTTGGCCAGCGGGCGGTCAGCTTTTTTAAGGCTTGGAAACCAGGACCAAATCTATCGATGAACAGCGGAAAACAAAATTCGGATAAATCATTGGTAGAATTGCGGAATCTCACAATTCGTTTTGGAGGACAAACTGTTCTAAGTAACATCAACCTTCAAGCGAAAAAAGGAGAAACCATCGCCGTTATTGGTGAAAGTGGCTGTGGAAAAACAGTCTTAATGAAGACAATTATTCGCCTTATATCGCCCACCGAGGGAGAGGTCTTCTTCGATGGACAGGATCTGAGCAAAACGAATGAAAGGGAGTTAACCGCCCAGCGTATGCGATTCGGTTTTGTATTTCAGGCAGCCGCTCTATTCGACAGTATGACCGTGTTTCAAAATATTGCGTTTGCTCTGCGACAGCATCAAATAAGTGATCGCGCGGAAATTCGACGCCGAGTCGAAAAACGCTTGGCAGAAGTGGGACTCCCAGCATCCGTTTTAGAAAAGAAACCAGCCGAACTGTCGGGCGGAATGCGTAAGCGCGTTGGCCTCGCTCGCGCGCTGGCCATGGAGCCGGAGGTAATACTCTACGACGAACCGACCACGGGTTTAGACCCAATCATGAGTGATGTCATTAATGCACTTATTATCAGAACGCGTTCTCATTACCCGGTCACAAGTATTGTTGTAACCCACGACATGCGCACTGCGCGGAAGGTTGCCGACCGCATTATCATGCTTTACCCCTTCTCACGTCTGAAAAACGGTGAATCGCAAATACTTTTTGATGGCCATCCGAATGCCATCGACCAGACAAAAGATGAACGCGTATCGCAATTTATACATGGGGAGGCGGGATCACGCCTCAAAGAAATGGCAATCGACGATTAAGAGGTTCACCCAGTGAAACTACACAATTTTGTGTATGGCAAATACTATCTTTAATTGTTCAGTAAGGCTCATATCATGGATGAACGCGTTGCACAGGCCAGGGTTGGGATCGTCGTAATATCGGCACTCATACTCACGGCTATTTTGGTTGTCTTGTTTGGCGACTTTCCGTCCATGTTTCATACCGGAAAAACAATTCGAGTAAGATTTACCAACGCTCCCGGAGTCGCAAAAGGTACACCGGTGCGAAAGAGCGGCATCTTGGTGGGTCGCGTTAGCAAGGTGGAATTTGTAAAAGACTCCCCAGATGTCATGGTAACTTTGAGCCTTAATGCCGGGACTCAAATTTATGAAGATGAAAACTGCTCTATCAATAATTCTTCTTTGCTTGGTAATTCTTTTGTGGAATTCGTTCCCGGTATGAAACCGTCCAAAAAACTGATCCCCGACAACGCTGAGATCAAAGGTGTTTCGACACGGAATCCCCTAGAGATGCTCGGTGGTCTTGAGAACGACCTTCGCAACACGCTTAATTCTGTAAGCACGGCAAGCAATCAGTTCGGGAAGTTGGGTGAACAACTTAATAATCTGGTGACTAGCCATGATGAAGATCAGTTTCGTCGAATCATCAACAAATCGGAAGAAACACTCGATAGTATTCATCTCACAATGTCCAAATTAAACCGCATCCTGGGCGACGAAGCCATGCAAGAAAATCTTAAAAATGGACTTAATGAGATTCCACAGGTTGTCAAACAAACACGTGATACGTTGACGGAGATTCAGATCGCCGTAAAGCACGCCGATCGTAATCTTGAAAATCTCGAAGGGTTTACCGGTCCATTGGGAGAAAATGGTCCTGTCATTGTGAATCGTCTTGATTCAGGCCTTGCAAAATTTGAATCAGTGCTGTCCCAATTCGATCAGTTTACAAATCAGCTAAACAGTCAAGAAGGAACGATCGGTCAACTTATTAATAACCCGGCACTCTACAATAATTTAAACCGAGCTGCCATGAACATCGATGGTGTCACAAGACAACTGCAGCCGATTATGGGGGACATCCGTGTATTCTCGGACAAAATAGCGCGCGATCCTGCTCAACTCGGCCTTGCAGGAGCAATCCATCATAGAAAAGATCAGGGCAAATACCCGAATTTCGAGATCTCAGAGCAGCCGCCGTTGACGTGGCGCGATGATCTCAGGCCGCCGGCAGACTGGCGCGACGCGCCCAGTACACCAACTCCCGTTTATTCCCAGTAATTGCTTTACGCTCACTTGACGATTTCCAACTGGTGTATCGTCACAACGGAAGCCTGTTATCCACAGGTGGGGGTGGATTGTAGGAAGGAGTAACCGGAAGAGGCAAGCTTTCAACCGGTGGTTCCACGTCAAGCATTTCCGATTGCTGGCGCAATTGCTGTGCGCGGTCTAAAAGTTGATCGGTGGGTACGGCGACAGCTGGCTCCAAATTGTAGCTGAAAAGTCGATCATCATTGATTTTACCAGGCGCGAAATGTTCACTGACAAAATCTATGCCGGGCCATTGGTACCACGGCGTTGGAACAGGCTGCAACACGGTCAATGTCTCATAACCGGCCTTCGACAATTGAATTTTTCGCGTGCCGTAATAGATAAAACTAGTAGATACAGGTGTTCTTCCAATCTCCACATCATCGACTTTGACGATCGCGCCAGGTGGATTGGAAGAAATTGTCATGCGTCTCTGGACGCACCCACACAACATCGGAGCAATCAATAAAAAAACAGCACAATGTGGAGATATTTTTTTCAGCACAGAGACCGGTCGCGAGTATGGCGGGGGTGATAAAAAACATTTAATCCGTCAGTCTGTGGGACACTGCTTATTTGCCGTTCAAACCCCTGGACTGACAAGGAAAAAGGCGACGGAGTATAGATTTGTTCCTTGCGGCAGGCTATATCGATCTTGGGTCCGCCGGCAACGTATGAGACTAGTGCGAAAACTGCTTAAACGCTAAAATAAAGTAGAAAGTTGTGCTAGCACCTTTTTTGATCGACTGGCGACCATCCGGATTTACGACACTGGGGCGATGCGTCCGGAACGCGTTGATTTCCCCCAATCAAATTGATCATCAAGCTTTCTTGCTTTTGTGGCACATCCACCGGATTTGGAATGTCTGATTCAATCGCGTTTTCCCAAGCTGTCCGCTATGCATCGATATCGGACATCGGCATGAGGCGAAAAAATAATCAGGATTCTAAAAATGTTCTTGTGTCCAGTGACGAGGAATTTTGGCGAAAGCGTGGCCATCTTTTCGTAGTGGCGGACGGGATGGGCGCCCATGCGGCTGGGGAATTGGCCAGCAAGCTCGCAGCCGATAATATTCCCCACTTATTCTCTAAAGATCTAGACAACGATCCTATTACTTCACTGCACCAAGCAGTAAAAGGAGCGAACGCGACGATCTATCAGCGTGGTTGCGACGAGCCCGAATTTAACGGCATGGGCACCACATGCAGTTCCCTGCTGCTCTTACCCATGGGAGCTGTCATTGCTCACGTGGGTGATAGTCGGGTATATCGCTTGCGTTGCGGCCAACTCGAGCAATTAAATTTTGACCACAGCCTTGTTTGGGAGATGCAAGCTGCCGGGAAAATTTCTGGTAGTGCCACCGATTTACATCTCCCAAAAAACATCATTACGCGATCACTCGGACCTGCCCCACAGGTTCAAATTGATCTCGAAGGCCCGTTTCCAGTTCAGAGGGGTGACATTTATCTCTTATGCAGTGACGGATTGAGTGGCCAAATCAGCGACCACGAGATTGGGACAATCATAGGTTGTCTGCCACCAGCAGAATCGGCCCAAATTCTCGTCGATCTCGCAAATTTACGCGGTGGTCCCGATAATATTACTGTGATTGTTGTACAGGTCGACCATGCCCCTGTTGCAAAGGTTACGGTGGAATTGGATGAGGAACGTCGACTCCCTTTTTGGAATGCAATCTTCTTTTTACTTTTTGTGCTGACTGCACTCATTTGTGCCGTTCAAAATTTGATTCCGGTCGCACTCGTCGCAGGCATTGGCGCAGTCGTCACTGCCATTGTCACGCTTCTGCAGTATTTCGACAAAACATCAACAGAGCGTGAAACGGTCAATGATCCGAAGCCCTTAGGACGAGCACCTTATAGGACGTATTCCTGCACACCCTCAGATGAAACGGTCGACAGTTTTGCCGCCATTTCCTCCGAATTGAAGAACAGTGCTGGCAAGCTTAATGTCGAAGTCGATTGGGATACCTTCGAACAATTAATTAAAGGTGCTGCCGAGCATGCAGAGAAAAAACTGTTTTCAGAAGCTGTCCGCATGCACTGCAACGCCATATCGCATATCGTCGCAAGCTTGAAATCGGATCGGGAAAGCCTGCGGGCGAGTGATTCGCACATCGACTTGATTTAATAGCGATTCGATCGGAATGCGGATCCTCGCAAAGATTCGTATTGACCACCACTGCTCAGACTCGGAAAATCGGACTCTTGGCCCTGCCATTTTTCGAATCTTCAGATTCATCATGTATATATTCACGCGTTATATCCTTTGGCAGTTAATTTCGATATTCATGGTATCGATTAGTGCCATTACGATTGTAATGCTTCTCTTTGTGATTATCCGTGAGCTTCATTTGCAAGGCTTGCAATTTTCGCACATCTATGAACTGGTTCCATATATTCTGCCCGACGCACTCCGTTTTGCTATTCCGGCCACCTCTCTGTTTGCAGCATGCCTCGTGTTTGGACGACTCTCTTCGTCGAATGAAATTATCGCTCTAAAATCATTGGGGATTTCTCCTTGGAGAATCTTATGGCCAAGTTTTGCGACCGTGGTGCTTTTGAGCTTTGCCACCGTCTGGCTGAATGACCTTGCAGTATCCTGGGGGCGAAGGGGTGTTCAGAAGATCGTCATTGAGTCGATCGAGGAAGTGGCTTATAGCCGACTCAAGAATCATGGTTCACACGCAACAAATCAATTCACAATCAACGTAAAATCAGTGGAGGGCAAACGACTCGTTGAGCCAACCCTGACATTCAAATCATCTGGGAAGTCCCCGACGGTTGTTATTCGCGCGGCATGGGCAGAATTACATTCTGATGTTGAGAATGGTTTTCTGACCATTCTGATGAATAATGGAAGTGCTGTGGGTGGCGGAGTGGAAGGAGTATTTCCCAACACGATTAAACGGGTGATTCCGCTAAGCAGTGCGGCGCGCAGAAGTCAACGCTCAGAAAGCCCCTCCCAAATGGCGCTGAGTGAAATTCCTGCCGAAATCACGAAGCAAAAAACACGGATTGATGCATTTGAGCAAAGACTTGCCGCCACCTCTGCTTTCCATTTAGCTTCTGGAAATTTTTACGAATTAAAGACCACCAGTGAGTCTTTAGATGGTGCTATTTCAGGAGAGGAATCAAAACTATTCCGATTACATACGGAACCGCATCGCCGTTGGGCCGCGGGATTCAGTTGTCTATTTTTCGTTGCCGTCGGAGCACCACTGGCAATTCGTCGACGAAATGGAGAATTCTGGACGACATTTTTTCTTTGCTTCATTCCAATTTTGATCGTGTACTATCCGATTTTGATGGTTAGTATCGAGCAGGCAAAGAATGGAGTGTTCCCCCCCTACAGTGTCTGGCTCGGCAACATCACGCTGCTGATTTGGAGTGTTTTTCTCATCCGAAAAATAATGCGCTATTGAGTGCTGCGAATTTCGCTGATCGATTTGCAAATTGAAATCAGTGCTAGCATCATCAATAATCCGTAGCACAGCCCTCAATGAAGCTTGCGGTTGTTCCTTCTCTAGTGGAGTGATAGACTCCTCTCACTCGCTTCTGTTGTTCCTACCGATAGCACCAGCGAGGCTTATTTCGAGTATTCAATTGGAACGATTTCGCGCGACAAGGAGGTCGCCGGTGTTCGCTCACACACCAATTCGGCACAAGCTGATTCTCATGCTGCTGCTGCTGCTGGTTTTCATGACCGCAGGTTCCCTTGCCGGTCTGTGGGGCGTGAACACTTATCGCAACACTGTCAAAGGGATCAGTAATCGCGCAAAAGAGTTGCCTCATGGCAAGACGCTGATGCGATGGGTAACCAACCTGAGGGTAAATATAAAAGAAATTGAAACGACTCTGGATTTGTCTGATAAATACGGATCTATCACGCTCATCAACGTCGAAAATATACAAAGAAATCTGCGGGAGCAATTTAACTCTGAATTGACAAATGTCTCTAATACACTTGCTAGCTACAAATTGCAAATGCAGAAAAGCAATCGGACGCCAACCTTACAAATGGCATCAAGCCCTGAAGAACAGCAAACGGTCAATGAGCTTTATGCGATTCTGAAAAAAATTCAACGTCAAACAACTGACCCCGATTGGATTGAAGATAAAGCAAGGATCGAAGAAATTGATGATGACCTGCAAAACCTGCAGAACTACAGCGCCAATTTGTCCCGTTTCTTTCGCGAAAGATTAGAGCACCTCGCAGATAATGTCCGAGTCGAATATCGCACTCTGTTTTACACCACTTTCGCCTGCATGCTATTAGCGGGAATTACAATCATCCTTTTTTTCCGCCTGTTTATGGCATGGATATTTCGACCCCTGACAACTTTGATTAATGGATCTCGCCAAGTTGCAACGGGCGATTTCGATTTTCGAATTCAGCTGTCCGGAAACGATGAAATGTCGGAGTTAGCCGATGCCTTAAATAACATGACAGAAAAGTTTCAGGCGATCCAAACCGATCTGAACGAGAAGGTCGAGCAACGTACGATCCAGATGGTGCGAAGCGACAAGATGGCGAGCGTTGGATTTCTAGCAGCGGGGGTTGCGCACGAGATCAATAATCCCATGCAATCGATCGCTCTTTGCGCCGAGTCAATAGAGAAACGACTTGAAGATCGCTCAATCGACAGTGCCGAGGATTTTGCTGCGGCGAAGAAATATCTGCAAATGATCCAAGATGAAGCGTTTCGCTGTAAAGGCATCACATCACAATTATTAGACCTTTCGCGTAAAAGTGATCAAACCGAGGAGCATACAGACCTTCGCAGTCTGATTCAGGCAGTGGTCGACATGGTCGTTACCTTGACGAAATCACAACGTAAACAGATTACGTTCGAGGATTGCAAATCGGTCATGATTGTGGCGAACCCACAAGAAATCAAACAAGTCATGTTGAACCTGATCAATAACGCCATGGAGAGTGTCGACGCAGGTGGTCATATACGGCTAAAACTTGGAATCCATGATGGCATGGCAGCAATTACGGTTTCTGACAATGGATGTGGGATGACGAAGGACGTTCTAAAACATCTCTTTGAACCTTTTTTCACACAACGTCGTCATGGACAAGGTACCGGACTAGGCCTGACCATTGCCTGCGGCATCGTCGAACATCATGGAGGACGGATGGAAGCTTTTAGCGATGGCCCGGACGCTGGATCAAAGTTTCGCATTTTACTGCCACTCGCTGGAGCCAGTTCAGGGAACTGTCAAACCCAAATACGTGCAGCCTAACAGCAATTCAAAATCAAATTTCGTGGTCATAAAGGAGACTACCCATCGCCAAAGCATCTAAAACAAAATTGAAAATCTTATTTGCCGATGATGAAAAAAGTCTCCAGGAGTTGATGCGCACAGAATTACCGCGCATGGGACACGAGGTCACAGTATGCAAAGATGGCACCGATGCTGTTCAAGCCCTTTCCCAGGATGCTTACGATTGTTTGTTAGTCGATCTGAACATGCCTGGGCTCAATGGGATCGAGGTGATTGAGAAAGCTCGGGAAATATCGCCAAAGACCGATTCGATCGTCTTGACTGGTAAGGGATCCTTTGAAAGTGCGATCGCATCGATTCGGAATCATGTATACGACTACTTAATGAAACCCTGCAAATTAATTGAGC
>JAYYJN010000254.1:0-4455 GCA_036146215.1 Planctomycetota bacterium
AAAATTCCCGAAGGATTTTTCAGCGGGTCAAAGAGTACGATTTCACCTTGCTCAATGCGGATGCTTTTGGCTGTCCCTCCGAAGGAGGGCAGCGGGAATAGCTTTTGCAGGCTCCATGTCCCGTCGGTGCGACGCGTGCCACGGAGCGTGGGCCGACGGATCACAATATGCGTGATATTCAGTTTGTCGGTGATTAATTCTTGTAGTTGTGCCTGACAACCTAGGAGCACCTCCTGAAAGAAAGCCAACTCTGTTTGTGGTCCACTCGCTTTTTTTTCCGTAAGCGAGAGGCCCCGTACTAGAATGCCTTTACCTTCGATCCGTCGAACGCCCTCGACGCGGACAGCTAAATGAGGATAGCCCTCGGCGATCGTCTGCTCGACTCGATCGCGAATCTTATCATTGATCGTGTTCTGGAAATACCAACTCCCAAAAACAGCGGCAAGGATGGAGAGACCACCAAGGAGCACACCGTATTTAAGGATCGACCAGCAGAGGTTGATCAGGCGGGTAAAAATGATGCGAATCCTTTCGCCGTTTAAATCACGAGTCCAGCGCTGTGCGCGTTGATGCACTTCACCCACAGACGCAACTGCGGCCCGCGCGTGTCGCAAGCGCCCTCATTTTCGCACGATGTGCTTGAATGGCGGGTGATCGTACGCTTGGATGGAAAGGACGGTCAAGAGCCACTTGCCGATGGTCGGACTCTTGTCGCATCGCCGAGTTGTTTGCGCAGGGAACTTGAAAAAACGTCTAAAAACCTCGGCAAAAAGTACCTATCTAAATATTTACTTCCCAATCGGTCTACCTTATACTCAGGCGACCAATGGATGGCCCCACAAGATGAGGGGACGCTTCATTGCTGGCACTGCTGACATTTTCAAGGCCGAGGCCGCCGTGAATCTTCTCAGCGTGCGCTCTCAATTGACTTTTGCTCATCGCACAATACTCGAACGAATTACCCAGCGGAGGGGTGAACTTCTATGAATGATCGAAACAACAAGCTTGTGTTCTGGGGATGTTTTATAGCGCTGATTACAACCTCCTTTGCATTCTTCAGTCGCATGTATCTATGCGGTGCAAGATTCAGCACTGAGTTTGGATTAGACGAAACCGAAGTCGGCGAATTGATGGGGGCAGGCATCTGGCCCTTCGGTATTTCGATCATCCTTTTCAGTCTTGTCATTGACAAAGTGGGTTACCGCTTAGCCATGCTCTTTTCATTCGTGTGTTACGCCGTTTATCTGGTCATGGCCTGGATGGCTTATGGTGCGATTCAGGGAGTCGAAGGTGAGGCGCTCGCAGCGGCGCAAGCACGCGGTTACACGTTGTTGTACTGGGGAAGTTTTGTATTAGCACTTGGAAACGGAACGGTAGAGGCATTCATCAACCCGGTCGTGGCCACCATGTTCAATAAGGACAAAACCAAGTGGCTCAATATCCTGCACGCCGGATGGCCTGGGGGTTTGGTACTGGGCGGGATTATCACGATCGCCTTGGCTTCGACAGCGGAAACCGGAGACTGGCGGATCGTCCTGGGCATTGTCGCTATCCCGGCGATCGTCTTTCTTCTGATGCTGATCGGTGTGCGGTTTCCCGTCCAAGAACGAGAGGAGGCCGGCGTCAGTTATCGAGAGATGCTCGCAGAGTTTGGTGGCTTTGGTGCCTTGGTCGGTTTCGGGCTAATATTCTGGCAACTGGGTGAGGTTTTTGCGTGGTCGACAGGATTGCGGATTGGGTTAACACTTGCTTCGGTGGTTGTCTTTGCCATCTACACCCGTAGCTTTGGCCGACCGATTATGGCGTTTTTAATTATCATCATGATGCCTTTGGCTACCACCGAAATCGGCACAGATGGTTGGATAAGTAGTTTGATGGAACGGCCGATGGAAGCTTTGGGTTACAATGCTGGTTGGGTACTCGTCTATACCTCTGCCATCATGATGATTCTCCGATTCTTCGCCGGGCCGATTGTTCACAAACTCTCACCTATCGGATTGCTAATCTTAAGTTCCGTATTGGCAATTGCAGGTCTCTTTGCCCTGTCTAAAACTGGCAGTTCCGGACTTGGTCTGATCATGGCGGCTGCCACGCTTTATGCGTTCGGAAAAACGTTTTTCTGGCCGACCATGCTCGGGGTTACTTCCGAGCAGTGTCCCAAGGGTGGCAGTTTATCTTTGAATGCAATTTCCGGCATCGGGATGATCGCCGTTGGTATCCTCGGTTTCCCATTTATCGGGCTGCTCCAAGACCGTACAGCGAGTGCTGAGTTAGCGGTCAAGGCGCCGGCAACGGCTCAGATTGTGCTTCAGGAAAAAGAGGTTTTTGGTATCCGTTATGAAGCGATCGATTCATCGAAAACAGATGCCGCCATCGCTGCAGAGGGTGACGTTGTGAAAGAGCAATTAGGAGAGGCAAACAAAGCAGGGCAGTTTACAGCACTTGGCAAAATGGCTTATTTTCCAGCTTTCATGTTGGTTTGTTACATCCTGCTGTTTCTCTACTTCAAGGGTCGTGGTGGTTACAAACCGGTCGAGCTTGATACCTCTGGCGGGAATGCCTAGCAATTTTGCGAAGCTCGGGCGTTGACGCGACTAATTCAAGCAGGGCGATGGAGCGAGAGCTTCCCGCCCTCTTTTTTTGCTACCACACCGCCCGGAAGCGTGCGCGTTGCCACCCCCGGGTCTTTAATCAGTTCCACCAGACACTGCCATTCACTGAGACCCATTGCCTGAAGTGGCCAATTGGCCGCCTGCCAAAGCGAGATCAGCATTTCGCGGAGTAGAAATTCCGAATCGATGCGAAGTGTCCGGACCTCGACTTCAATGGTCTCGCCACGTTTTTCCCAGCTACACTCTTCCAGTGCCCGGGTGACAACCTTGTCGATCGTTTCCTGGGCCTCACCCGCCAGATGACCGAGTCGCAGAATGGCAGTGGCGGCCTGTGGATTGAACTCGCGCTCGAGCAGTGGCAGAAGATCGTGACGAATTCGATTGCGAGTAAACTCCTCACTTTCGTTGCTCAGGTCCGTTTGCCATTCGACTCCAAGGGCTTTGAGATACTCTTGGGCCGTGCAACGGGAAAGCGTCAGCATAGGGCGAATCAGCGAGACTGCCGGTGAGAGCGGTCGGCTGCGCGGCATGCCTGAAAGACCTCGGAGTCCCGTGCCACGGACAACACGATGCAAGATCGTCTCTACTTGGTCATCCATCGTATGCCCTGTGACCACATAGCGGGCCCCGTTTCGCTCAGCTAGCTTCGTGAGAAATGCATACCGTTTTTTCCTCAGGGTCGATTCCCAGCCTTCCCGCGGAGATTTTTTCAGATGTTGAGTGTCGAGCTCACCAATTTCACACATAATGCCTCGCTGATCGCAAAGCGATTTGACAAATGCCGCATCGCGATCGGCATCGCTTCCGCGGATGCCGTGATGGTAGTGCCCGGCAATCAACTTTCCCTGGCGTGAAGTGGCATCATGTGAGGATTGGTTAGCTTTCAAGAAGCGATCGCGTAGATCGGTTAGCGCAAGCAACAGGGCCACACTGTCCGAACCGCCGGAAACAGCAAGCACGATCGGAAGGTCAATCCAATGTTCCGTGGGCCATGCCTGCTCGAAAAGGTCGACAAACGACGGAAGAAGATCGGCGTTGAGAGGTGGTTTCAGCAAAAGGTCTATTTCGGCTCTAAGAGGCAAAATTCATTGAAAACGTTATCACGTCAGTAAAACCGTTCGGTTGATATTTTTCTAGAGTGTGTTACATTAACGACACTTCAGGACCGTTGCACCTGTGCGGTGCGAGTCGCTATCGGGCCAGCGGACGAAGGTAGAAAATTGAGAATAAACGTATAAAAACAAGTTTGCCAAGATAGAGATATTGCTTAAAAGTTTCAGTTTTTGGATACGCCTCACAACTGGTTGTGTTTAATTTTTAGGATCAGCAAAACCATTAACGGAAGGGCTTTTGTTCGGGCTCCGCGAACACACATGTGGACACGCAGAGTGTTTACATGTTTTGCAGAAGGAAATTGTATTGCCTGGCTTTGGTTTCGGTGTGTAGGTGTGTGGTTCGTTGGCGAAATAATTTTCAGTCAATCTGAGCAATTATTTAGCTAAAAGCCGAATAAGCGAATAGCATTGAAGAGATATTTTTATCGACCAGGGGTAACGTTGTTTCCCCGGTGAACGTTGATATGTCACAGGATGCCATTGCACGCCTTCGAGTAAGGTGGGCTGTGAGTTGGTTGTAGAAAACTGTGCTTTAGGCGAACGAAACGTTTGTGATCTTCTCTACCGCGGTGGAGCCTCCACCTGCCGTCCGTCTGAAAAGATAGCGATCCGGTTGCAAACTGCGATTCTGAATGTTGGGTTCCTCTCACTCGGAAAGCAAGGGAGCATTAATCGATGGATCCTGTCTCGATCCAACTTTGGTTGCTTGTCACCCTTTTTGGCGTGAC
>JAYYJN010000255.1:0-16280 GCA_036146215.1 Planctomycetota bacterium
CGTATCACTCGTGGTGAAAGCTCCTCATGCGTTCAGGTAGCAGACTTTCTTACCCCGACGCTTTATCGATGGAAATATCCTCTGGTTGATCTTTCAAATGAATGAGCGTGGTTTGCATCGATGCGGTGTCCAGAATCACGATTGTAGGATCGTTGAATGTCCAACCGCTCGTCTCCCCCGGATTGATGTATAACCGCTTTTTCGCATCTAAGGTAATCTTTGGTTTATGGGAATGCGCATAGACCGCCACGTCGAATTCGCCATTGAGACCTCGCAGTTGCCTTTCCATATGCGCGAGTAAAAACCGTGTCCCATCCGCCGCCACAAAGCTAAAAGGTGGCTCTCCGAGGACACCAACGATTTTTATTCCTGCAAGCAGTCCGAGTTTATTGCCCTCGTTGTCGCCGAAGCAAGCCACGAGCGGACAGTCCAATTCACGTAGCGGTGGAATAGCGAAGGTTGAAACTAGATCGCCGGCAAAAAGAACTGTCTCACATCGCCTTTGGTTAAATAACATGACCGCCTTGCGAATGTGGTCAAGATGGTCGTGGCTATCTGCAAAGATACCGATCTGCATCGCGGGCCTTTTTGAATCAGTGGGTAAGCTGGCAATCGGCTACATTTTTTCAACCACGTCGATTCCAAGTAAGTTGAGCCCCAACTGCAGTGTTTTTGCAGTTAATCCACATAACAAAATCCTTTGCGAGGCAGTGGTTGGTGACTCAGCTTTAATAACAGGGCACTGTTCAAAAAACTGAGAAAAACGTTTTGCTAGATTCTCAAACAAGTAGTGCGATAAGTGATTTGGACGGTAATCGGCAACCACGAGGTTCAGGGCTTCGGAAAACTGAAGAATGGCGAGCCCAAGTGCTCTTTCGGCCGGTTCCCTAAGGTTAATTTTTGTGTTGCTGTTCAAGATTTGATCAACATTTGTTTCAGCCCTCCGCATAATACTTTGGATCCGCGCATAGGCATATTGAAGATAAGTAGCCGTGTTCCCGTTGAGTGCGAGCATTTTGTCATAACTGAATACGTAGTCACTCTCGCGATTTTGAGCTAAGTCGGCATATTTCAGCGCCCCGATACCAATGATCTCGGCAATCGCTTGGCAGCCCTTTTTATCAAGATCGGCATTGTTTTCCTTCGCCACATGCGCTGCTCTCGCCACAGCCTCATCAAGCAAACTGTCCAAGCCAACAGTGGTTCCCGAGCGAGTTTTAAACGGACGCCCATCCTCGCCCAAAACGGTTCCGAATTTCACATGCACGAAATTGGTTGAGGGCCAATCGGTTTTTTGCACGGCTGCAAAGAGTTGTTCAAAGTGAAGGCTTTGACGATGGTCGACCACATATAAAATAACATCGGGTTGCCATGTTTTCAGGCGATAAGCAATCGTTGCCAAATCGGTTGTCGCGTAAAGAAAGGCCCCATCCTTCTTTTGCACAATCATCGGGGCATCATGTGCCTCCGAAAAGATGCAAAGCGCTCCATCACTTTCTGTGGCAATTCCAGCCTCCTTGAGTTCAGACACAAGTTCCGCCAGCATCTCATGATAAAAACTTTCACCCAACGTATGATCAAAGGAAATATGCAGGCGTTGATAAACTCGCTCTAACTCGGCAAGCGCCAGCGGCATGAACTGATCCCAAAGTTTTTTATTCTCCCTGTCTCCCGCATGAAGTTTTGCCGTCTCAAACAGCACGTCCTGCTCGATATTGCGATGTGCGGAGAGAAGGCGATTAGTTTCCGGGTCGTTTTCGGCCGATTGCTTTTGCTCCGCAATAGACTGAAGTTCGGTCCCTATCTCAGTGAGCTGGTTTTCTACTCGTCGCAACTGTTTTTGCAACTGTTTTCTGTCTTCTTGCCGCTGCTGCTGCCCCAACTCAAGCGCTTTTTCTTCAAGATTTTTTTGCTGCTGCAGAAGATCTGGCACCCGAGATTGACCACGGTAATACTGAACGAGTCGATTCACCTGTTGATAAAGCCTTGCAAGTTCGCCGACTGGATGGCTTGCATAGCTCTCGGTATTCAAAAAATGTTTATACCCATAAATGATCATACCGAACTGAGTTCCCCAGTCACCGATGTGATTATCGGTCACGACCTGATGTCCGAGGAACCGAAATATTTTTGCCAACGCATCACCGATGACGGTCGAGCGAATATGCCCGACATGCATCGGTTTGGCAACATTCGGTGCGGAATAATCGATCACCATCGTTTTCGGCTGATTCGTTTCTGGAATATTCAATCGATCACTCAGAAGAGCTGTATGCAATTGTTTTTCTAGCCATTCGCTGCGAAGAGTGAGATTGATGAATCCGGGACCAGCGATTTCTTTTTTTTCGCAAATATCGTCGAGGTCCACGCCATTCGCCAATCTCTCGGCAATGGCCCGGGGGCGTTGTCCCAATCGTTTGGCCATGGGCATCGCGCAGTTTGCCTGATAGTCCCCGAACTTTGGGTCCTGACTCGGTTTGATCATTTCCAGATACGGATCGACATCGTCGAGGCCAAGCGATTCCAGGACAGGCCGGAATCGGTGACAGATGGTTTCCAAAATATTCATCAGAGTCCTTTAACCCTGTATCAAAGTCTGAACAAAAACCTGTTCAACGCATTGCCGACAGGCGGTGCACCCTATACCCCATTGCGTGGTGCTAACCTTGGTTTTGTAAGCGCTCGATCTCAGCCGGTAGAGCAATGCGTTGGGCCCCAGCCCAAAGATCTTCGAGCGCGTAAAACTTCCGCATCTCGGGGTCAAAGAGATGGATCACCACCGTACCATAGTCCAGTAGTATCCAACGGCTTTCACGATAACCCTCGATTCCTGAACGTTGATCGTTCAAGTCATCTTCCAATTTATGATCGATATCTTCGCTCATGGCATGCAACTGGCGGCGACTAGTACCCGTAGCAACCACGAAATAATCGAATATCGGGGTAAGCTCGCGCATGTCGAGCACCACAATATCTCGACCATTGTTTTCCGCGGCGACTCTGGCTGCGGCTAATGCCAACTGTAGGCTTCGAGGTTCGCTGGTCTTTGAGTCAGCCGGCGAAGAGGTACTGGAATTCAAAGCAGATCACAAATCCAAAAAGGGAAAAAAGAAGGATGTATCCTTATCTTAACGCTCCAGTGCTTTCCTGTCAGTCGCCGAACAATGAAAAATCACGCGCACTTTGGCGGCTTCCTGCCCGGAGCGCCGCACGCCGATCTTAGCCAAATGCCACGGGACATGGTGCCCCGGATTTAAAAGATACCCAGCGCCATGAGGCTGTAGCGGACCACCAGTCCGGCCGCTACTACGCTAACCATACTCATGAGTTTGATCAGGATATTGAGACTAGGACCACTGGTGTCCTTGAACGGATCCCCGACCGTATCCCCAACCACGGCAGCCTTGTGTGCTTCGGTTCCTTTACCACCGTGCGCGCCAGCCTCGATATACTTCTTCGCATTATCCCAGGCACCACCCGCGTTGGACATATAGATTGCAACGCAGAAACCACACGTTAATGTGCCAACCAAAAGCCCCATAACACCTCCAACGCCAAGCACTACACCTACCACGAGAGGCAGCACAAGTCCCAAGAGCGAAGGCAATATCATTTCTTTCTGTGCTGCCTTCGTACTGATCGCGACGGGTGCCGCATAATCAGGCTTGCTGGTCCGTTCCATAATCCCCGGATTTTCACGGAACTGACGACGGACCTCCTCGACCATCCCCTTGGCCGCACGACCGACCGCTTTCATGGTCATCGCACAGAAAACAAATGTCGCCATCGCGCCTAAAAACACGCCGATCAAAACCTTCGGGTTCATCAAGGATGCGTCATAGTAGCGGGTGAAATCAGGCAGCGTTGCGGCCGCACGATCAACAACTGACAAGCGGCTCTCGCCTGATTCGTGCGAATGCGTGAGCCACCTGCCTGATTCGTGCTCAACCAAGGCATTGTCGGCAACCTTTTCACCAAGCGGAAGTGCTACCCATTCCGAGTTGCGAGCGCCATCCAGAATCATTAATCCGCGGTGGGCCAATCCTCCCTCTTCCCCCGTATCCTCCACTACGGTGACAAATTGCGGGGTAACTTTGTAATAGCCTGGCGCATTGAACTGTTCGACGATTGCCTCTTCCATGTGCTCAAATCCGACGCGCACCTCTTCAACATATGCGGCTAAAAGTGCCAACGCAGTCAGAGCGGCAGAACCAATTGCAAACCCTTTTCCGGTTGCCGCCGTCGTGTTACCGAGACTATCCAGTGCGTCGGTACGCTCGCGAACAATCGGCTCCAATTCAGACATCTCGGCATTTCCACCCGCGTTATCCGCAATAGGGCCATACGCATCGGTGGCCAGAGTGATACCAAGGGTGCTGAGCATGCCGACCGCGGCAATGCCCACCCCGTAAAGACCAAGGGCAAAATATTGCACATCCTGCAATTTGGAAAGATCGCCAATCGCACAGGCAAAAGCGGCTAATGTTGCTACGCAGACAACAATCACGGGAACCCAAACGCTTTTCATTCCCTCCGCTACGCCACCGATAATGAGTGTGGCGGGCCCGGTTACTGCCTGCTCGGCCAAGTCTTGTGTTGGCTTGAATTCATCACTGGTTGAATATTCAGTCCACTTACCGATGATCCACCCCGCCAACAGTCCAACGACAACGCTGATCGAAACACTGAGGAACATGCCATCAAACAACCAGTAAGTCAGGCCAACGGCGGCAAAGATTACGAGGAAGGTGGAAGTATTGATGCCGCGTCCAAGTGCCTTGAGCAACACCGACTGACTTGCTTTATCCTCGGTTTGGACAAGATAGATTCCAAAAATAGAGAGCAAAATTCCAACCGCGGCTATCGCAATCGGTAAAAACAGTGCGGCCATCTGAAAATAACCAATATCTCCTTCGCTTACTCCACCCGCTGCCCCGGTGATTTCGGCAAATCGATCCTCAAGCACGGTGCCACTGGCAAATGCCGCCACACCCAGAGCGGCAGTGGCGAGAATCGAACCACAATAAGACTCATAGAGATCTGCACCCATTCCAGCCACATCTCCCACATTATCACCAACATTATCGGCGATCGTTGCCGGATTGCGTGCATCATCCTCTGGAATACCCTGTTCGACCTTGCCGACCAAATCGGCACCCACATCGGCTGCCTTCGTGAAAATACCCCCCCCGACACGAGCGAATAGCGCTTGGGCACTCGCACCCATGCCGAAGCAAAGCATCGTTACAGTAATGACGTCCAAGCCGATCACCTCAAACCCAAATTTGGGGACTAACCAGTGCAATACGAGAAACCACAGCGTGATATCTAAAAGCCCCAGACCGACGACAGTGAGCCCCATGACTGCGCCACTGCGAAAGGCAACTTGCAAACCCTGGTTAAGTGATTTTTGTGCCCCCGCCGCGGTACGACTACTCGCCCAGGTGGCCGTTTTCATACCATACCAACCGGCAAGACCGGAGAAGAAACCGCCCGTGATAAAAGCAAATGGGACCCATTTGCTCTGTACCCCAAGGCCATAAGCAGCGATAGCCAGGAGAATAAAGATCACCACAAAAAAGATTGCAACCACTTTATATTGCTGCGTGAGATATGCATTGGCACCCTCGCGGACGTAGCCTGCAATTTCCACCATCCGCTCGTTGCCTTCGTCCGATGCCTGCATCTTTTTGAAAAAGAGATAGGCTTGTAACAAGGCGATGAGAGCACAAACGAAAGAAATTCCCCAAATGAGTTTGAACATCGGGTCATCTGGGTGATATCCCATGCCTTCAACCTGCGCTTGCGCGACAGCGGGGCTGCAGAGTAAAACAATAACTGTAAAAAGCAGCGTCAGGCGTTTGCCTGTCACATCCAGAAGACGACTCAAAGACATGGGTGATTACCTTCGGTGGGTTGGTTTCGGTCTGAAGTGAGAAAACTAAATTGGGTCGCAAGGTTTGCGGTTGCTGTGTATTTGTTTGGACTGGCTCTGCTTTCGAGTGTTCTTACCCCGCCATTTGGGCTTGCAGATCCCCGCGCCAAACTGGCCCTGTTGAGATCTCTGCTCGACCGCGCCGAAAGTCCACTTGGAACGAAATCCGCGTCCTTCGGTGAGAGGAGACTGAGGGGCCCCAACTCCAAAATCTGCCGATTCCACGTGTTATTTCGCTGATGGCGGAGTTTACAGAATCCCCAGAGTTGATGTCAATAATAGCTTGCGGTAGCCACCTAGAATGCTTATTTTATCCTGGCTTTTTTCCTTGGATTTCCCCCCTACTCTAATTATTCTAATACAAGTGGCCGGCCGTGCCGTCGGTCTGTACTACTGCCTTGCCCGGGAGAGAGATCCATGTCTGCTCGTTCATTACGCTGCCACAGTCTCGTTATCGCGTTGGTGTTCCTCCTGTCCGCTTCCGGGTCGGCGATTGAAAAGACGCCGCCGCTTGGTCTGCATGAGGCGATCGATGCGGGAACAATCGACGTCAAACTGATTGTAAAAAATGGACAGCAAGCACGGATCGTTGCAAGAAATAATACCGACCAGCCGCTCACCATCCAAGTTCCGGAGGCATTTGCGGCCGTTCCGGTGCTCGCCCAAACGACCCAGGGTGGTGGCGGTACAGGATCTGGTCTCTTCAACGTACCGCCGGAAAATGTGGCCAAGCATGATGTGGGTTTTGTCTGCTTGGAGCATGGTAAACCAGATCCGCGTAGCACGATGCAGTATGAGCTGAAGCCCATTTCCGCCATGACAACCGACCCGGCTGTGGTTGCCATTCTGCAGATGCACGGACGACAACAGATTCCTCATGCAGTCGCTCAAGCTGCGGTCTGGCACTTGGCAAATGGTTTGAGTTGGAAACAATTGGCCAGTAAAGAGCGCAAAAATTTGTCGATTCCGAATACCCCCTATTTTTCCAGAGCTGCCTTGCAGTGGGCAAGTCAACTCGCCGCGCACATGCGTCATCAGGTTGATGCAGAGTCGACTACCGCTTATCGCTCAAGATAACTACTCGTAACTGCCGCACACGGTAGATCCTAAAAATCGCGTTAACGAAAGCGATTAGGCAGCGTTGCGGGGGGCGGTACCAGGGACTGATTTATCAAGTTGTGCTTGAAGGCGATTAATTTCGCTCACTAACGCCTGTCGCTCATGCACCCAAGAGGGGGGCTCCATTTTTCTCACCCGAGGCGATCTGTGCTGCTCCGTGGTCATCTGCGTATACAGTTTGCGTAATCGTTGCTCGGCCTCTTTCAACGCCTGCGTTTGGGCGTCAAGGGGTGCAAGGTTTTGCGAAACGTTTGCCTCTTGTTTGTCGGTTGGGTGCTGTCTCGAAGAATCGCATAACAGTCTCTCAGCCGCATCGTGAATCTCCATCGTTTCCTGATAAGCCTCTGTCAAAGCACGTTGGTCTCGCTGAAGCGCCTGTTCCCGAGAATCCAACGCAGCACTCCTTCGAGTCAGACTATCTTCAGCACTCTGATGCGGATGAGGATCACGCATGGATGCTTCATAAACAGAAAGTCGCTGGTCTAACGTTTTAAGCTCGTGTGTACAGATCCCCAATGCGTGGTCTATTTGGTCTGCTGCAATGCCGACCGATTCACCGATAGATGTTCGACGGGACAGACTCTGTATGTGGTCTAACTGTTGATATAACTGTGCGACAACTTCTTGCAGTTGCCCCACGCGAGCATCGATCCAGAGGCGTGCAGAACGCAACTCAGCATCTCGTTGCACGCGCTCGGCGGCCAGCGTTGCCTCTCTGCGATCAAGATCGGTGGCAACTGCCGAGAGATGCGTTGCTAATTGCTCAGCGTGTCGCCGCAACCGATGCAACGGCATGGCACCCAAACCATCAATGTGTGATGAATTAACTGCGCGCGGTTTTTCCATGAGCGCGGAACCCCCCCAACTAAATTCCTAAATTCACAAATAAACCACATGTTTTGTATCGGCTACTGCAACTGGCGCAATTGACTGGAAAGCCGTCTGATGGAATTCGGGCGGCATGCATGCCAGCGATGACAGCAAGAAAGCCGCTTTCTCTAACGCTTTCTACGCATCATTAAATGACCATTCCGGCAACGGGTGCTCGTGCATGGTCGGCGTCGAATCGTATGACAAAGTCTCGATCGATTGTTGGGCTTTTTCCACGCTTTCGGCATTAGCGTGATAATTTAAGCAGAGATCGAATTGTCGACATTGTCCCGCCGCGAGCGGCACTACTCGGTCGAGTCTTGCTTCAAAAGATCTTGGATTCGGGAAATTGGTCGCCGGTTCCAGCCCAGTGACATATCCGTCATTGACACTACCGGTATGTTTCCATTGCGCAAAACAGGGCAGTTGTGTGATGTCATATTGCAGGCTAACGCCACGGTTGGAATCCGCACTCTTCAATAAAACTCGAGTTTGATTTTCGGCATCTGCTAAAAGTTCAAAGAAATGAACCCGTTCCCGGTAGCCTGCTGTGGGGGCTTCATAACGTGACCACAGGGCCCCGTCTCGAGCAGCTTCTAGGTCACGAGGGGCCATTTGCTTTACAGGAAGCACCAATTCCGCTCCCGAATTCAGTAAAGGAGTGCCAAAATTAATGTGGTAAAGAAGTTGCATACCGCAGGTGGTGGCACCGAGATTTGTAACTTCATCGCATATCGAAATTGAGGCTCTTCCCGGATGCAACCGCAAAGTAACCACAAGTTGTAAATGATAAAACAGAAATCGTTTTTCCTCGACAATCCCGCGGACTACAATTTCTCCAGTTTCTTGGTCAATCGTAAGCTCGAGTTGTTCTGCTGGAGATTGCGCAATTTTCCCATGTAATGGGTACATTAAAATTCCCGTTGCATCGTGCTCTGGTGCTCCGTTGCTATGCAAGCCACAGCGAACAAGCAATTCGTCAAACCCATCTAGCCAGCCAAGTCCCGAGGGCTCATGCAGTGGTACCCATTGCGGGTGCACCGGACCATCGATTGGCGATTGCCAGCCTAATTCAATGTCCTCGGACCAAGCCTTCCAAATCCCCATCCCACGCTCTGGTAAAATGCACACACGGAGTACACCATTGTTGATCGATAGCAAATGCAGCCCTTCCTGCCGACCACCCGAGAGGCGGTGATACTCCACGCTTGCATCCGCCGCTGCTTCACTGATATCGGAACCGGAAATTTGCAAATGGTCGATTGTGTGACCATTCGTTTTATCGATGAGCGTCCAGTGATTGGTCTGCATAGCGATGTCTCTTCAGTTTACTGCGGTGGCAGTGGTGCATGCGAAGTCAATACCCAGATTCGCGGTTCATCGTAATGCTATTGAATCTAAAGTTGCCAGAAGCAGATTTCTATGGGTCCTGCGATACAAAGGAGAATCGAAAAGCGAATTCCCGGTAGGTTGTCAATTCACAGTGTAAGGAATACAAAGGTTCTTCGGGTAAGATCATAGCTTGAAAAAGCGGGCCATTGATGTTGCGCCGCTTCTTTTACTGACTTTCTGCAAAGGTACCTGGAAAGGTAATTGGGGAGAATCGAATGTCGAATGTTGCAGATCGCCACACCACACCGATCTCAAAAGACGACAATATCGGTTCGTCGCTAGATGCCGCACTAGAAGCAGGTGAGGGTCTCCTGAGGCTCGCACCGACTTGGGTGCCAAGAAGTTTTCTTCATCCGGGAAAACGGATCAAACTGGCACCTAACGACTGGTATGCCTATGGCGCGCACCGGGGAGGTATTGATGAGCGGTGGTTTGCGAGTACGACTGAAGCGGCCAATGAAAATCGGCAACCGGACGAAGGACTGAGCTACATCGTTTTTGATCAACAACGCTTTTTGCTCAAAGATGCAGTCGATGAGCGCAGTGAGATTTTGATTGGTGAAGAGATCTATGGCAAATATGGCCGATGGCCGGTGTATTCAAAATTTTTCGATAACATGGGCCCTATTCCTCACCATATGCATCAATCTGCAGAGGATGCGGCCCTTGTCGGCCAAGAGGGTAAACCGGAAGCCTACTATTTCCCGCCGCAGTACAATAACGTGGACAACCATTTTGCGTATACGTTTATGGGCCTAGAGCCGGGCACCACACCCGCGCAAGTACGTCGCTGCTTAGAAAACTGGGATCGTGGCGATAATGGTATTTTGGATCTTTCCCGTGCGTACCGCCTCCAAAGGGGTACCGGTTGGTTGATTCCCCCGGGTGTCCTGCACGCACCGGGCTCCCTTTGCACTTATGAACCGCAATGGGGAAGCGATGTTTTCGGCATGTTCCAGTCGTTAGTAGAGGGTCGCGAAGTTCCTTGGTCACTGTTGGTCAAAGATATGCCACCTGAAAAGCATGCCGATTTAGACTTTATTGTGGGACAGCTTGATTGGGAAAAGAATGTTGACACGCACTTTATGCAAAACAATTATCTTGAGCCAATTGTCGATGCTTCCTGCTCGGGGGATGGTTTTACCGATCGTTGGATTACCTACGGTCAGATTGATGGCGCGCAACTCTTTTCAGCCAAAGAGTTGACCCTGCTTCCGGGCGCAAAGTGTACGCTGCAGGACCCAGGGGCCAGTGGTTGGATTACCGTTCAGGGACGAGGTAGGATCGGCAAGCTACCACTGCAAACCCCCGCAATGATTCATTTCGGCCATCTGACCGAAGATGAGGTCTTCATCACCTGCCAAGCGGCACGTCGTGGAGTTGAAGTTGAAAATCTGGGCAGCGAACCGCTTGTGGGGCTGCGTTATTTCGGCCCGAACACATTTTCAAATCTTCCCAATGTGGGTGACCACCGTCGATAGGTTGCATAAAAAAGTTCTTATTTTTCACAGCAAGGATCATTCTAATGAGCCACACTTTGCCTGCGCTGCATAACGCGATGTGGCCCGGACTCGTGGGTAAGGGCGACGAGGCGGGACAGGAACCACCGATCAGTTTGGAGCGGATGCTTGATCTGACCGCGGCCGCGGAAGTTAATGGGCAGAAATTTGAAGGTATCGATTACTTCCTGTTTTTGCCTCACACTAATCCCGAAGCGAGCGATGATGAGTTGAAAACGATTGCTGATCTAATTGTCAGTAAAGGCTTCGATATTGGTTCACTCGTGGCACCGGTCTGGCCGGGAACGGTCGGCGATTCGGCGATGGGCGATGATGCAGCCCGTAAAAAATTTCTAGATGCGGTAAAGATGGCCTGCCGGGTGGCGGGTGTATTCAACGCGCATGGTGCACGAAAGTATGGCGTGATTCGGATTGATTCTGCCGAATTCGGTGTCGCAAAATTTCTTGAAGACCCGTCCACCAATTTGAAAAAAATTGCTGCCACCTTTCGCGAGGCGGCAAAGATTGCCGCCGATCATGGTGAGCGGCTTGCAGCGGAGGGTGAGGTGTGTTGGGCCGGCTTACATTCTTGGAAAGCAACATTGGCGTTATTGGAGGAGGTAGGCATGCCTGAATCGCTTGGATTTCAAGCGGATCTTGCCCATACCTACACGTTCATGTTGGGATACAACGCACCGGAAGATGCTTTGTTGGAAAAAGAGCATAGCGATGAGGAATTCTGGGCGGCATATGAGCAGATGACCGACAAGTTGCGACCCTGGACCATCGATTTTCATGTTGCCCAGAACGATGGGCAGGTGCATGGTGCTGGAACGCATGATAAAACCGGCAAGCACTGCCCGGCCGATGATCCACAAGGCAAATTGGATATAACGCGGTGTGCCAGCTACTGGCTCAAAGATGCATCGCAACGTGGCATTCAGCATATCTGTTGGGATGGTTGTATGTTTCCCAACGCGACACTCGAAGATCCGCAGACCTGGGATACGATTTTGGAATCAATGATTCGAGTCCGCGATGCGTGTGGTTGGGACGCATAAATTTTCATGGTGCTTATCGACAAAGAGGGGAGCGGCGGATGACAAAGCCACTGAATATCGGACTGGTCGGCTATGGATTCATGGGGCGGACGCATTCCAACGCCTATAAACGGGTCAACGATTTCTTTGATACCGGTTACCGACCTGTTCTGAAGGCCGTTTGCGGACGCGACAAGGAAAAGGCAGAGGCATTCGCTGCGCAGTGGCAATACGAGTCTGTTGAGACAGATTGGCACGAACTTGTTGCCCGCGAGGATATCGATGCGATCGATATCTGCACGCCCAATAACACACATGCCGAGATAGCAATTGCGGCTGCCAAGGCGGGAAAAATGGTTCTTTGTGAAAAGCCTCTCTCCATGGATGTCGAAGAGGGAGAGCAGATGGTTGCCGCGGTCCAGCGGGCTAACGTGCCTAATACGGTGTGGTACAACTACCGGCGGGTGCCGGCGGTCACCTTGGCTAAGCAGTTGATTGATGAGGGCCGCCTGGGTCGCATTTTTCATTATCGTGCGCAGTTTTTGCAGGACTGGACGATAGACGCGGATTTACCTCAGGGAGGTGCTGCGTTGTGGAGACTCGACGTAGGCGCCGCCGGGTCCGGGGTGACTGGTGACCTACTTGCCCATTGCATCGATACGGCGATCTGGCTCAACGGATCGGTTCGCGATGTCACTGCCATGACCGAGACTTTTGTGAAGCAGCGAATGCACAATTTGACAGGCAAAGTCGAGAAGGTTGGCATTGATGATGCATGTGCTTTTTTGTGTCATTTCGACAACGGATCATTGGGATTGTTTGAGTCGACACGGTATGCGCGCGGTCATAAGGCACTCTACACCTTTGAGATTAACGGAGAACATGGATCACTTCGTTGGGACTTACACGATTTGCACCGCCTTGAGTATTTTGATCATCGCGACGAGTCGATTGTCCGCGGGTGGCGCGATGTACATGTCACCGATGGTGATATGCCCTACATGGATAAATGGTGGGTCCCCGGGTTGCAGATTGGTTATGAACACACTTTCGTGCATCAAGTGGCCGATTTTTTGAGCGATCTCAACGCCGGGCGAGCAACCAGCCCGACCTTTGCGGAGGCGCTCGAGACACAAAAAGTATGTCAGGCGATCCTCGCGAGCGCTGAGAATGCATCTTGGGTGTCGGTCTAGATTGAGTCTCTGGATGTGCAGCTGCGGATCGGGTCATGAATTATTTTGCACACGGTCGGAATTATGTATCTGATCCTTACTTTTTGGCCGGAACCGCAGTTCCTGACTGGCTCAATGTGGTTGATCGAAAAATTCGTGCCAGAGCACGCAATGCAGAACCGCTCGTCAATGATCCTGATCTCCGTTGTTCGACGATCGCAAGAGGAATTATTCAGCATCATCATGATGATCATTGGTTCCACCGGACCGAAGCATTTGCGAGTCTGTCGCTGCAGTTGACTTGTCAAATTCGCGATTTTCTCGGACCGGATGACGGTTTAAGGTGTCATTTTCTGGGTCACATCCTGGTAGAAATTCTTCTCGATTCTGTATTGATTGAAAACCACCCGACACTTCTTGAGGATTATTATGAAGCCTTGCGCAAAGTGGATGGCGATACAGTGGCAAAAACGGTGACCCGTATTTCAGGTCGCTGTTCGGCAGGGCTTGCGTGGCTACTGCCGCGATTCATCGAGGAGCGGTTCTTGTGGGACTACCCTCTGGATGACAAACTACTGATCCGACTCAATCAGGTGATGCGACGTGTCAAACTCGCAGCACTACCTGATAATTTTACTGATCTGTTGCCACATGCGCGGCGGGCAATCCGTCAGCGGGCCAACGAATTACTTTCACCAGAGGGTGTCCTCGGTAGATAACCCGCCATACCATCCTGAGGAGATTTAATCGATGAAGTACGGATTCAATTTATTGCTTTGGACCGGTGAATTGGCCGACGAATACCTTCCGGTTCTCGAGACGCTTAAAGAGATGGGATATGACGGGGTCGAGTTACCTATTTTTAATCCTGATCTGGACTATGCGGCATGGGGCAGCAAATTAGATGCCTTGGGACTTGAGAGAACCGCAGTCACCGTTCGCACAGAGGAGGATAATCCGATCAGCCCGGATCAATCGGTTCGAGCCCGGGGTGTCGCTGCAACGAAACAGGCGCTTGATTGTTGTGCCGCAGTGGGAGCAACGCACCTGGTGGGTCCCTATCATTCTGCGTTGGGTCTGTTCAGTGGAGCTGGACCCACAAAAGATGAGTGGAAATGGGGCGTCGAGAGTATGCAGCAAGTGGCAGAGCACGCCGAGCAAGTGGGAGTGATGTTAGCCGTGGAATGCTTGAATCGCTTTGAAACATATCTCCTTAACACGCATGCGGATGCTGCCCGGTTCGCCCGCGATGTCAATCAACCCCATTGTCGTGTCATGTATGATACGTTTCACGCTAACATTGAAGAGAAAGACATTGCACAAGCAATCCGTGACTGTGCCGACATGCTGGTGCATGTTCACATTTCAGAAAATGATCGTAGCACCCCAGGCTCCGGCAACGTGCGATGGGAGGAGAATTTTCAGGCCCTGAAAGAGGTGGGATACGAGGGCTGGATGATGGTCGAGGCTTTCGGACTTGCATTACCTGAATTGGCGGCGGCTACGAAAATCTGGCGCAAGATGTATACGACAGAAGAGCAATTGGCTCGTGACGCTCTCAATTTCATGCAGCAAAAGGTTTCCCAGTATTGGAGTTAACCGAGCACTGAGATCCGACCTTGCCGCCCTGCGGAAAGTCCGTCTATAGTCAAAGTTATGGCCCCATCCGCTGATGAATCCCCAACTGGCGATCGACTTCCGAATGATTCGGCGAACGATCCCGACAAAGATGACTCTCTTGAGCAACTCGGCGCCGCATTCTCCGAGATGCTCGGCAATGGGCTCGAGGGTGCAGCAGACAAAGTCGCTGATTCCACCGGAGAGGATACGGTCACCGAAGAGAATTCTATGCCCGAGGATGCTGATGCGGCAGAACTCTCTGCAGTGCCTCCATCGAGCGAAGCGGACCCGATTCCTGTGCGGATTATCGAAGCCATGTTGTTCGTGGGTCATCCGGAGAACACATCGCTTAGTAAAGATCAGATCGCTCGTGCCATTCATGGAGTCAAACCTGAGGAAGTTGAAGGCTTGGTTGCTGAATTATCGACCGAGTATCGTGAAAGCGGCACACCATATGAAATTATTTACGATGACGGAGGGTTTCGTATGGTTTTACGCGAAGAATTTGAAAAAATCCGAACCCGCTTTTACGGACCTGTAAGAGAAGCAAAACTCTCGCAAGCGGCTGTCGAAGTTTTGGCACTGGTGGCCTACAACCAGCCAACGACAAGCGAAACAATTTCCAAGCTTCGCGGACATCCGAGTGGATCCATTCTTTCTCAACTTGTTCGTCGTCAGTTGCTACGCTTTGAAAAACCGGAGAAAAAACCAAGAACACCGATTTATCGAACGACCCCTCGATTTTTGAAATTGTTTGGACTTGGAAGCTTGGAAGAGCTTCCCAAGAATCAGGAACTCGAAACGTGAACTTTCGCTTCTATTGCCAGCATTGGTCGCCTTAGCAGCGCTGTAAAACGGTCTCTTACGCGAGAATGCGTGGGTGAGGAGTTGATCGCAGATTCGCCTAAAGCAACGCCACGTAATGGTTTGGAGAGGTCGGCAGGACGCCAGCAGACGCAATGATCGCACATTGCTAGAATTGTCGCTTATCTTTATCGCGGTTTATGAGCATGGTTCAGGGCGGTAATGAATCGCCACAAACTCTGGTTATGGTATACGGCACATCCGAACATTGCCGATGAGACTATCTCAGACTGTCGTATATGGGCTTCGTGATGGTCCTGATGAACGCATCGTTTCCCTCGATCCGTTTTTGCGACCAGGAGTGTTTTTCGATCGACGTCTGTAGACTTCGCGCAGAATCTGGTCGAGCATCAGCAATACGTTTGAAAGGTTTATGATTCATGTTGCAGTTCTGGATTATCCGAGCGGGGATCACCGAATTTGAAACAGAGGGGCGGATTTTGGGTACGCTTGATGTGCCACTCCACCCAGATGCCGCGCAGTATATTGATCGGATCATTCAAGAGTCGAGCGGGCATCCGATCAGTGCCGTTTATTCCTGTCCTGGCCAGTCATCCATCGAGACAGCGGAATCGCTTTGCCGAGCATGGGGACTGAAATATAAAGCGAGCGATCTGCTGCAGAATCTGAATTTGGGGCTTTGGCAGGGACTTTTATTGGAAGAGGTAAAACGTAAACAACCCAAGGTTTTCCGGCAGTGGCAGGAGCAGCCTGAGACGGTGTGTCCCCCGGAAGGGGAAATGCTTCGATCTGCCCGAGATCGAATAGA
>JAYYJN010000256.1:0-4393 GCA_036146215.1 Planctomycetota bacterium
ATCACCCGATACTTGGGCGACTAATATGCGATGTTCCGCTAGATTACCGCGATACAACTGGAAGTTTTTAGTGTGAATGCGAACGACTTCCGTAAGACAATCAAGCAGTGAGCCGGTTTGGGCTTTTTCCCCAATCACGATTGCCACATCAACCGTGTTGGATTCTGCTGCGGGTGAGGAAGCCGGCGTCGCCGCATCCATTGTCCGGGAGGCAACCTGTTCTTTCGCTTGCTGCAGCAAAAATCGCTGTAGCCACTGTTTCCAAACCATGCGCCAGACCTTGGTGGACGAGATAAAAATCACTTCATTCCGGTAACGCTCGTGGCCACAATAGGGGTGACAGCCAATGTCGAATGCGTCAAACGCAACGCATTCGGAGCAGCTTCAATCAAACACCGAAAGCAGAGCCAACGGACGAGGGGCCGTTTGCTCGCATATGGCTCCATTATCCTCGGCAGGCACCCAGCGGGAAAGAGCATGCAGCATGGCGCACCAGTGCTTAAGCGGAATGGCATCGGCTTTTGGCAAATCTTCGTCCAGCGAAAATGTATCGGCCTCAAGCAGATAATCGATTCCAAGCGAAACGGACGCGTGATGCTGATAGCCACAATCAATCAGCGCAATCACCGACAGTGCGGTATCGTAAAGTGAGAAGGAAGTCCAGTCACTCTGGATATCAATCGACTGATTCGACCACGCGCCCCCGGGTTGTTGATTTGCAAGGAGCCAGTCTGCCCCTTGGCGGACCAACGGATCATGTCGCCCGACCCCTACCTTTCGAGCAGCGGAAAGCACCTGTGCAGTAACGTCCGTTCGCTGCGCTACCCCGTGTGCAAACCATGACCCATCCGCTGCTTGCGTACGCCGAAGAAAACGAATAGCACGAGCCATGGCTTTATGGCTCAAATCTAATTCCGAGTAAAATAATGCCGTCAAAACTTCGGCCGTTGTCAGTGGGCACTGATCCCAACTTCCGTCGTGACTTTGTGATTCGAGCAACTGAGCCAGTCGAGCGGGACTGGTACAGCTCAAGCGCGATGACATGGAACTGCCAGCAGACCTATCAGTTTCTGCAGCCGGATCCGAAAGCACTTGCATTGAGGGAGGCAGCACTTCATGTTTATTAACGGAATGGTCGCTTTCACGCAGCAGCGATGCGACCCTCAGAATCTTCGCCTGTTCTACAATGGATCGCTCCTGTAGCGGCGCGTAAACCAAAAGGTTTGTCGACTTTTGAACCGCAGTTGCCGAAATTGACAAACCGGAAAACAACAGCGATTCAAGACATGTTGCAGTCAAATCGACATCTGCCGGCAACACGGCGTCGACGCTCTCTATTTTCAGTCGTTTCAGCAATTGCTGAAACGCGGAACAATGCTCCGATCTTCCCCAAGGGCCCATTTCAATCATTGCCCGATAAAAAAGCTCTCGAAAACCATGTGAAGCAGGCGATACAGAATTGGAGTCGACGGGCGCGCGATGAAAAAAAATGTCACGTTTTATCCTGTCCGACACGCGCTGAATAGACCTTTGAATGCTTTGAGAGATTTGCCTAAATTTTCTTCGAATGTCCAGCGATAATGCGTCCGAGGGCAACCATGCAATGCCTGTTTCGGAAAGCGTAAGCTGGCGATGCACTTTGCGCTGCATGAGTTCGATCCAAAGCTTCTGCTCGGCGGAAGAGAAATAATTCTCTCCGTTTATACAGTGCTTATCGAATGGAAGCACTCCATACAGCGCAAGATAACCTCGTGCCACCTGATTGATTTTCTCGGATTCACTTAACTTCAGAAGGCGTTGTCGCGCCGAGATCATTGCTTGGTCCGCCGACGATACACCAAATCGCTTCAATGAAAAATAGACCAGGAGTGTACTACTGAATTTATCTTCTGCAGCAGATTCTTCGATCCAGCATCCGCTTGCACTCTGCATTTTAAACAGGCGCGCAATGCATTCCGCAATCATAGATTCCAATGAAGGCTCGTCCTGCAATCCGAGCCAATGAATGCACAACAGCACCTCGGCAAGCGATTGTGGAGATATTCTCTCTATACAAACAAACAATCCGTCTTCCTGCTGCCGATCAAGAAGCTTTTGACGCAGTTTGAGAATCGTGCGCCGAAGAGGCGCTGAGAGTTCATGACATGATGCGACCCGTACCATTTCATGCAAGGACTGCGTGTGGTCGGAATAGACCACTCGGGGCACAAACGGTTCTTCCTCAATCTCCAAACGGAAGATCTTCGGCGACTCGATCATCATTGCACCATCCATGCCGACGACGACATTGCCCAGACTCCATGTCCGAGCAAATATTCACGCACGCTGTAAACCCAACAGCTACGTACAACTTAGGCCACCGATCCCTGCTTGATCAATATCAGGGAAAAAAATTCTCGACAAACATCCATAGACTGCTATCGATCCGACAACCCCCTTTCGCTAGAGTGCCACACCCACCTGTTTCTCATTTGCGCGATTTTTTTCATGCTAGCTAACCGTCATTTTTTGCTGCTCGCATGCATGCTGCTTGGCGGCATTTTTTTGCCGCTATCCTCAAATGCCGATGTCCTCGTCATCTGCCCTGATGTATTCAAAGATGCTATCGGTCAGTGGATCGAATATCGCACCGGACAGGGTTATCGCGTTGTGCCGATGGCAAGCAATCGCTCGGCCACGTTGCTGCAGAAAAATATCCGAAATTATGCTGCAAACCACTCGGTCGCTGCCGTGGTGCTGATCGGGGATACCGGACCCGTTAATAAGAATCGGATTTCAAGTGATGCGTACACGCATCGCTATGTTCCGACTCATTATCGTAAGGCCACCGTGATCGCCCCCTACGCAGGAGATCAACAGATTGCCACCGATAATCCTTTCGGAGACCTCGATGGAGATGACATTGCAGAAATTCCAGTGGGTCGTCTAGCCGTGGATACTCCGACAGATTTAATGCAATTGACCCAACGGATCATCGCTTACGAGTCTGTTAGCGACTTTTCAGATTGGAGAAGAAAAATCAACCTGGTAGCCGGCGTCGGGGAATTCGGACCACTAGTCGATTCACTGATCGAGGGAACGACCCGCACATTTCTAATTTCAAAAATTCCGCCCGCCTATCAAACGAGCATGACGCAAGCCAACTGGAAAAGTCCCTATTGTCCACCACCTGAGAAATTCAGAGACACTGTGCTGAACCGGTTGAATGAAGGTTGCCTGTTCTGGATCTATCTGGGACACGGACAGATCGACTCGCTCGACAGGGTACGGGTACCGGACGGACAATTCTCAATTTTGAAAAGAACCGATGCCGAACACCTTGCTGCAATCCGAGGTGCCCCTATCGCTCTTTTATGTTGCTGCTATGCCGCCGCTTTTGATGCTCCGGACGATTGTCTTGCCGAGGCGATGCTACAAAGTAAAGCGGGGCCAATTGCTGTTATCGGTGGATCGAGAACAACCATGCCGTATGCGATGACGGTGCTGGGCAATGCTCTAATTGATCAATATTTTCAGAAACGGCAGACTACCCTGGGCGAAATCCTGACCAACGCAAAAAGAAACATGGTCAACGAGGATGCGGTACGTGGAAATCGCATCTGGCTAGACCGCTTAGCGGGATTGCTCGGGAATACGGCACATCTACGTGCGGCAGAACGTACGGAACATGCCCAACTGTTCAATCTGTTAGGCGACCCACTTTTAAAGATTTCGACGGGCCAACCGGTGGCGGTGCGGGCACCACGCCTGGTCGATCAAGGTGCCGCCGTTGCTGTAGAAATTGATACGCCTGTGGAAGGATTGGCAACTGTCGAACTCGTTGCAAGACGCGGGAGCTTCACCGCACCGCTTGCCGATCGCACGCATTATGACGCCACATTGAATGGGCGGAAGGAATATCTGGAAACCTACTTACGGGCGAACGACCAACGCCTCGACCAGCAACAATGGTCTGTATCGAGTGGTCTGCGAACATTCACCTTGCAACTGCCACCGGATTTTTCTGGGCCCTGTCATGCGAGAATCTATATTGAAGGTGTGCATCAGTGCGCTTTGGGAGCCACCGACCTCTACGTGCAGCAGCGAAAATCGCGTGAGGGATCTGCGGAATAAGTCCATGCGTCAGGTCGCAATCCGAACCTTTCGACGCATACGCTGCAGCGCGTCACACGAACTCAAAAATCTCGATATGGTTTTAGCGACTGTACTGCTCGTCAATCTCCAACCCCGATGCGGTAACCGGGGGACTGGAAGAATGCGACATTTCCTCACTTATTCCAGCCTCAGGATTGGCAATGTGCTGGCCGGAGATCGCACGAGTAATGACCTCATCAAACAGATTTTCCACTTTATGCCCAAGGCGACACGTTCGGGAAAAGGAGGTAATAAAATG
>JAYYJN010000257.1:0-11135 GCA_036146215.1 Planctomycetota bacterium
CAGTCGCTCAAAGTTGATATGGGTTTTGAGCAGAATCAGGGCGATGCAGATCAGGTCAGCAATCAGCTCCGGTTCGGAACCCTGGCATCTTATCGATGGAAGAGCAAGGCGGTGGAAGTGGATCTCAAGTATGAGCGACGACGGGATGAGCAAGAAAATGTTACCAATCGACTTTTATTCGACGGTACCCATGAATGGTTTTTTAACGCGACGCGTTGGAGTCACTATCTGGGCGGCAAGATCGAATATGATCAGCTTCAAGACTTTGATCGTCGTTTTGAGACGAATACCGGGTTTGCTTATTCAGTTCTCAAAAACCAATCCAGTCACGTCAAGCTCAAAGCAGGAGCGACCGTTGCCCGAGAAATAGGTGTCGAAGGTGGTGGTGAAAACGGATTTGCTCCAGATTCCGCCTACGGTGTCTCAGTGAATCAGAACGTGACCGGCGCGCATAAGATCTCCACAACGGTAGATTATATTCCCCAATGGAGCGATCTCCGAGATTACGAAGTCCGCTCCGAGGCAAAACTGAGAGTTGTGTTGGATGAAGAGTTGGACCTGCAGTTTCAACTTGGCGCCCGAAACCGGTACGAAAGCAGTATGCCGATCGAGTCGATCGAAGAGGGTACCGAATACACCACGTCTCTGATGCTCAAGTATTAAGGTGTCTCATGCAGGGTAGCGCTATCCTGCTTTACGGATCCCTTAATAGCTCCTCATCGATTTGCCTCAGCACAACGGCAGCAATGTCGTCGCTTCCACGCGCATTACTCGATCCATGCCAGCGATCGATGTTTTCGATTTCAGGCATCACGGCAAGAATTTCGTTCCGTAGATTTTCCAGCAGGTTTGTTGTTCGTTCCGGTTGTGGTTTATCGAGGATCGTCACGATTGTCTTCATCATTCGTAGTAATCGTGCCCGGATATTCACCGGTGAGGAAAGCTTGCCACCCGGTTCAACGAGGATCTCAGCGGCGGGAACGCGAAGCGCCTGCTGCCAGCGATACAGGGCAGTCAGCGGCAGGTCGCAAGACGGATCTTCCTGTGCCCGCACCTCTCTCATCGGGACATGCATCTTGCGCGATAGTGCCCGAAGCGTCACGTCCTGCTGAGCTCGTATTTCTCTGAGTCGATGAAGTGGTTGCATCGATTTTGCTTCGATGCCCGGATCGACCCGCGTTGTCACTCCCTTGCTTTGCGGCACAGTTCCCATCGTTTGCCTCCTCGTCTTACCAGCCCCGCCCGAATGGTTTCCGAATGGAAACGACGCGGCGACTGTTTGATTAAAATCCTGCGGCTTCCGCTCCACCGCACACTCAAAGAATTGCCATTCCGACTGCCTTTTGGACAGATCAATTTGGCATTTTCCGACTGGCGGCGTCAAAAATCACCTCGGCAGGGGGGGGGCGGTCAGGGGAAACGGCCAAAAAAGGAGACTTTTCGCCGCGAAAGTATTCTCAGCGAAATGCCGGTTTTGTTTCCAGGTTTTCTTCGGCCGGCATGTCCTCGGTGCGTATTCGTTGCAGCGGATCGCTTGCGTTTGAAGCCGACCAATCGAGACCAATGGCAACGAGTACCGCCATCAGCATGACGCATCCGATTACCATTTTGGCGACGGTTCCGGCGAGCCGAGCCCAAAATGCTGCCTGCCCGACCTGCAGGCTGTCATCGAGACTACGCCCGATCCACTGTTCTCCGAGAAACGCACCGGCAAGGGCACCGGCCCCTGATAATAACAACGCGCCGATCAGGCTACCGATGATTGGAATTATTCCTGTGCCGACGACGGCGCCCATGATCGCCCCAACCAACGCACCGACAAACGACAGCAGTGCGCTGCGCTTGCTTCCGCCATGTTTGCGTACCCCGTGTGCACTGGCAAGCATTTCAATAACCTCACCTGCGATCGCTAGCACGAGCAGGATCGTCATGACGACCCACCACAATGACATGGTGGCTTCTGGGGGCACAGTCAGGGCGTAAATTGCCGTAGCAATCAACATCAACCAGTTTCCGGGTAAGCCTAGTATTCCAAGCAGCCAAAAAAAGAAAACACAGATGATAAGCAAAATGGTCCAAAGAATGGCCATAAGATTGTCCTCACTGTCGCCGGTTTGGCTGACGTTTGCTTTCGTCAAAGGATTACGAATTCGACTTCATATTTTTTTGCGCTGACTCTCTTTTTAGCAACGCCAGTTGGCTGGACTCCTCAAGCCGGCGATACGCTTCATCGAGCGGATAACACCCGGAGACCAATCCTCCTCGCGGCGCGGTTGTGCAATCACTGAAAGTGCGGCAAATTTTTTTCCGTCGAGTAATCCCCTCGTGGAGTGTGTCACAAGGCATCTCCGGGTAGGAAAGCACCATTCTGCCTAAACCGACCGCATCAATCCATTCGTTGCGGACCACGGCTTGGGCGACCTGGGGCAGGAATTGTTGTAGATAAGAATAGCCCGAACCGACCATCGGCAATTCGGGACACGCTGCTTTGCATTGGCGAGCAACCTCAATCTGACGAGCAACCCCGCACAGAGGATCCTCCGGCGGAAGGTATCCGTCGCTTGGGGGCATGATGGCTGGTCGCTGTAAATGAGGGCAGTAATAGGGACTGCCGCAACTGACATTGATGGTGTGGACTCCCAGGTCACGCAGGGCATGCATAAGTCTGATTGTTTCACTCAAATCCGGCTCCACGGGATTTTCCAATGACATGCCGATACCAAAGCGGTAAGGGAGCAGGTCGCTGAACGCCATAGGCTCCCCGACGCCGTCGATGCCCGCCGCAAACGGCACACTGTCAAAAGCGCTGATGCGAACGCCAATCATCAAATCGGGCGCGTCGCGACGAATGCCACGAATAATCTCGGCAAGCATGCGGAAGCGACCTGCAAAATCTCCACCGAAGGGGCCCGATCGCGTGTGAGCCCCTAATAGCTCATGAACCAAATAGCCATGGCAGGCTTTCACATCGACGAAACGGAACCCTGCCTCCTGAGCCAACCTCGCGGATTGCACAAAGGATTCGATCAACTGCTCAAGTTCCTGATCGGCAAGCAAACACGCGTTGTCGGTCGCTGAGATGCCAAACTTTGCGTCCAGCAGCGGGTGATGGTAGGCAATGCGTGGGGCCGGCCCGTTTTCGGTGGGGCGGGCAAAACGGCCCGAGTGCGTCAGCTGTAGCCCAACCAGCAAATCGTCGACGCAACCGAATTTTTTTAGATGCGCTTGCTCAAGGGTTTCCCGGAGTTGGATCAATCCGGGAAGGTTTTCGGGTGTGGCAAGTGTTTGTCTAGGATTTGCTCGTCCTTCGGCAACGACTGCAGCTGCCTCTCCGCCCCAAATCCATTTGGCTCCACTTTCGCCAAATCGCCGCCATCGCCGAAGCGTCAACTGGCTTGGCCCGCCATCGGGGTTTGCATCCCAGCCTTCCATCGGATGAATGCACCAACGGTTTCCGACCTCGAATGTGCCAACTTTTAGTTTTGCATTCAGTGGGCTGCCATCGCGGGCGGTCAGAATCGAATCATCCACCGGTAGTTCAACTCCGAGTGAGGCAAGTCGCTCACGGAAGGCCTCCACTTCTTTGAGTTGCGCGATTTTCCGATATTTTTGCATTGATTTCTGATGCCTGCTACCAAGATGCTATTGATGTGATTCTATCGGTGTCATCTTAGGGCTTGGCCCCGACTGGTCGCAGGGGGCTTTCCTTAAGGCGGAACTTCCGAACGCCGGCGGTGGCAAAATGAATCGTTGCAGTCCGAGCACTCTCCGAACCGCCGAGAGCAGCCACTTTGCCCAGTCCGTATTTCGGATGCGTCACCCGCATTCCAACGCGGAACTGATAGACATCGCATGGGGGCGTCGTCTTACGCGCGGAGTCATCTTCGGAACCGATCATTTCGGTCGCCGGTTGAATCGCGGCGGGGGGGGCGGGAGTTTCGGGCTTCGCGGTTGCCTGGAATGGAGTAGGCGCAAGCGTGGAGGAGTCTGATGTTTGTTCCATAGGTTCCACGTCTTCTTCCCAGTGATCTTCTGAGTCGTCGATGCCGAACGTAGCACCGCCCAATGCAATTGATTCCCGCTGCACCAGTTCGTCGCCAGGGAGTTGCAGTAAAAATTGACTGGGAATCGTCAGCATTCTCTGGCCGCGGAAATCGCGCCTTCGTGCAAGGCTGAGGCGAAGTTCCTGCTCGGCTCGTGTGATTCCCACGAAAAGCAATCTTCGCTCCTCCTCGAGGGCATCGGCATCGGTGCGAGTCCGCTCGTGCGGCAACAGTCCCTCTTCGCAGGCGACCAGAAAGACCACCGGGAATTCAAGGCCTTTGGCTGCATGCAACGTCATCAGCGTGACTCGATCGGTATCCTCTTCCCAGTCGTCTGTATCGCCCACCAAGGCGATTTCCTCTAAGAATTGGTCGAGTGCACCACCCTCGGGATGCTGTTGGTCGAATTGCCGCGCCAAAGTGAGTAACTCTTCAATGTTCGCCAGACGTTGTTGATCCTCTTCGAGATCGGAATCGGCCAGATTGTCGCGGTATCCGGAAAGACTCATGACCAATCCCATTAATTCCTCGAGTGAACCGGTCGCCTCCTGAACGAAGCGGTCATACATCGCAACAAATCGCGCGACGCGAGTTGCCGTCGCCTTGGCAATTGCTTCAATCAGACCTGCTTGCCGTGCACTTTCGAGCAAGGGGAGACCTTGCGATCTGGCATGGTTTGTCAGCGTCGTTAAGGTTTTTTTACCGATGCCTCGTCGCGGCGTGTTAATGACGCGCAAGAGGGCCACATCATCGCGCGGATTGCTGATCAATTGCAAGTAGGCGATTACGTCTTTAACCTCTTTGCGTTGGAAAAATTCGAGCCCTTTGATCAATTGATAGGGAATGCCGTGTTCGCGTAGTGCGAATTCGATTGATCGTGAGAGCGCGTTAACGCGATAGAAAATCGCATAATCACTCGCCTTACGTTGCCCCGTTCTTGTCTCCTCTAAAATCGATAGCGCAATGCTGTCGGCTTCGTCTCGACCATCGGCATAATGAGTCAACTCGACCGGATTGCCCTCCGCGTTGTGCGTAAAAAGTTGCTTGTGTTTGCGGAGTTGGTTGTGTTGGATCAAGTGATCTGCTGCGCGGAGGATTGCCTTGGTGCTGCGGTAATTCTGCTCGAGACGCACCACCTGGACCTCGGGAAAATCTTCTTCGAAACGCAGGATGTTCCCGACATTGGCCCCGCGCCAACCGAAAATCGATTGATCCGGATCACCAGTAGCGGCCAAGTTCGGGTGATCATGGCTCAATGCGCGTAGGATCGCATATTGCGCCATATTGGTATCCTGATATTCGTCGACCAACACATACCTGTAGCGGGCATCGAGTTCCGTGCGGACTTCAGGGTGCTCGGACAAGAGCGTGGCGACATGCAGCAGTAGATCGTCAAAATCGACCGCAGAGGCAGAAAGGAGTTGTTGCTGATACAGCGGGTAGACCTCTGCAACCGCGGTGGCCAGGGGCATGCCGTGTGGCGAAGCGTAGCGTGATGCGGAAATCAGGTCGTTTTTTGCGCGGCTGATTTCTGCAGCGATTTGCCGGGGGCTGAAGGTGTTACTGGAAATTCCCTGCTTTTCCAGGACATGTCGCAGCATCCGCAAGCTGTCATCGGAATCGTAAATCGTGAAATTTTCAGTAAGTCCAAGCAGAGCCGCATGCCGGCGAAGCATCCGCGCGCAAAACCGGTGAAATGTGGAAAGATGCAATCCGTCGACCGGTCCGAGCAGTGCGGTTGCCCGCTCGCGCATTTCATCGGCGGCCTTATTGGTGAACGTGAGTGCCACGATCTGTTGCGGTGCGACTCCCTGATGGATCAAATGGGCGATGCGGTGCGTGACAACACGGGTCTTGCCGCTTCCAGGCCCGGCAAGAATCAATAGCGGACCGTCGATGTGTTCGACCGCGAGTCGCTGTGCGGGAGTGAGTTCAGCGTGGGGATCGCTCTGCATGCTAGCACGCCAGGTTCAGGGATATGAAAAAGGTTTCTTTATATGTGTATGTATAAAACAGGCGATCGGGAAAAAAATTTCTTTTCGATTCGCCATATGCCCCGTGCCAGTTTGTGTGTTCCAGTTTGTGTGTTATAAGAGAGCCTTCCGCAAAGGAGCGGATCAATTGAATCACAGGAATCTTTTTTGGGAGGGAACCCATGACACGCATCCCGCTTCCCGCTGGTGGTAACAAGTCTGAAAATTTAAATGATCGCCTCGAAATGAGTACAGCGGAAATCGGTCTTTCGGTCCGCACCACAAATTGTCTTGAGGAGCGGGGTATCTTTACGGTCAATGACTTATTGAACTGCTCCCCCGAAGATCTGCTTGACATCTCCAATTTCGGTGAAAAAACTTTGGAAGAAGTTTACTCTGCGCTGGAGACCATTGGATTTTACCGCAGAAGTCCCGAAACGGTCGATACGCCCTAAGAGGCATATCGTTTTTGGCTTGATTTGGAAGATTTGCAGCCGGTACTCCGACAGTTGTCACGAATCGTCAACCGTACCCACATCGTAGCAGTAGACGTGGCTGTCATCCCGAATGAGCAGTCGCCCCTTTGAGAGGGCCGGCAGTGCTCGCACCGTTCCCTGCGCTATGCGTGCCTCATCCCCGAGACGGAACTTTACCGGATCGGCTGCTGCCCGCATCAGTTTTCCGTCGGAGCGAATAATGAGCAGTTCGTTGCCAACAAGAATCAAGGCTGCTACACCAAAGTCGGGTACTTCCCACATCACTTTGCCGGTCTGCATCTCGATACACCGTAGCGATGCACTGCCAACGTCGGCCCTCCCGTCGGTGCCGTATAAGTAACCATTGTGAAAAATCGGGGTGTTGTACTGACTGGCAAATCCGCGATCGTTCGCCCAGATCTTTTCTTCCCGATCGGCGGTAATCCTTGTCAATCGACTGCCGACTCCATAGCTTGCCGTCGTGAACAGTAAATCACCCTGGAGTACGGGCGATGCTGCATTCACGGTCGGGCCGCGACGACCGAACGGAAAACGAAACCGCACTCGCCCGTCTTGTGGATCGATTGAGAGTGTATTGTAACGTGTCACGAAGATGACATGTTGCTCGCCGTCAACGGTACATGCCACAGGAGCACTGTAGCTTGCTCCCTCGTTAGTAGCCTGCCAAATATTTTTTCCATTATCACAATTGATTGCAATAATTCCCGCTTCCGCCCTGCCACCCACATTCACCAGCAGTCGATCGCCGTGGAGAATAGGAGAAGAACCGGCACCAAAGTAACCGAAGTCGATTGTGCCTCCACGCTGGCGGTATTGCCGATAAAGGTCGCGACTCCAGATCAGCCGCCCGCTCTCTAATTCGGCTGCCACCAAGTCGCCCCCCCCGCCGAACGCAAACACTCGGTCTTCGTGAATGAGGGGAACGCAAAGCGGGCCATCTTCGGCGGGAAAAATTGTCGGAGTAAAGTGCGCTTTCCATCCAAGTTTCCATAAACTGCGACCATCTCCCAGGCGGACCGCTTCGAGCACCTCCTCGTCTTTTCCCGCTCGGTCCGCCCGATAGAACAAAATTGCCCGGTCTTTTTGCACGGCGACGCCGGCATAGCCACGACCAATCGTTCGCTTCCACAACAGTGGAGGACCATCGGCAGGCCATCGCGTTGCCAGGGTCTCGTCGGTGGCAACGCCATTGCGATCGGGGCCAAGGATTTGGGGCCAATCTCCTCCCATCAACGGTCGGTTCCACACAATGTGACCACCGATGAAGAGCCAAGTCAGTGCAAAGAAAAAAATAATGCGGGATCGTTGTATCGAGAGAAGCATCAATTAAATCGGCCGGAAAAGGAAAGGATTGGCAAGGCAAACACCGCCGCTGGTCGGCATTAGAACAGCCTCTCTCGGTCCACTCAAGGTCGGCGGTTCGATCTGCGAACGCTAGATCTTTTTTGGGGGGGCAATACTATGCATCGCAGAGACCGTTATAATGCCCGGCGCAACGTCACGCATCTGCTGCAAGGTTTCTCCTGTGCGATCTCCTTTTTCGCTTCATCGCAGACGAGCTCGCCTCCGTTTTCATCGGAAGAAACGGGGGACACGACTCAGTGGCTCACGGTCGCTGGCGAGCGCGGGCGAAGTATTCCTTTTTACCGCCTGTCTCACCGTCGGTGCGGTCGCGATGGGGCTGATCGTCTATTGGTTTGTCTTGCCGCAATGGCGGGTAAATCGCCACTTTGTCCGGACTACATGTCAGGTGATTCGTCATCCCGGCATGAAAAAGATAATCGGAGAAGATTTCTCCAGGTGGCAGCCCACGGTTACCTATCGGTATCGGGCGAATGGAAGCACATACATCGGGCGTAATTACGACCTGCTGGACAGTCGTTATCCAAGTCGCAAAAAAGCGGAGGCGATTAAGGATAGTTTTAAGCTGGGACAGAAATATCCCTGTTGGTACGACCCGCTCGATCCGGGAACCGCCGTTCTTTTTAGTGGTAATCCGTTGGCTTATTGGTTGTTACTGATACCTGTTGCTTTTCTAGCAATCGGTTTTGGCGGATTGGGCTATACGCTTTGGCAGTTTACAACCTCGCGTGAGCGTCGTGCGGCTTTGGCTCAGCAGGCGGCGGGTCGCGAATTGTTTGATGGAGATGAAGACGAAAAAAAGTTACCCGCAGTCCCGCGGATCGAAGGAGTGAGCGGTAGCCCAGGAACGACGCTTGCCTTTCGGTTGCCGATTGCAGCCCGCCTGGGCTGGCAGTTGTTTGCCATTGCCATCGGTACGGCATGCTGGAATGCGATTGTTGCCCTTTTCGTCTTTCTTGCGATTCGTCGAGTCTGGGCCGGCGAAGCCGATTGGGTTTTGCTCGCCGCACTATTGCCTTTTGTGGTCGCAGGTATCTGGTTGATCGTTCATTTGACGCGAATGTTCTGGAAGATGAGTGGTATCGGCCCAACCCGCATCGAAATTTGTAGTCATCCGGTGCAGCCCGGCGATACCTACAACCTGCTGTTTGTGCAGACCGGCAACATGCTGCTGGATAGTCTGGAGGTGACCCTCGAGTGCGAAGAGGAGGCTGTTTTTCAGCAGGGTACCAATTCCATTACTGCGTCGAGTCTCGTTTGTCGTCAGAATATTTTTACAGGGACAAACATCACGGTCGACGCTGGTCAACCGTTTGAGCACCACGACACTTTGGTCATACCTCCAGCCGCGATGCACTCGTTCATCAGTCCGCATAATCGGATTTCCTGGAGACTTTCAGTGAAGGCGAGCATCAACAATCGAACCGGTTACTCTCGCGATTTCCCGCTTATTGTGATCCCGGGCGGAGCCGTCCCCGGTAAAGACTCGGGGGCCGAATCGCGATGAAAGATCCCTCGATTTTCATTCGTTTGATTGGCGATTCGGATCAGTATGATCTGGGCGATACGCTCTCGGGCGAATTTTTTATTGACACCGATGATCCGGAGTCGATTCGCGTGGTTGAAATTTCTGTGCTCTGGTACACCGAGGGAAAGGGCGAGGAGGATCTCGATGTTCATTTTTTCAAGCGGATTGGAAACGATAACGGAGATTTCGTCGATATGCGGCAGTCGCAAGCATTTTCGACCGCGTTGCCTGCGAGCCCGTTGAGTTATGATGGTGTGATTGTAAAAATTTTCTGGTGCGTGAGGATTCGCGCGTTTCTCAGAGGGGGGCGTGATTTCTCGAGCGAACAATCCTTCTGGCTGGGGCAGGTTCCCCGCGGTCATGCGATCGCGGTCGACGAGCAACCGTTATCACAAGATATGGATCAACAGCAGTAAACGCGCGAGAAGGTCGAGTGAAGGTGCGATGACGCGCAGTCGCCCTGAGGCCGAAAGTGATCGCGTGCGGCAGGTAGGCGTGAATCAACGCCCGTTGGACGATTGGATGAACTAAGGATCATGTCCGAGACGCGAGCTCAATTCGACCCTGGCCGCAACGCGGATTCAAGCAATCCCTTTTCGACGCGTTTCACCCGCCCCGGGGCGATTCCCTTTCATTTCGCGCCTGGACCGAAACAAAAGCAGCTTTTCGATCGCCTCTGGGACATGGGGCTGTGGGGGCAGGTTGTGGGCCCACACGGATCAGGTAAATCAACGCTCCTGCATTTGTTGGCCCGCGAGGCGGCGGGGGCCGGAATCAACATGGTGCGGTTTGATTTGCATGATCAACAGCGGCGGATGCCCCGTGGGTGGAAAGCATTAGTCTGGGAATCATTTGAGCGTGGCCGGGGAACGATGGTCGCGGTCGACGGCTATGAACAACTTGCCCCGTTTGCCCAGTGGCAACTCAAACGGACGTGTCGACACCGTCGATGGGGATTACTGGTGACAAGTCATCGTGATGTGAATCTTCCCCATCTCTATCGAACCCTCACGCATATCGACTTAGCGCACCAACTGGTTCGCTTTGTGCTCCCCGATGGCGAGACCCGCGTCGGACCGGAGATGGTTGCCGAAACATTTCGACGGCACGAAGGCAATCTCCGACAGGTTTTCTCTGATCTCTATGATCGATACGAGCGGTTGCGTTGACTGCGTTGACATGGTTGATGTGGATAAGGCATCACCAACGAAGTGGCGGCATTGCTTGCAAGTAAAGTGTCCTGCCGGAGTTGGCCAGGGGTAATAAAAAGATCTGATCGCGACGCGTGATGCGCTGCGATTGAATTTTCGTTGCAGCTGCGCGAATCGTTCTCATAGCTACAACCGGAATAATCATAATCTTCTACTATCTTTTTTTTTGCTCAAGCCAGCTTATTGACTTGGGCCTCGGCGCGAGTTCTAAATGAAAGTAGGGTTTTTTGGTCACCGGCGGACGTCGGATGTCGGTGACTGTTTGCTTATTGGATTCACAGGCTTTGGGAGTGGAAGACGAATGAAAAATCAAATCAACAAGCGTGCGATGGCACTGTTGGTAGTAGCGGGCCTTTCGGCTTGCACTGCAGTGGTAGCCGATGCACAGTGTCAGACCTGCAATCAGCCGGTCACCGCCTACTATGGAGCACCGGCGACACCGATGGCATCTCCGTGTGCGACCGGTGCGTGCGACCCGATGGTCGTCAACGCGTATCGACCCGCCTACCAACCGCTGTTTA
>JAYYJN010000258.1:0-5837 GCA_036146215.1 Planctomycetota bacterium
TATGACGCATCGCCGGGGCACTTCCGGGAGTGGGTTCGTGCGATACAGGGTGGGCAGCCCGCGATGAGTAATTTTATAGATTATGCCGGGCCACTGACCGAGACCATCCTCCTCGGTAATTTGGCTGTCTGGGCTGCCGCCCCCGGGGGGGAGGGCAGGAAAATCGATTGGGATGCCGATAAGTTAGTCGCCAAGGACGCTCCGGAATTAGCGACTATTGTGCGAAGCGAGTATCGCCCTGGCTGGGAGCTGGCTGGCAGCGTAACGGCCTCGGCACCCCAGCGACGACGTCTATTTGGTCGAATCCGGGGTTAACGCCGACGGAAATCATCGCGAAGCGTAAATATTGCAAGAACCAGGCCAAGATTTAGAATTTGCGGATCTTGCGCTGCGAACGTTCCGTTGTCGGTTTTCGGTCGTCTGCAGTGAACGGCATCCTTGGCGTACCGCGCCCGTTGGTGTCTCGTGGACGTTCGCGCTTCTATTTTTGCAATCGACCCAGTGAACGCAAGATCGTGAGGATCTTCGATCGCCCATCTGAGGAAATGGCCGGCAGAATCACTCTTTCTCGAGGCCTTACCCTCCTTCAGGTGTTCATCTCCCGTTGGAAATGGTTACGGATTGTTACGTGATGCGTCTTCGATGTTAAAATCGGTGGGAAACTTGTTCCGGATTTTGGGCGAGCGGAAATCCTGTCGATTGATTGCGTTGGTGGATAACTCCGTCAAATGCTTAAAATCACAACGCTAAAGGTTAAAAGCAATTTAGTGCAGAAATTCGAGAAACGACCTCGCGTGATTAATATCGGTGAAATCTGACAAGTAATGTAGTTCCACTCTCCGAGCATTCGCCAGTGCTTGCAATCTTCCAACGTGCGTGAGGCCCATTCATGCAACACAATAATTTTCCTCCGGTTCAACCATCTGTTCTTGATGTTATTGGAGGGACACCAATGGTACGACTGAGCCGATTAACTGAAAACCTGGAGGGACAAATTTATGCGAAACTCGAATATCTGAATCCAGGACATTCAAAAAAAGACCGTATCGCTTTATCGATAATCGAAGCGGCGGAAATTAATGGTCAGCTTACGCCAGGTCAAACCGTGGTTGAAATGACTTCCGGTAATACCGGGACCGGAATCGCGATCGTTTGCGCTGTAAAAAAATACCCGTTTGTCGCAGTGATGAGTGAGGGCAACTCCACGGAACGCGTAAAAATGATGCGTGCCCTCGGAGCTGAGGTCAGACTCGTTGCTCAGCAATCGGGTGGTGTCTCGGGTTGTGTTCGAGGAGAGGATCTGGCAAGGGTCGAGGATGAGGCGAGAAAGATCGCCGTGGAGAGGGGCGCATTTCTTGTCGATCAATTTAACCGGCAGGAAAATACAGATGCCCATGCGGAGGGGACAGCGCGTGAGATTATTGAACAGACGGGTGGGCAATTTGATGGATTCTGCGATTTTCTCGGCACCGGGGGCACGTTTGCCGGATGTGCTAAGGTTTTCAAGGCTCATTCGCGCCTGATTCGTACTTATGCAATTGAGCCGTCCGGAGCGGCTGTCGTCGCGGGAGAGCCGATTCGGTGCAGTGAGCATCCTATACAGGGGGGTGGATACGCTCGGGTATTAGGCTTGGTCAATAAGGAGCATATTGATAGCTTTTTGACGGTGACCGGATCTGAGGCAGTTCACTCGGCAAAGCGTTTGGCTAGGGAAGAGGGTATCTTTGGCGGATTTTCCGCCGGTGCAAATGTTGCCGTAGCGTGCCGATTGCTCGAGGGCGAGCTTAAGGGAGGAACGATTGTCACGATGATTTGTGACTCCGGGCTCAAATACCTCTCTACTGAATTGTGGGATTAAAACGCTCAATTCACCAGGTCGATGCGGCGGCCGTCTTTGTTACTCTCCCTGCCCGCGAGAACAATCGCCATGGACCGGTACGCATCGTTGAGGTCGGATTGTCGACGCACCAAGCTGGTTACGGCACGGACAAATTGCTGGAGTAATTGTTCTCCAACCGGGCGGTCTGCCTTGAGAGACTCGCGGTGACGGCCAGCTTTGTCGAACCAAGTGACCGTGTCCGGCAAATCAATAAATGCAACGCCATTCTCACAACTAATTTGTAACGCTGTAGGAGGGCGGAAAGTGATTGCTTCCGGCCACTGTTCCGGAAGGTAATGACCGCAACTTAATTGGGCGGTAACCGATTCGTCACCACTCTTATCGTCGTTTCCAAATTGGAGACTGAGCATTTCATAATCAGTTTCATAGGGTCCACCGCCGCTCGTGTGAGCCACTCCGGTTACACTGGTGGGTTCGCGGCCAACTAGAAAACGACACCAGTCGACTAATTCAACCATATGATGCATTGGCATCCCACGCCGGGGACGTATGTCATCTTTCGAATTTGACTCGACTACCAAACGTTGGTGGCAGAATATAAGGCGTGGTGCCCCGAGATGTGTTGCGATCAACTCCTTGAGGCGAAGCGTCGCCGGTGCGTAGCGTTTGGGCAATTCTGCCATAAAGGCGATGCCAGATTCTTCGACCCTTTTTTTAAGTCGATAGGCGGTATCTAAATCGATATTGAGGGCAACCGCGCAATAGACAGCTTTCCCTGAATCGCATGCGGCCAGGATGGGCAGCTGACCGTACCATTGCGGCGCGAGCATCAGAATAGCATCGATGTCCTCGGCAAGAATCAAGGCGCGAAAACTCTGAAAGCAGCGTGCCCCGAATGCTTCAGCAGCTTGCTCCGCACGGTGCGATACTTGCTCGTAAACACCTCGGATTTCAATCCGATCCGCCAATGCCCGAAGCACCGGGGCGTGACGATGTTGCCAGGTGCTGCCGAGGCCGACGAGGCCCACACGGAGTTTCATAAATAACTTTCGGAATATAGTTTTGACAGCGGGGATTATAGCTTTCACCGGGTGCTAGCAGCAATTACATAGTGTGAATTACAGGGGAAACTTGCGTTGACTACTCTTGCCGCCTTTCAGGGATACCTTAAAATGGGACCTTCATTGGGTTCGCGCTGAAGCGGGCCGAAATAACTCGGTGGGAGGATTGACGGTGGCTAGAGTATGTGAGGTTTGTGGTAAAGGTCCCCAAATGGGCAACCGCGTCCAAACCCGAGGAAAGGCTAAATACCTTGGCGGAGTCGGTACCAAGTTGACCGGCATCACTCGCAGGCAATTTAAGCCGAATTTACAGCGCGTTCGGGTAACAACGGCCAATGGGACCAATAAACGGATGCTTGTTTGTACGCAGTGCTTGCGAAGCGGCGCGGTAGTCAAGCGCATACAGGCAAAACCTTTTGCACTCCCCGCAAGCACCAAATAGCAACTCCGGGCTCCTCGAACAAGAAGCGTAGGGTTTGCGGATGGTTCTCACCCGAGCAGATGTCGAAAAGATAGCCAGTCTTGCTCGACTACGTATTACTGCAGATGAAGCCGATTGCTTTGCAAGCCAATTGGCCGACGTGCTCCGCTATGTTGAAACTCTGGAAGAAATCAACACTGATGGGGTAGAGCCGATGGCTCACCCGATCGAACAGGTCAACGTTCTCGCCGACGATGTTTCGCAGGATAGCTTTCCGCGCGAAACCATGCTTCGGAATGCTCCAAAGTGCGACGAGGAGTATTATCGGGTGCCCCCCGTTCTCGGTGACTAAAAGGTTTTTGCATGGACTTCTCCGAACTGTCCGCAGTTGAGCTGCTCGTCATGCTACAGCAAGGCGAATGCACATCACGGGATATCACAGAGTTTTTTCTCAATTCCATTCGGCAAGAAGATGAGAACATAGGGGCATTCGTGCGTACCCGTGCTGATGATGCGTTAGCGCAGGCAGATTTAGCGGACAAGTTGCGTAAGTCTGATAGTGCAATGGGTCCACTGAACGGTCTTCCAATAGCGATTAAGGATGTCCTCTGTATCGCGGACGAAGTCACTAGCTGTGGATCTCGTATGCTGATGAACTATCGCGCGCCTTATGACTCGACGGTGGTTGGTCGGTTAAAGCGTGCTGGCGCGGTGATCCTCGGACAAACAAATATGGATGAATTCGCCATGGGCTGTTCAACCGAAAATTCAGCCATCCATCCCACACACAATCCCTGGAATCGCCAGCATGTCCCGGGTGGTTCAAGTGGTGGAGCGGCTGCATGCGTTGCTGCCGCCATGAGCCCACTGTCAATTGGAAGTGACACGGGCGGATCAATTCGCCAGCCGGCGTCGCATTGTGGGGTCGTCGGCTTGAAACCGACCTATGGTCGCGTCAGTCGATACGGGTTAATTGCCTTCGGCAGCAGCCTCGATTGCGTTGGGCCCCTGGCGCGGCATGTCGAGGATATCGCTATCCTGCTCTCAGCGATTGCTGGCCATGATTCAAAAGATGCGACATCCGTGCCAGATGAAGTACCAGTATACCTTGAGGAATGCAGGAAACCGCTTGGAAAGCTAAGACTAGGTGTTGTTCAGGAACATTTCGGTGATGGTCTTGATCCTGACGTAAAAATGAGTGTTGAGCAGGCAATTGACCAATTCAAATCGCTTGGGGCGACAGTAACCCCGGTGTGTCTACCGCACACACGCTACGCAATTGCCGCCTATTATATTATTGCTTCAAGTGAAGCTTCGAGTAATCTTGCGCGATTCGACGGGGCACATTTTGGATTTCGAGCGAATAAGTCGTCGGAAGTCGAGAGGCAATCGCTTGAATCGATGTACCTCGATACACGCAAACAGGGGTTTGGGCCGGAAGTAAAACGTCGTATTATGCTCGGCACGTATGCTCTCAGTGCCGGTTATTACGATGCCTATTATTTGAAAGCGTTGAGAACGCGACGCTTGATTGCAGAAGATTTCGCCAAAGCCTTTGAGCAGGTTGACTTACTCATCGGGCCAGTGTCACCAACACCTGCGTTTGCTATCGGGGATAAGGTCGATGACCCGCTTTCAATGTATCTAAGTGATTCATATACCGTTGGTGCCAATCTTGCTGGCATTCCAGCGATTTCTCTGCCCTGTGGCTTCTCCGCTGATGGATTACCAATTGGTGTACAATTGCAGGGTCCAGCGCTCTCTGAATCGCTTCTGCTTAATGCGGGCAAAGCATTTCAGGCAGTCACCAATTGGCATACTGCTACGCCTTCCTAAGGAAACCAGTGTCGTGAAAAGTCAATTTGCGCCTTTTATGTTCGTAGCAACTGTCGGAAATTTATTGTGGATCTCGCCACATTTGACTCTTGCGGATGAATTTCCGATGGTCGGTACCTGGACGGTTGACATTGAGCAAACGGCGGCATCGCTCGGCAATGACGACAAGGCGAGAGGTTTCATCAAGGCTTCACAAGGACTCACAATCCAAATGGCCTACCGTCCGGATGGTACTGTTCTTTTTACCAAACGTTTTGGCAATGAGTCAGAGACGGTTGCAGGAACATACGTCGTAAAAAAACGCAACGACAATGGTCTTTTTATAGAATTGATTTATCCGCTAAAGGGGATTCAATTCGAAGCGATCTATCAGTTTCCTCAGGATTTTGTTGATCAACAAGTTCTCATGAAGGGTACCTTTCGAGAGCATTATCCGGAGTCAGAATCATTTGGTCTTGCCCAGGGAGATTATGTCATTGAAGTTTTTTACGAAGACCTCCCGGATGATCAGAAATTACAGATAACACAGCAGAAGCAGGGCAATGAGTCGCCGGTAGTCGTGTCAGGTGTGCTTGGCAAATCGACGATTGAGGATGATGAGGTTTATTTTATCGAGGCAGCTGCAGTGAAGTGGAAAAAAGAAGTGATGGGAAAAGACTTGATTAGGGTCAAATTTAAC
>JAYYJN010000259.1:0-5621 GCA_036146215.1 Planctomycetota bacterium
CCCGTGGAATTCGCGGATCGGTTGGAGAGCCTCTTCGGCCCAGTCAGGCCGCTCGGTTGACGTTGAAAAACGGAAACCGTCAGGTAGCAGGACAAGACGAGCCGCGACGTCTTTTGCCGTCTGATGGTAGCGTTCGATGAGTCGGGGGGTCACTGGCATTGCGTCGCCCACGTTCGCAAAGCCTTCGCCGCCGACACTATCGATAGGGAACTCTCGAACTTGCGTCGGTCGCAAGTCAATCCCGGTAAGGTCCCGGATCGCATGATCGTATTCCGTGTTGCTCAATCGTCGGAGGGTCACGGGCCCAGGGTCACCCGATCGCATGGCTGCTTCGGCGTCGAGTGCCCCTTCAATCCAGTTCAGAAGTTGGTCACGTTCATCCTCGCTCGGTTGAAGTGCCTCCTTGGGGGGCATGTCACGAAGTCGCAGTCGTTCGGCGACCATGGTCAGCACTTTGGGCGTGGCGAGTATGGCGTCCGCGGAGTCGAAGCTCGTTAAATTGAGATCGTTGTCTTTGGGGCTTTTTCCATGACAATCGCCACAAGTTTTGACCAACAGAGGATGAACTGCTGTGGCAAACGTTTGTCGAAGTTCATCAGAAAGTACTGAAGGAGGTACTAATTCGTCTGCCACCATGCTGGTTGATAACAGGAAGATGGTCAGCATGGGACCGGCTGCGTTGAGCAAGTGACGCCCGAGCATTCGTTGCTCTCCTAGTGGCTTTGCGTGGACTCCAGAAACATTGGATTTGAGCTGGTCAACTTCTTTGGCAACAAAATCTGAATCAACCGGTGAGCGTCATTTGACTGCACTTCGGTTTTTGGGGAACGTTTCGCGGTCGTTATTGTATCGTTGTCGAATTTCGCATCCGACTTTACGGTCTCTATGGGTGATGATCGTCCTTATTGTTCGAAGTCCTGATGGAGGGGAAGGCGTCGCGGGAACTCGATCACCGCAGGAGGTCAGTCGCCACCAGAGTTCAGACTCTTGGAACGGTTCCGTAAGCAGAAAGATTATGCGAAATGATCCTTAAATGGTAGCTGAAGTTCTTAGATGAGGTCAACGTTTTCCCAACGAGCGGTTAGTTCTGATGGGTGGGCGTTCTTCTGGTCATTCGGTGCAGACGAGTCGAGTTGCGGGACAGAGCAACGCTCTAATGGAACAGATCTTTCAGTGATGGTCATGTCCGGGCAGTTGATGATTGATCAATGCGAGAGGTAGTCTGGATTCAGACTGATCGAGATCAACACGTATTCCGATGAACTCAGTGACCTTGGTCCGCTGTCCATTGACCGGAGGTCAGTGGTACTTTCCAGTCGATCCCCTCGATCTACTGGCCCCAAGCAACGGCTGGCGATTCGGTTGCCAAAGAAGTAGGCCGCGACCGACGCGGCACCTCAGCCGGCCATTTGCCGTCAATCAACCCTCAGGTATCGCGCCAAACTGCCGAACAATGCGGCCGATTGAATCCCATAACGATGGGGGCTTCCCAGTAAAAAAGGATTGTTCTCTGTCGCATGAACGATCCCTTGCCTTTTCCCGGTTCGTTTGCGAAGATTAGCTTTCGAGTCGAGACGATGCTTGGTAACGCGGGCGTGAACTCGATACGCACCGCGGTTTTCACCGCACCTGGGGATGTAGCTCAGTTGGGAGAGCGCAGCGTTCGCAATGTTGAGGTCGTGGGTTCGACTCCCCAAAAATCCAAGGTTTTAGACTACTCGGAATGTCCCGATTGTTTGTTAAATTGACAAAATCGGGACTGCAATTCGGGACAGCTAAACCATGGCTAGAACTTACAATATCCGCTACCGGCTGACGTGGCGAGATTCTGAAAACCGCTGGCGTAAAATCTATCGCGGCAAGACTTTCACCTATGCCGCACCTGAAGGCAAATGTGCGTCATATCATCGCTGTTGGCGGCAATTTCAACGTGACGCGGCCGAATACGATTTGAAGTTGGATCGCGGCAATCCGACAATTGACGCTCACAATCGCCTCCTGGAACACGTGCATGGAATTCAGGATTGGGTTGTAACTACATACGGCGATTGCAAGCAGTCCAGAGAAATGTGGTCTTGGTTGGATCGTAATCACGCCGAACCGCTCCGCCAATCGATTTCACGACGCGAAGAGTTTATCGGCGACGATGGCACGTATGAATTGACCGACGCGATTGAAATTTGCGATCGAAAAGCAGTAGACCAAAAGAGAATCGACGACGAAGCCTGGCAATGCGTGAACTTGAATTGGACGATTCCATCTGGCTTTGCAGGCTATAAACCCACGAAGCCATCGGGCGCGGCTCCATGGGAATCGATCGACGAACAACCTGAGGACGATCCATCGACAACCATCGCAGATTGGGTGGATCAATTCATTGATGAAAAGTTGAATGACGCAAAACGTGGTGAATTGTCGCCCGCACGCGTCGACAAATTGCGTCGGAACATCGATCGATTCCTGGACGCTGTTGGCCATGACGTTGATTTGGATGCCATCACGGGGCCTATTCTGGACGCCTATCGCGACTCCATCCGAAAGGAAGTCGTGGATGGACAGATCAAGTCGCCGACGGGAAACGACCGCCTGCAAGTCGTAAAGACATTTTTCAATTGGCTTTACCGGAAGGAGGCAATTGAATCGCGACCGAGGGTTTTGAAATCCGATTACGCGGTATCAATTGCAGCACCAAAAATTGAAATATGGGCCACTGACGAAGTTCAGGCCGTATTGCGTTGCAAGGATATCGATCAACGCGTCCATCTTTATGTCTTATTGATGTTGAATTGTGGGTTTACAAATCGAGATATCGCCGATTTGCGACATGATGAAGTTGACTGGACTGCGGCGACAATCACGCGGAAGCGTTCAAAAACAAAGAAGCACGACAATGTTCCGACCGTGACGTACCGACTCTGGCCTGAGACATTAGATCTTCTTTTAAAATATCGCTCGCAAAACGCCGAATTGGCGATAACTGATATCAATGGAAATCCGTTGATCAAAGGAAGGCTTCAGGCGTCGGGAAAAATAACCAATCGGTCGGACGCCATTCGAACGTTATGGGTTCGGGCGGCAAAAAAGGTTGGTGTATCGAAACCTTTGAAGCTGCTACGGAAAACGGGTGCATCGATGTTGGGCGAACATGACACGCACGCGAGGTTTTGCGAAATGTATCTAGCCCATTCACCGAAATCGATTGCTGACCGCCATTACGTCACACCCAGCCAAAAACAATTCGACGCGGCGATCGCTTGGCTACGAACTGCATTGGTTGAGCCTGAAAAAGTCGAGGTCGTGTTATGAATCACGATAAGATGATCAACGCGCTGCAGGCCATGTTTATGGAATGGTGTTCGGAACGAAATATCGAGCCGTTGGGGATCGACGAGCCGGACTGGCAAGATGAACACGCCAACGAATGGATTCGATTCAAAGCGGCGCTCGATCAGGCGTTAGCGACTATGGATTGCTTGGCGGGCGAATGATGCCGGCGACGTGCCATTGTTTGACCCATAACGCGATCCAGCGTTAAGGGGAGTTTTCACCCCAGGAATCTATCGCAGGGCCAATGCCTTTGGCGTGGAGCGCGTCGTGCTTGTCGACGTGCCCAAATGCTCGTGACATGCCGTCATTCAAGTACGCGGATGCAGGATACGAGGACCATTTGGTATCGCAGCGGCTCAGGCTGTAATCAGCCCGCGTCGGAAATCTACAGCGAACGACGCCTAAACACGGCCCGCGAAATCGCGGCGGCTATCGGGTGACGTTTCACCCTTTCAATTACCCGGCGGCCAGTGAAAGAACAAAAACGGCGACCGGTCGACCGTGAAAAAGTGAATTTGAGTGAATCAAAAAGTGAAACGATAAATCGGCTCAAAGTCAGTCTATATATATATATATATAAGGGGTATTTTTTTTATTTGTTTCACGTGTTCACCCGACCCGCGTTCGTGTGTGTTCCACATGTCTTTTTACGTGTGTGTGAGGGGAACTTGGTGAAACGGTGAACCGTTTTGCGATTTGACACAAACACGCCCGTTTGCGTCATGCTGGAATGCTTTCAGGCTTTAGCAAGGAAACGCCGTCAGGCCGCACAGGATCGACGCAGTCGCACTCAAAGAGCCAAGTGCCTGGCCCCCTCCGTCGATTTTTGCCTAAACGCGTCAGCGGCGATCCTGGGAGGCCTGAAGGGATCGGCTCAATATGGCCTCAGAGGGATGCGGGTCCTTTATCGTAAACCCAACCACCACACCAAAGCGAAACCCTAAATCTTTAACGGAGTTTATTTGCACCTTAGGTTTCCCGGGGGATTGCCGCGTCTGAATGGAAAGCCGCCCAGTTGAGGAGCAATCAGAACCTAAGTATCTGCACCCCGATTGTTGAATGGCGAAGTTGAATAGCATATCATTCCTTCACCGCCGCACGGTTTGTTCGTTCCATCTTGAGAAGGATCTAATCGTGATTGCACGAGCCGTGAAACAGTCGAATTCATTCGCTCGAATTTCGGCACTTCTAGCCATCAGCTGCATGGCGACTGGCGTTGGTTATTCCAATCCGAACTCGTCAGCTTCTGACGACGTTTCAGGCAGCGTTTTGACGGTAGAGATTGCCAAACAATATTTAGCAAATGCCGATTCGGTGGACACAAAACAGTTCACTGCGATAGAGGATGCAGCAGCGGAGGCTTTGGGTAAGCACGACGGTCGTCTTGACCTCAGCGGCCTGACTTCAGTTTCGGACGTTGCGGCGGAGGCTTTATCAAAGCACGAGGGTTTTCTTCTTAATCTAGGTGGCCTGACTTCACTTTCGGACTCACAAGCAGAGGCACTGGCAAGGCACGAGGGCGATATCTGGCTCTATGGCCTGACGTCACTTTCGGACGTTGCGGCTGAGGCATTGGCGAAGCACAAGGGCGGTCTCGGGCTCGCAGGCCTGACGGAGCTATCTGAGGCAGCAGCCGAGGCATTGGGTAATCACGATGGCGATCTTTATCTCAATGGCCTGACCTCACTTTCGGACGTTGCGGCGGAGGCTTTATCAAAGCACGAGGGTTTTCTTAATCTAGGTGGCCTGACGTCACTTTCGGAATCGCAGGCCGCATTTTTATCGAAACACGAAGGCGGTCTCGGACTCGGTGGCCTGACATCACTTTCGGACGTTGCGGCGGAGGCATTGGGGAATCACAAGGGCGGTCTCGGACTCGGTGGCCTGACCTCACTTTCGGACGTTGAGGCGGAGGCTTTATCAAAGCATGAAGGCAATCTTTTTCTCAATGGCCTGACGTCACTTTCGGATGCCGCAGCGGAGGCATTGGGGAATCTCAAGGGCAATATTTGGCTTAATGGCCTGACGAAGCTTTCAGATGCACAAGCGGATGCTTTGGCAAAGCGCGAGGGCATTCTCTCTCTCAATGGCCTGACGTCACTTTCAGACGCACAAGCGGAGGCACTGGCGAAGCACGAGGGCTGGCTCGAACTCGTTGGCCTGACGTCACTTTCGGACTCTGCAGCGGAGGCTTTATCAACGCACGAGTTACGTCTCAACCTCAATGGCCTGAAGGATATTTCAGATTCTACAGCGGAGGCATTGGGGAATTACAAGGGCGTTCTCGGACTCTC
>JAYYJN010000260.1:0-8410 GCA_036146215.1 Planctomycetota bacterium
TGTGTACGCAAGTACTGCTGCGACGATTATCGCTCGAAGAGTGTGCCGTGCACACGTCGCGTCATGACAAAATGTTGTGACAATTATTGCGGCAAACCGACTCCATGCGTACGAGAAATTTGCACCGTGTGCAACGACTACTGCTCGAAGTGCCCGCCGAAAGTCTCTTGCCCTGCACGTGACCTCAAGTGCAATGAGGGCTATGCTTGCGATAGGTGCGAATCATCTGCCAGTCCCAAAACGGCAATCAGCATAGATATCGTTCGCAAATGAGCGATTCATCGAGGACCGATCTACAACGATCAAACCTCTTTACCGTCTGCTAACATGCGATCCGCAAGTGCGGTGGTCTCAGCGTCGTCATTCGACCAAAGCTCATTGAGATTCTGTTGCATACGCCGCCTTGCCGTTTGCAAATAGTAGCGACCGGTTAAAACCGCGTCTTCACGTTTGGCAGCATTACCGTTAGATCCGGCGAGAATGAAATCGAGTCGCTTGAGGACGCTTGCGCTAACATAAATCTCGGTTGCGACATCGGCAATTCTTCGTAAGTGATACAGACTATCTACAATATCCTCTTGATATTTTCGCAAAAGTCGCTCTACGTTGCTGCCCAGTTTACCGACCACACCACCCAACTTTGCTGCGTCGTCTGTGAGCTGCGCACTTTTAACCGGTACGTGAGGCGAAATGACCAGCGATCCTAATTTTCGCTTTGCAAATCGACTGAGCGTGGAAACATTGCCAAAAGGACTTTTCAGTGCTTCGAGTACGCCCTGCAAATCCATACCCACATCACGCATTCCTACAGCTGCAATGAACACCTTAAGGACATCATTCGCCCCCTCGCCGATCGTATTAATGCGGGCGTCACGCATCATCCTTTCGAAAGGCTCATCCGTGAAATAACCCTTCCCTCCGAAAAGCTGAATCGTATCGTTGATGATTTCCCACACCACCTCAGTCGCAAAGACCTTGAGCATAGCGGTCTCAACCATGTAATCACCATCTCCCGAATCCATCAATGCTGCGGTCTGATAGGTGGCAGATTCCATTGCAAAAGCGCCTGCCTTCATATAGGCAAGTTTCTGCTTCACTAATTCAAAATTTCCAAGCGATTGTTCAAATTGCACGCGGGTATTGCAGTGCTTTACAGCATGGTCCACACAAAACTTCGCGGCTCCGGTGCAGCTTGCACCGAATGTTGTGCGTCCATAATCGAGAACTGTAAGCGCAATTTTTAAACCTTTACCCAATTCTCCCAGCACGTTCTCGCGGGGAACAAACATATCATGAAACGCCAAGCGACCGGTCGCCGTGCCACGGACACCACACTTATCCATTCGTTCCTCAACCACTTCGAAACCAGGCATGTCCGGCGAAACCAGAAAGGCCGTCACTTTCGTTTGATCACTTCCGTCAACCGGTGTGCGTGCCATCACAGTGAGCGCCTGTGCAATCCCACCATTGGTAATCCAACGTTTTTGCCCATTGAGCTTGTAACCGGTGCCGTCTTCGGTGGGTGTGGCCGTTGTCTGAACATTTCCAGCATCGCTTCCTGCCTCTGGCTCAGTAAGGGCAAACGCACTGATCCACTCCCCGGTGGCTAGCTTGGGAAGCCATTGTTTCTGCTGCTGCTCGTTGCCGAAAAGCACGATAGCGCGAGGACCAATCGAATGGTGGGCATTCACAAAGAGCGAAGTGCTTCCGCAATGCCCCGCCAGTCGTTCCACCAGCCGGCAATACTGTGTTTGGCTCATCCCGAGACCCCCGGTTGATTTCGGCAGGCACGCACCAAGAATCCGCATGCGCCCCAAGCCCTCAATCACCTCATCGGGAATGCGGGAATTTCGATCGATCGCAACGGGATCAATTTTTGATTCACAGAAGGAACCCAACTCGGCAAGCAGTTCATTCCCCTCCGTGTCCGCATGGATATCGGGATACGGCAACAGTTTGTCACCCAAGAAGTGGCCGAAATAAAGTGCTCTTGCAAACCCAATCTTGGCAAGCCGGTCACCGAGTAATTCCTCGGCTTCGGCCATCTGCTTTTCCCGTAAAGATTCCGACATCACATTTGATCCTTCAATCGAAGAAAACGCGGGCCCCCCTCCGAGGAAATATACTCCAGCTTGACCGTGCTAGCTACTGGAATCCCGGTAGCGTACTTCTAGGAAAAGTAGTCCGAACTGCCGTTCGGTCGGTTACAACGGCGGAAATCGATGCGTCCCCGTGGACAGAGATAGACCCATTACGCCGCATTTTTTCGGCGACACCTGCCGACCCGCATAGAATATCTGATGGCATAGCGTATCCGGGGGGTCACGCTGCCCAGTGCGTCTCTTCCTCCTCAGGCTCCTCTGCCGCATCCAAGGCCTCTAGATCTTCCGCAGAAAAAAAACGACCGGCCAGCAATCGAATGGGAATTAAACCGGCAATAAAGAGCGGAAATAAAAGACCGAGAAAACTGGTTTTAACAATCCAGAGAACCGCCAGGCAAATTAACTGCAAGAGCGTGTATTTATGGACGGTTGCAATGGGGACTCGGCGAAGATAGTGCGTGCTTGGATACAAACCGGGATCGATCAGCCAGAGACTCAATCGCTCAAAAAATTGATTGGACACTAAAGAAACAACGCCCATGAATAAAAACAAGCCGTAAAGCACTGCGAGTGGAATCACTTTCATGAATGGCAAAAACAGAAGGGTCGAACCAATAAAAACAACTGTCACCAGTCCGGTAAGACGATTCTCGCGAACGTGAAGGACACGCTCATGCTTATAGCCATCGGGTTTGACAACCACCTCTGTTGTCGCAAGCGAGCGTACATGATTAAGCGATCGCACGGTAGCCGCAACAAGCCACGGCATACCGAACAAAGAACAAATGCAGGTCAACACCGAGACGACTGCCAGATCAAGGTGATATCCCCCACCCTTCTTTAAATTGTGATCCGGACTGTTGACTAAGCGAGCAGCGATATTCTCTTCAAGATAAATTAGCACCGTAACCAGCAAAGCAGGTCCGATTGCCGCAAACGGCAACCACAGCGGAACTGACCAAAATGGAATCACCCACGGTCGTTGTTGCGAATCGACCAGAGCATCTGTCACATTCAATTTATCGAGATCAATCCCACGGAAAAAAAGTGCTGTCACCGTCATGATCAACACCGCGATCGTAGGGCCAAAATCAGAAATAAATTCGCGGAAATTCGATCGCAGCAAACGACTCCTCCGCATCCGAGAAAGACTTGAGGCAATGAAGAATGTACCGAGAGTTAAGACGAGTGAAAAAAGTGCCGTGTCGTAGGGGCCTACATTCACTCTCTCAAACACGGAAAATAACCACCGCAAAGCCTCATAGATAAAAATGAATGAAATCAGAACCACAAAAATTTCGTCTGTGAATCGCGTGAAATAGCGCATCAAACAACACACTTCGGTCAAAGATAGAATCATCAGAAATAGTGCTGTCCAGAGGCCGACCCAACAGTAGGCAGGAAGAAATTCAATTCCATTTTGCTCACACAACTTGTAGAGAATTACGGTCATCACCAACAATGGCCCAGTGTGCCCCAAAACAATCAACGGTTGCCCTGAGAAAAAAGCAAAGATAACTCCGCACACTGCGGTGGCAATAATCATCTGAATCACACCAATCTGATTGTTCGTCTGCACCGCAAGAATTGCCCCAAAGGTGATGGTGGGTGTGAATAGGGCGAAAAAAAGAAAAAGTGCGGAACCGACTGACTTCTGATGAAGAGCGTCTGTAAAATCACTGCGGTAGCATGCAGCTTTTCGTCGAATATCGGCCAGTAGCCCCCCGCCGAATCGGCCTGTGTAATCAAGGCCATCAATCGCTTCACTGACAACTTCTACGGACTGCGATGTTCGACGAAGATAGCGATCAAGCGCTGCAGTCAGATCGGTGTAAGTATGTGCTCTGATCGCATCAAAGCGAAATTCATCATCGGACATCAGACGTGCGATACTTGCCAAGGTATCAAGATGTCTTGCAGCATCACCCGGCGGCCCCAGCATAAAAAATATAAAACGCGTGGGAATGCCGTCCGGTGCGCCGAGGTTTACAGCATGCGCTAGCCGGGCAAAAATCACGCGAGGCTCTCGAAAACCCTCAAGATAGGCATGAGGGATTGAAACCGAATGGCCGATTGCAGTGGGTGCGGTTTGCTCGCGTTCAAGCAATGCTTGCTCAACCGTCTCTGCTAGCTCGGCAGGGATCCACTGGCGCTGGACAGAAATCTGAATCGCCTCGTGAAAGATCGAATTTAAATCCTGCGAACGAATGTCGAGGATAACCTGTTCGTCTTCGAGCGCTTGTTTGAGTAAGTCCACGATAGTTTCACAGCGGTGTGATGAGGGATTCGCCTCCGTGAGGCGATTAACTGCCCGAAATGGTAAAAATCATGCCATAAATTTGCAATGCAATTTGGTCGAAGTTTTACACACATCAGACAAAAATTAACGGATTAATAATTCGGTCTGTTATGTGATCAACTCAACGATCGGAATTGTGCCCCCAAACGATTGCTAGCATAAAAGTCACGATGGCTGAAATTCGCTGGTAATAGTGGGACGATTCGCGGTGCGACCAAATGTCTGACCGAATGAAACTCCGAAAAAGCGATCTATTTTTAGGAGTTTCGGATTAACTTTAAAAAAATCTGGGCCATTTTTGAACTCGCTGCGTAAAATCTAGTAACTCTCCTCTATATATCTCATCTCGCATAAAGGAGTATGCAATGTTAGTTCTAACTCGAAAGTCGCAAGATTCCGTTCGGATCGGCGACAACATCACGGTGACCATTCTGCGAATCAAAGGGAACACCGTCAGGATTGGGGTGGAAGCACCGGATGATGTGCGAATCGTACGCGGGGAATTACCCCGATTTGAGGTTCCTGCTGAAACACCCACGGGAAATGAGGGACCGCCGCGGCGACAACCGAGCGTCGAACGCCCGGGGAAAGTCTCCGCTGTAAGCGAGAGTACTGGGCAAACGACCGAGCATCGTGACTCGGTCAATCGATTACCGACAGAATCATTGCAATCTCGGCAAAAACCTTATGTGCAATCCCACATGAGTGATGCCGGTCGCACGCACCCCATGAATTCGGAACGATTACCAAACAGTATTTCGAGCACCGGGACGAATCTCCCGCTGCCGCCGCGGTAGGAAGGCGATCGCGATGTCTGGTGAAGGGTGATGTGAAGATTGATTAGAATCTTTCCAAGGAGACTCTGGGTGGTGACCAGGTAGCGTCGCTCGAGCTTGACTGCGGACTGTTTGGTCTGCCTGTTGCTCTGCTTGGCATTTCGACAGAACGCTGTGAAGGATCAGAGTCTGTCGCAATTGCCGGACGTAAACTGTCGAGATGCTCGAGTAGGATACGACGGACTTCGAGTATCGTGCGAGGATGACGGTGGATCGAATGATGATCTGCGTCAACGATAATTTCCGAAACCACATCATCCGCCTGGGCACTGGAGATCGTGACTACACCGTCTCCGTCTCCGGTGACGCGACGCAGCAAATCTTTGCTTTCTGTTCGCCCGATTACATTGTGGTAAGTGACCCATGGCGCTTGAGGTGCCGCAGCAAGGGATTTAAGCGCTGCAGAACCGGGCGCAAGCATCTCGACACTGGTCGGTGTCAGATCTGCAACATCCGTTTTCAGCAATTTCGGATTTTCGCTTTTCAATTTCTGGAGCGAATCCATGACCAATTTAGGGGGCTCGATCAACTGGCTCCCAATCCACTGGGTGGCGGAATTTGATAGGTCGCTTCCTGAAAAGGGTGTTGCGATTGTGACGACACGTCGTACCGCAGGATTTGCCCTAAAAAAGAAGAGCCGTTCAATCTGCTTACGAGTTTCAGGATCCGCCTTGGCCATATCGAGCGGTTGTTCTGCGATCTGCTGCCAGAAAAGATCCCCACTATCGACCGATTGAAGGCGTGAAATCAACCCGCCCATACTGTGCCCTACCATCACAATTTGCTCGAGTGCATGCTCGCGATTTTCGGGGTCTAGAATTTTTCTTAATTGAACCATCTGCTCGCGCAAATCGGCCGCAGTGTATACGAAGGGTTCCCCAGTGGGATAAAAATAGCACCAGAACTGATAATGTTTTCTTATTTCGGGGATGCTGCGAAGATCATTAAACATGGTCATCCAACTAATGGGAGTAGCCCAGATGCCATGCACCATCAGCACCGGAATTTTGCCCGGCTGGTATGGCTCCAGCATGTAGAGTCCTCCCGGGTGCGGTGTTGTGTCTGGTCGCAACAGACCACTGGTGGCAGCCCCCGTATCGGTGTATTCGAGATTATCAAGAAAATATGCGAGCGGTGTTGTTGAATCACTTTGAAGTGGCACCGTGCTGTCGGCCACTTGAACCGTGGGAGTGTTGAGTGGATCGTAAAGCTCCAAGACTGCCTCGCGCATTTTAACGCCTTCCGGGCCCATTTGACGTGACGGTAAAATGCGCAAATAGGCAGTCAACGGCACGCTCATTCCAGGCGGATAGTGTGATTCGAGTTGCTGATTTTCTTCAAAAGTAGCACGCGCTGCGATGAGAGGCACACCCAGCCCGTAGGTACGATAGTGGTTCGACAATCCGGTTATCTCATAGTCGGAAACAAACTCAAATTTTTTGAATCCGCCATCTCGAAGGTGACCTTCTTGAGAAGTTATCCGGAACAAAATTGATTCGCTGCCTGTGTGACAGAAGTGTTGTAGACCCGGCTTCAATCCACCGTGACGATTAGCAAGCCGCATGGCCCGATCGAGCGACTCATTGTAGAGATCGCAAGCTTGTCGGAACTGGGGGTCATACTGATTGCGTGTGGCGGCGAATTTAATGTCGAACAGATACTCATAACTATCTGCAGCAGCTGTCACATAAAGGTCAAAAGCTTTTTTTTCATCTTGATCCTCATGGCGGCTCGCCAGCTGATTCGCAATTTCGGCATGCGCGAAGAGAATGTTGGCATTATTTTCTGAACGTAAGATGACTTGCAACTGACGCAAGACTTGCTCTGGATCGCTTTCGATCCGATCCGCGAGGTCATATTGCCTGAGAACTTGATCCGTCCGTGGACTCGGCTCTAACGAGTCGCTTGTTCCATATGCGAGTTGGCTGAGCGTGGACCAATCGGGCTGCTTTTTGACGATCCAATGACTGCTCTGACAACCTTCCGATAACGCAAAACTCAATCCCGCGAGTGCGACGGCGCACAAATGCCGAACAAAAACAGCATTACCAAAGCAAGCGGCAAAAAATGATGAAGATGGTGGGACCATGAAATATTTCCCGCTGGCCAACGGTGCAGGAAAATAAGAATATTGAAATAATTTTATTACACGGACCGGGCGCAAAATTCCGGAAAAACATCAATGGAGCGGCAAAAAAATAGGTCGCATCAACGCGGAGGTCAATGTCTCTTAATGGAGTTGTTACCAGCCACTCAGCGATCTTGCTAGCATCGTCGCATGATCGCCATAATGCGTCCGCAGAAACGCCCGAATAGGGCGAAAGACTCCAACTATTGAAACAGCCGCAACACCATTGAACAGAAGTGAAGAGCAACGTGTCACATAATCAACGTAAGCTGCCACCCCTCTACGAAGATCCCGCATTCTGGGGCATGACGACGACTCAGTTTCTCGGTGCATTCAATGACAGCGTTTTCAAACAAATCGTTTTACTGCTATGTGTCGCTGTAATCATAAATTCGACCGGTGAAATACAGGACCAACAATTCTTGGCGCAAGGAATATTCGCTATCGCTTTTATTTTTCTCTCAGGCATCGCTGGATATTGGTCGGATCGAGTCAGCAAACGTGGACTGATTATTTTCTGCAAGTGTCTCGAAATTTTCGTCATGCTGGGCGCAGTGCTCGCGTTCACATTGCTCTCGGATCTGAAAATTCGTGAAACGGCTGACGGCACCGAAGAATTCAGTATGCTTGGTACGCCCTGGGGATTACTGATCGTTTTATTTTTGATGGGCTCGCAAAGTGCTATTTTCGGTCCGGCAAAGTACGGCATCCTACCCGAAATGGTTCGTAATACTGATTTGCCGAGAATGAACGGAATTATTCAAATGACTACATTTCTCGCCATCATCCTCGGAACGTGGGTAGGTGGTGTCCTGTTAGATGCCATGCATCACTTCCTCTGGGCAGTCGGTGTGATATGCGTGGGAATTGCGATTGTGGGAACTTTTACCTCATTGTTCGTCCGACGAACTTCGGTGGCGGAACAAAATGCCCCTTTTGTCTGGTCCAATTTTGCAATTTCTCCGGATGCTCGCAGGGTGCTTTATCAGGATAAACCTCTGAGAAACGCTCTTTGGGTGTATTCGATCTTCTGGTTTGTGGCGGC
>JAYYJN010000261.1:0-7573 GCA_036146215.1 Planctomycetota bacterium
CCGCCGAGTATCTCAAGCGGGTAATCGCCCCTTCGTGTCCAAAGCGAGCATGTAATATGGGATTGATTTTGAGTTCCTCCCGAGAAACCAACTCCCAGACACGGATTCGATTGTCGGCCCCTCCGGCTGCAAATTGAGAACCGTCGGGACTAAAAGTCACACTATATTGCTCTTTGAGTGGTTCGCTACGAGTGTCAACACGCTGTCCACTAGGGACGTGCCATACTTTGACGGTGGTGTCTCCACTGGCGCTGACCAGGTTATTTGCATCGGGACTGAATGCAAGATCGAAAATCGGGCCGTTATGTCCGGAGAGCGTATGCAGTATTTCACCAGTATGAAAGTCCCAGAGAATAATCTGGTGATCGTAACTGCCACTCGCAAGAGTGTTTTCATCGTCGCTGACAACAGCCACATAGACCGTGTCTCGATGCCCGCTAAACGTTTTAAGCTTCTCACCCTTTTTTATATCCCAGAGAACGATTTCCCCGCGCTTTCCCGGGGTACCACCCGCGACCAGCAATTTGCCGGAGTCGGGCGTAAACCTCAGATCATTGATTTTTCCGGCATGCGTTCCCAGGCGATGGAGCGGATTTCCGAAGGCGAATTCCACATCCCCATTTTTTGCAAACACTTCGACCGTATCGTAGCGGGCTACCGCCAATTGTTTTCCATCAGGCGAAACGGCGATCGCCGTAACCGGATTTTTCCCCGGCGCTGGAGGAAGTCGGGGAGTGGTCACCACACGCTCAGCGGGCATAGAGGGGCCTTTAGCGCCCGCATTGATCCAACGGGATAAAACCGCAATCTCTTCCTCGGTCGGTCGCGGTTCACCTTCCGGTGGCATCAACGGTTCTGCGGTGCCTTGAATGACGCCGAACAATTGACTTTGTTCGGCAGTTGCCGCGAGGATCGACCCATCGGCTCCCCCTTTTTTTAAGTCTGCATATGATTCGAGCGATAGCTCACCCTCTGCATCGCGTTGATTATGGCATCCGGTGCAATACCTCGAAAAAATGGGCTGCACGGACTGTTGATAATCCACTTCATCCACGGCTTCAGTTCTTTCGGCGTAAAGTATGTCCGTCGCAAACTCAAACACCAAGAGTAAGAACAATCCGCCGAGCAGAAATGATTTACCGCGACAAAAAAAGCGCTGTTTTATTCGTGCGATCGTATTCACGCGTAGCCTGGCCTAATGGTTAAATAAAAACTCACGACTGCTCATGATGCCCCAATATAAGTCTTCAATCACTTCGCGCCGCTGATCATTGGATGCTGTTTCAAGAACCGGAAGCAGTTGCTCGACCTCTGCGGCGGAGGGTTGTCGAGCAAGCGTTGTTAAAAAGGCGTCTTCCAGAATCCGGTTATTTTCGATTTCTGCATCTATCACCTTGGCGACACAACTTTTTTCATTCCGCAAGCGTTCGTTGACTGTGGTGCCGTTGCTGATATGGAGCACCTGAACCAAACTTGGCGTGTTCGTCCGCTCGCACTCGCAGGTGATATTTCGTGTATTTCGTCCAAAGGTTTTCAGAAACGGTGCCAAAACCGCCGAGTCATACAACTCAATTGCTCTGGTTCCTTCCGGGTATTCTTTCGTTTCCACGATTCCTGATCCGTCGTACGCAAGGTGAGTAAATTTCGCAGGTACCTCGGTAACCTGGGCGATAGCATCATGAAGTACTTCGGCCATGAGTCGGCGTGGGTAATAGCGGCTATAAAATCTTCGGTCGTCTTTATTTTCCGCAATGGGCAAACTGCTCCGCTGGTATGTTTCGGATTGCAGGATTAGACGCATCAGGCCTTTTAAATCGTAATCATGTTCCACCAACCACTCCGCTAATGCATCGAGCAATTCCGGATTGCTTGCAGGATTCGAAACACGCAGGTCGTCAATCGGATCGACCAATCCAACACCAAAAAAGTTTGCCCAGACTCGATTGGCGATCGCACGGCTGAAGTATGGATTTTCCGGACTGGTTACCCAATCGGCCAACGCAAGTCGCCGATCTTGTGGATCATCGATCGGTAACGGTGTGCCATCGAGTGGCGCAGGTGGTTGAGGTTTTCCGGTACGTGGTTGCACCAAATCTCCCTCAGGAGCCACATACAATGTGCGCAACCCATCACCTGTGCGAGGATCACCTCCCCAACCTTTTCCACGTACACGGGCAAAGAGGTTGGCCATCGCGTAATATTGATCGTTAGTCCACTTTTCTAACGGGTGATCGTGACATTTTGCACAACCGATTGAGAGTCCCAGGAAAGCCTGGCTGACATTCTCGCTCATATCCTCAGGCGTTTGGTGCAGGGAATAAAAATTGGTTGCTCCGTCTGTATAACTGTTTCCGCTTGCTGTGATTATTTTTTGCACTAACTCATCCCACGGAACATCCTCAGCGACTTGCGAGCGAATCCAATCGTAGTATGCCTTTACCGCTTTAGGGCGAAGTCGTCTTCCATTGACCAATAACAGATCGGACCATTTATAAGTCCAGTAATCGACAAATTCTTCACGCTCAAGTAGCGATTCGATCACCGCATCGCGCCGCCGCTGATTTGTCTGTAAATTCTCAGCACTACCCGGAGTATTCATAAACTCACGTGTTTCAGCGAGGCTCGGTAAAGTTCCGATGGTGTCGAGGTAAGCACGTCTTAAAAACGCCTGATCGTCTGATCGGGGAGATGGTGCGAGGTTAAGGCTCTGAAGTTTATCTAGTACAAGTTGGTCAATAAAATTTCTTTGCGTGGCATCTCGATAGACGTTTTCACTCACCTGATATGGGTAAGGCACTTTGATTTCAGAGAGAACGATTTGACTGGAGAACCAGACAACAATCGCCCCCTGCCCGTGGCCAATCACCTCAGTCTGGCCTTCTGGAGACACCGTGGCTACAGTGGCATTACTTGATGAAAATTTTGCCCATTCTGTGACATCTTCCTCGCGACCATCGCTATAACGCGCAGTGACGATCAGTTGTTGTTGGTCGCCCGGTTTGAGGGTTACGACATCAGGCATTACCTGGACTGATGTTAACTGTGGATCATCGGAACCCGGAGCCTTCGCTCCATCACTGATCCATTTTCCCAGCAATTGATAGTCATCAGAGCCTACTTCCAGACGAATGCCGCCCTTGTGTGGCACACTCCCGGTTGGTTTGGTAAGTATCAAACTAAGTCCTGGATCGGCTGGCTCCAGTCGCCTACCACGAGATTGGCGAGTAATCCACCAGTAATCACTCGCTGGATCATAACCACGCAGCGAAAGTTTAAAGCCGCCCTTGCCGGCCAGCGCACCGTGACACGCACCCGAGTTACAACCTCGTTTTGCCAGGATCGGAAGAACATGCCGCCGAAAATCCCACGCCAAATCTAATTCCGTACCACTGACTTTGACTTTCGTCTCCGCAGTTTTTCCCTGCCAGTTTGCTTGAATAGTCGTCTCGCCGTCCCCGACCGCTCGCGCCCGATTTTCCGCTACCTCGACAATACTCGGATCACTCGATGTCCAGATCACCCCGTCAACAATCTGTCCATTGAAACCACCATCAAGACCGCGTCGTTCCAGGATCAACTGCTGCTCCGCGCCGGGATACATCAACTGAAATGATGCTGGCAGGATGGCCAATTCTTTTTCAATAGCCGAAGTGTTTGCAAGAAGCAAAACCGGCGATTGCAACAATAGCAGAACGAGAAAGAGGGATCGGAAAGCCATCAATCACACCTGTTTCCGGTCATCAGAAAAGTTCTTTGATTTCGTGACGACCGAAATCAACAATCGGGAATGGTCGACCCGCCGGTCCTGGTAATTCCGTTTCCAGGTCGAAGCCCATGCCGCGAAAAATAGTACCCACGATTTCCGGTGGATCGGTTGGCCTATCGGCGGGAACACCGCCGATAGGATCACTCTGTCCGACAACGCGACCCCCTTGAACACCACCACCGGCGAAATAACAGGTGAAACACTGAGGCCAGTGATCGCGACCCCCTGCTGGATTCACTTTTGGCGTGCGTCCGAATTCGGCAACACAGGCGACCATTGTTTTATCAAGCATTCCTCGTTGGTCTAAGTCTTCAATCAAAGCCGAGTATGCTTGATCATACATGGGTGCCACGATATTTTTCATTCCCTCAATGGAAGTAAACGGCTTGGAACCATGGATGTCCCAGGTGATTTCATCAAACACAGTGAGGAAGGTGTTGATCGTGACGAATCGAACTCCCGCTTCAATCAATCGACGGGCAAGCAGGCAACATTGGCCAAATCGATTCCGACCATAACGATCGCGAACTTTAGGTTTTTCTTTCGACAAATCGAATGCTTCCTTCGCTTGTGTGCTGGTCATCAAACGGTAGGCGGCCTCAAAATTTCCATCCAAGAGGTTGGCGTCTGCACTCTGTTCGAAATGATCAAGTGTGGCATCAATTACGTCGCGCATTTTTTGGCGGCGATCCAGTCGCGCTGTCCCAATTTCAGGTGGCGGCAGCAGATCGGGTACCTGAAAATTAGGTTTTGAAGGATCTGCAGAGAGTACAAACGGGTCGTGCGATTTACCCAGAAAACCTCCCGCTTGTCCGTTGGGCAGATTTCCACCGCCTCGACCCATCAACTCGGGTAGTACCACGTGTGCGGGTAAATCGGTGCGGCGACCACGGAGATAATCGACGACCGATCCGACATGGGGTGTCTCAACGCCACCGACAAATTTTCGCCCGGTTTGCAGCATTTGCCACCCCGCATCATGAACAGCGGCCGAAGTATGGTAGCAGCTGCGAACGAGTGAAAATTTATCAGCAATCTGTGCATGCCGGGGTAAGATTTCGGAGAGTTGAATCTCTGGCGAGACAGTCGAAATCGCTTTGAATGGACCGCGAATTTCTGCTGGAGCATTTGGCTTGGGGTCAAACGTGTCGAGTTGACTTGGAGCACCAAGATTAAAAATCATGATGCCTGACCGGTCATCATCCACAAGGTGTCCCTGCTCTTTGGCGTGGAGCAAACCGGGTAATGTCAAACCGGCTGCGGCTAGTGCGCCGACCTGGAGAAAATCACGTCGTGTGACGCCGTTGCACATGTGCGTCGAGCCGATCCCCTCGAAACGGAGCATGAGAAAATCCTTTGTTTGCTTCTTAAAAACTAACCAACGTGACCTGGAGTTTCATTTTAGCCGGATCTTCGCCAAGGAACGAGAAAGCTCGAAGTAAAATCAGCGATTCGCGGCGGGGGACACCGGAAAGGTTGCTTTATTGATCATAACGTCAAAACACACAAAGTGTTACCATTTAGAGAGATACACGCATGAATGACAATTACCCGGTATTTCGGGTGGGGCCGCGCCAGCTCACCTCACAGAAAGTGCTTTGACACTTTCGACGAGTAGTATCACGTTTTCTACTGGAATCTGCGGAAGAATCCCGTGACCCAGATTAAAGATGTGGCCCGGACGGTTGGCCGCCTTTAAGAGAATGTCACTGGCTGCTTCCCTGATATGGTCTTCCGGGGACAGTAACATCATGGGGTCCATATTTCCCATGATTCCCCGATCTTCCCCAATGGCGGTCCAGGCCGTATCGAGTGGGATCCGCCAATCGACACCAATCACATCGCCACCCGCTTCCGCCAATAAAGGATAGAGTGCGGGATTGCCGGTGGCAAAATGAATCACAGGTACCGATTCCTGCAAACCTTGAATCAGCCGCCGACTATGTGGCAACACAAATTTTCGGTAATCACTGCAACTCAAGCAACCGACCCAACTGTCAAAAATCTGTACTGCCTGCACACCTGCTGCGATCTGTGCGTTCAGATAGAGTGTGATGCTTTGCACCAACCGATCCATGAGTGATTCCCAGGCGCTTGGATTTCGATACATGAGAGTTTTGGTATGCAAAAAATTGCGAGACCCACCCCCTTCGATGGTGTAACTGGCCAGTGTAAAGGGAGCCCCGGCAAACCCAATCAAGGGCATTGTTTCGGACATCTGGTCGCGCGTCTGTTGAACCGTTTCCATAACGTAATGGAGTGAATCCACACTCTCGAGCGCAAGGACGCGATTGACATCATCCCCGTCTCGAACCGGGTTGTGAATGATTGGACCCTCACCTTTGGCGTACTCCAATTCCAAACCCATTGGCTCCAAAATCGGTAAAAGATCAGAGAAAATTATTGCTGCATCCACATCCAGTCTTTCTGCAGCTGTGATCGCCACCTCCGCGCAAAGCGATGGATTTTTGCAGAGATCTAAAAAACTAGTCTTAGCGCGAACCTCTCTATACTCTTTCATATACCGACCGGCTTGACGCATTAACCAGATCGGTGTTCGCGGAACCGATTCCCTGCGGCAAGCCCGAAGGAAAATGCTTTGTTTCCAAGCTGGAGCGGGGTGCTGATGTGCATCCTGTTTCCGATGTGGCGAGAGGAATTTCGATAGTTTTTGTTTCTGTGCTTTTACTTCTGGAGCACAACGGGTTGCGAGCGCTACGAGTTGTCCCATTTTGTGTGTTTCAGATTCAAGGTCGACATTCAATCGTCGCTCTCTTAAAAAGTGACTCGTGGTAGGCCCGATCGAGGCCACCACAACATCCTGCAGAGCATGATACAGTGGATCAAGCACACCCTGTTGTTCGGCGATCGCGAGTAAATTATGAACTTGGTTAGCCGAGGTAAATAACGCAACGTCAATTTTTCGATCGACAATCGCACGGATATTCTCCTCGAGCGGTCCTGTGTCATCAGGTAATGCCCAACGATAAATTTGCACAGGTATCACTGTAGCGCCACGGGCTTCAAGGCCCGCAATCAAACTTGGATTTGAAATCCCATATTCTTGAACTGCAACTTGATACCCCGCCAGCGGAACATGCCGGTCGACCAACTGTAATATTTCCCGCCATGTATAGGGGGATTCTGCCTGAAACGAGGGCTTTACCCCGAGCCGTTTGAGCGCAGCAACAGGTTTTGGCCCGCGCGCGATGGTCTTTGTATCGGTCAGGGCGGTCAGAAAACGATCGCGATCAATGTGCTGCTCCACGACCTGAGTTAGTGTTTCCACACCCACTCCTGTGAGGAGTATTACGGCATCAATTTCCGCAGTGATTAAACGGTGGGCAAAGTCGATTGCCCGTTTATTTTCCTCAATGGGAATTTCACGCATTGATGGACTTACATGCGGGGTACCCCCATGCCGCTCAATCAATCGGGCCATCTCCTCACCACGACGGCTTTCAAAAGCGGCGACACGTAATCCAACATTAGACATGAGCAAAGACCAGATTCAGGAAAAAGTATTCCTTCATGCTAGTCGGCAAACCGTTACGTGGATAGTCTGCCTTGTCGGTGTCGGAGTCAGCGCGAACACCGGGCCATGTGTTCCGTCGGTAGAGTCAAACGGGGGGTTGTTTAGAAACGCAGTCCGTGACGGAGTAATTCGAACACGGTCGCTATTTGCCGACGGAGGAATTTCACTGCAGACTGATTTGCAACGCTCGAATCCAAAGGCATTTCATAAATACGCCGACCCTTTTCAGAAAGGCGAAAAATCATCCCAATATCGGATGTACGCCGACTGGT
>JAYYJN010000262.1:0-6158 GCA_036146215.1 Planctomycetota bacterium
CATCAATTTGAATACGTAATCCAGGCGTAAGGTCGAAATATCGTGTGAATTCGATTCGCGAAATGATTCCCTCCGTAATTGATAACTGATCTCCACCAATCGGATAGCCGTATACATTTACGGTTTCCTTGAGTTTTGGAATACCATCTGCAAGTTGGAGCGGGGGACGATTTTCAAAAAAGGAGTTGTCTTCTAACTCAAGCAGCGCAAGATCCATTTCGGGAGCGAATCCGACAATTTTTGCAGGTAATCGTTCGGTTGACTGATATCCCTGCACAAGAAGGCGACTAGAGTATTGAACCACATGTGCGTTGGTTAGGATCCGATTTCCTTCGATGACAACTCCCGATCCCGTGGATTGTCTTAATGGTCCTTTGGTCCATGGTCTGAGAAAGTCAGGGGGTCGTCGACTTGAGTGGATTTTTACAACGGCATTTCGAATTGGATCAGCCCAGATAAAAACAGGGCTAAAAAATAACAGGACGACCACGAGGCTGCGAGCAAACACAAATCATCTCCATCAAAAATACCTGAGTTATGAAAATTCATTCTAGCCGAAATATCGTCGCGGGCGGGATGCCGAAAACTCCAGGGCAGAATCCTCAAAGCGATGCTCTGTGAGTTGTAAATGCAAGCGATTCTCGAAGCCGTCCCCGATCCGACTCACCGCTCAGGCCAGAATCGGCAACACCGCCTTCGCCGGTTCGACTCCGGTCAACCGCATGTCGAGGCCCTGATAGGGGACGCTAAACTGCTGATGGTTGATCCCCAGCACATGGAGAATAGTTGCGTGCAAATCACGCACGTGGACCACATCCTGTTGGGCATGGTATCCAAACGGATCGGTCGCACCATGGGTGATGCCGGGCTTGATTCCGCCTCCCGCCATCCAGATCGAGAAGCCTTTGATGTGATGATCGCGACCCACGCTTCCTTTTCCTTGGAACATTGGAGTCCTGCCAAACTCTCCGCCCCAGACAACCAGCGTTTCGTCAAGCAGTCCGCGCTGCTGCAGATCGGTGACCAGTGCCCAGGCCGGACGGTCGGTTAATCGGCAGCAGATGTCCATATACTTTTCCAAACCGCCATGGTGATCCCATCCGCGGTGATAGAGATGGATAAATCGCACGCCTCTTTCAGCAAGCCGTCGGGCAAGCAGGCAGTTAGATGCAAAGGAACCATCTCCTGGCGTGGCACCATACATTTCCAAAGTTTCTTGAGTCTCGTCGGATAGATCCATCAATTCGGGCACCGAAACCTGCATCCGGAAGGCCATTTCATAGGCTGCTAAACGGGCATCAATTTCCGGATCTTGAACTTGCTGATTATGGTGTCGATTGAGTCCTTGCACTGCATCGATCAACTGACGTTGTGATGCACGGGTAATCCCCGGGGGATTACCGACATAATGCACCGGACCTCCCGAAGCATGGAACTCAACGCCCTGACAACGACTCGGAAGAAATCCAGCCGCCCATTGTCGAGAAGCAATCGGCTGGGGGCTGCGTCCACCGACACTGGTCATTACTACAAACCCGGGCAAGTTTTCGCTCTCGCTTCCCAGGCCGTAATTGATCCAAGATCCCATCGAGGGTCGACCACTGATTGCGGTGCCCGTGTTCATAAAGGTGTGTGCTGGATCATGGTTGATTTGCTCGGTCACCATGGAACGGACGATACACATTTGATCTGCTAAGCGGGCAGTAAATGGAAGAAAGTCACTGATCTGCTGACCGCTCTGTCCGTATCGACGAAAACGGGTAAGCGGTCGCTGACATTTCAATTCCTGCCCCTGAAGTTGGGCAATTGGCTGTCCCTGCGTGATCGAATCAGGCATCGACTTGCCGTGCATTTTCTCAAGTTGCTCTTTGTAATCAAAAGTCTCTAAATGGCTCGGACCTCCTGCCATGCAAAGAAAAATCACCCTTTTGGCCCGTGGCGCAAAATGTGGTAAATCCTCCAGGCCGGCGTACCCTGGAGCAGGTGTCTTGGCGACCACTTTCTTAGGCGGAAAAAGACCAGCAAGTGCCACACTCCCAAGCCCTAGTGCGGACCGAGAAAGAAACGTCCTGCGAGCAGCATTCAAATCAATCATATTGGCCGGATCGTTCATCGTGATTTAATTCCGCGTGATTGTTTCATGCATATTGAGAAGCCCCCGGGCAACGCTGGTCCAAGCGGCTAATTCGACTGGATCATCCCCTTTGGCTGGCCCGTCTTTCAAGCCGGTTTGGAATAATTCCTTCGCCGCTTGAGGATCGCGTTGATACGTGTCACGGCTCTTTTTTAACAACTGCAACAACAACGACATTTCGGTGTCATCCGGATTTCGAGATACAGCCCTTTGGAACGCGTAGCGGATCCGTTCGTTATCGGAGGTGCCTCCCTCATCGACTACTTTCTTAGCGAACACGCGTGCTGCCTCGATAAATGTGGGATCATTCAGGAGCACAAGGGCGGCTGAAGGTGTATTGGACCGTGGCCGCTCAGCCGTACACTCTTCACGAAGTGGGGCATCAAATGCCCGTAACATCGGGTGTAAAAATTGGCGTTGCCAGTGCACATAGAGTCCCCGCTGCCATTGACGCGCATCCTGATCCGCATGATATTTTCGCTCCGGAAAGTTTAGATGGCGATAATACCCCTCAGGTTGATACGGTTTTACGCTCACACCGCCGCGTTGGGATTGGAGTAATCCGCTGATTGCCAAAGCGGTATCACGAATTGTCTCGGCAGGGAATCGAAAACGTGCTTGCCGTGCAAAGAGGTGACTGTCCGTTGTTTGATCTGAATTGATATCAGGGTGGGATGCCAATCTATAGGTATGGCTCATGACAAGCTGCTTGATCAGGCGTTTTACATCCCAGTCGTTTTCGACAAAATCAATTGCCAATGCGTCGAGCAGGGAGGCATGACTTGGAGGGGTTCCCTGGCCACCAAAATCATCAAGCTGTGGTGCAATGCCTCTACCAAACAACAGATACCAAATTCGATTCACAAAAACTCGTGCTGTGAGTAGGCCGCTTCCCTGCCCAACATCGGTGAGCCAGTAGGCCAAATCAAGCCGATTAGCACGTCGCCCATCAGTCTTAATTTTCCCGAGAAATTCAGGAACCGCCGGCTGCACAATCTCTCCCGTGTCATCCAGCCAATTTCCACGTGGTAAAACACGAATCTCGCGCGGGGGGACAGCAGAAGTTACCATTGTTTTACGTGTTCGATGTTGAATCTTATTCCGCTCAGCCCGCAAGCGGTCGATTACCTCTTTCTGTTCAGGATCTTCCGCATCAAGTTTTTTAAGCGCATCTTCGATTGCATCAATCCGTATTCGATCTCCCGAAGCATAGACATAGATTTCTGGTTCCCGCTTGGTCGGTACGGTGTTCGAACCGGCAAATGTTCTGTCTTCATCAATGTCGGCAAAAAAAGCGACCATTGAGTAAAAATCACGCATTGTATATGGATCAAATTTATGATCGTGGCATTGACAGCAACCCATTGTTGCACCCATCCATACGCTGGAAACATTTCGTACTCGATCCGCAGCATAGATTGCCAAATATTCCTTTTTCTGCACGCCTCCCTCATGTGACGTTTGCAAGAGTCGGTTATATCCGGACGCAATATTTAAACGCATGCGGGCATCCGAATCTTTCGCCTCCTGTTGGGCAAGCAGATCCCCGGCCAACTGCTCATGGGTGAATCGGTCCAGTGGCAGATTCTGATTAAAACAATCGACCACATAGTCACGATATGGAGAAATATTGTGGTCCTGATCGCCATGGTACCCAACCGTATCCGCATAGCGGACCAAGTCTAACCAATACATCGCCATCTTTTCGCCGAAGTGAGGGGAAGCAAGTAAGCGGTCGACGAGTCGCTCATAGCGATCATCGTTCATGCTATGCAGAAAGTCTTCGACGGCTTCTGGTTCCGGGGGCAATCCGGTCAGGTCGATATGAAGACGGCGGATCAATGTGACTGGATCCGCATCCCGAGCCGGAGCGATCGATTCTTGATCCAATCGCGCCAGGATATATGAATCGGCAATACTGTTTGGCCATTGTTCGTCGGTCGTCGTGGGAAAATCTATTTTTTTTGGGGTACGATATGCCCAGTGATCATCCCACTCGGCGCCTTGCTCAATCCACCGCCGGAGCAATTCAATTTCGGCATCCTCAAGCTGTTTTCCACTTTCGATTTTTGGCATGTGTAGTTCTGGATCGGTTTCTGTGATCCGCTGCATTATCTCACTGGAATCAGGATCCCCAGGAATAATAGCAACCATGCCGGAGTCTCCTTCCCCGAATGCCGCCTCTTTTTGATCGAGACGCAATCCGCCTTCTCGGTGCGCTGCATCAGGTCCGTGGCAAAAAAAACAGTTGTCAGAGAGAATCGGTCTGATCTGGCTGTTGAAATCAACGCTCTCGGAGCGTTCCGCCATGGCAACTTGGCAGGTCAGAACAACAAACTGACAACATAAAATTGTTTTTTTTAATAAGGACATCGCGGTTTCTTCTGCAGGGCGGGGAAGGGGGCAATGCCGCCTCATCGATCATTTTAACCTGTTGATCGATAAACGGTCAAACAACGCTTGCGCCCTTTATGGCTGCGGCTCATTAAAAACGAGGGGGTCCCGTTCCATCGGAACCACGCGCAGCATCATTGGCTTTGACGTGGGACGACCATCAATGATGGCCTCGAAAAAGATCGGTCGCTCCTGCGCTTGGACCCATGGTTCGCAGGTAATGAAAACGTCACGCTCATTTTCATTGGCTAGCATTAACACACCGTTAAGTCCAATATTGTCAACATACAATCCATGAGGCATATTCCAGGCCGCTTCCTCGCGACCAAAACCGATCACACCTTCATGTCCTTTGCGAGTCACTTGCAGGCGACACTTAATGGTTTTGCCGGCGGGTACAAGCAAGACCGGCAGACCGTTACTTTCCAGCGATTCATTATCCATGGTTACACGAAGATCAAGTTTAGGTTGACGATCCAATTTTATCGTTCCCAAATCTCCGAGCTGCTCGATTACTTCCTCCCCGTTAATAATACCACGCGCGGTGACCTTTACTTTTTTTACGTCCTCGTCCGACGGGGGAGCAGCATTGTCAGTGGCCTGCACCAAAGCGGTGGCCCGATGTTGACCTGCTTCTATTGAAAGTGGTCCGGTGATCGAGAATCCCTCGGGAAGGTTCGCAATCTCTATTTGCACCGGTCCCTCAAACCCATCCATACGTCTCAACTTCATATTGACCCGTCGACCACCACCCGGGGGTATGGTGAGATTCCGATCAAAGCGGAGATGGAAGGCTGGCTTTTGAGGACGGATCTTCAGTTTGTAGGTGTAATCGGGCCCAGAAAATCCCCGCACATCCCGAACCCGCACGAGATATTCTCCACTCTCGGGCGCCGTGAAACTTAAACGCGAATCGGCACCAAACTGCCGTCGACTGTCATCATCATTCTCGTAAGGGATCGGGAAAACCGGAAGGCCATTGGGCACGATCGATGCTTCCGAACGATGGGGTTCGACGATATAGCAGACTTCTCCGAGTGCATGGGAGAGAGGAGTTGTATCGTAATAGCATTGTCTCAGGCCAAAGTTCGGATAGACCTTGAATCCCGAGTCGGGGCCACGCGGATAGTGATATAAACGAACAACCTCTCCATTGGCATAGAGATACTGATTGAGGTGCATTTCCCGCCAATTATGAAGTCGAAAATCGTCGATCTGATTCGAATTTTTACCTCTGAAGGTGAAATATGAATCTCGTACCGCTTGTAAGAACACACGGGTAACCGGTTTTCCTTCCGCATCAAGAATTTCGATTTTCGAATCTAAGGGTGATTTGCTTCGGGAAGCATCAATTTCCAAAACCCAGTCTTGCCCCTTGTGGGAAAAGAATCGAAATAAATCGCTATCCGCACCAGTCGCATCGTCCGTCGCTTCTATTTTGCCAACCGCCAAACTCGGTGGGTGCATCCAATTTGCATTCGCCACTTGATTATTGGGTTCTCGTTCTGACACTTCTTGTATTTGATCGCTTCCTTGAACCTTAACGATGCTATTTATCGTCTCATTCTTCTGGGCATTTCCCGCTGCCATGCTCACCGGTTCCTGTTTTTGAGTTTCCTTACGGTTTGCC
>JAYYJN010000263.1:0-5174 GCA_036146215.1 Planctomycetota bacterium
CGGACAGATCGTGAAATCTCTCAAAACAACAAATCAATTGGATAACACGCTGATCTTTTTCCTTTCTGACAACGGTGCCAGCCCGGAGCGACCGGGTGTTCCCGGATTCGACCGTTATAGCGAAACCCGCCAAGGGGACCATGTCACCTATTTTGGATCGGGCAAACCGCGTGATATCCTCCCCGGTGGTGAGTTAACATGCGCGGGCATCGGTGCTCGCTGGGCCAATGTCGCCAACACGCCGTTTCGATACTGGAAAGGCAACCAACACGAAGGTGGCATTCGCACCCCGCTGATTGTGCACTGGCCCGCTGGTTTGTCGGTGATACCCGGCACGATCACGCAGCAGGACGGCCACGTCATGGATATTGCGGCGACATGCCTGGATGCTGCCGGTGCCCAGTATCCCAAAACCTATCGAGACAAAGCGATAACGCCAATGGAAGGACAGAGCTTGCTTCCCATTCTCTCGGGAAAATCGCGGAAGGGCCATGGCCAACTCTTCTTTGAACACTACGGCCATAAGGCAGTCCGCGAAGGAAACTGGAAGTTGGTCTCCGATGAGAACGGTCCGTGGCAACTTTATGACCTTGCGAATGACCCTTCGGAATTGCATAACCTCGCTGAAAAGCAGCCGGAGATGGTCGAGCGACTTGTCAGCGATTGGCAAAAGTGGGCAATTCGCACCAATGCCATAGAGCCCCCAAATGCGCCCGCCCCCGTCGATTCGGCAGTCTCGATGAAAGAGGGGTCATGAAAAGCCCAAGTGGCCTGCAAGTTGTCGGACTCGGCGAATCACTCTTCGACCTATTTGAAGATCAAACGATTCTCGGGGGCGCTCCTCTGAACGTCGCTCTATGCGCAAACCAATGCCTTGCATCATCAGGCGGCTGCGGAGTTGTCGCTTCACGCGTCGGCCGAGACCCCCTTGGTCGCCGTTTAATCCGCGAACTCACAGAACGAAGCCATGAGACTTGCTATGTTCAAATTGATGACGACCGGCCGACCGGAAAAGTCCTCATTGAGATCCGCGATGGACAGCCGAATTACGATATCCTCAGACCGGCGGCATGGGATGCGTTGCAATTCGATCGACGCTATGACGCGCTGGCCGCAGCATGTGATGCGGTCTGCTTCGGCACACTGGCACAGCGCAGCGCTGTGTCACGAGAAGCGATCGATCGTTTTTTAACAAGTGCTCAAGGTGCACTCAAACTATTTGATGTAAATTTGCGGCAGGACTACTACTCGCGCTCGATGATCGAACACAATCTCAATCGCGCAACCGCACTTAAGTTAAACTTGGAAGAACTTGAGACTCTTACCTGCCTGTTGGATTTCGAATCGACAGACCCCCGCATTATCTGCCCACAGTTGCTGCAAACGCATCGCTTGCGTTTTGTCGCGCTCACTCAAGGCGCCAAGGGGATGCAACTCTATTTGCCGAGCGGGTTTCATACATGTGAACCCGCATGCTATCCCAGCGAACCGGGGGCCGATGCGGTGGGCGCCGGGGATGCTGCCTCGGCAGGTCTGATAATCGGATTTTTACGTAAGTGGGATCCTAATCAAATCCTCTATGCAGCCAGCCACCTTGGAGCGTATGTTGCTTCCGTGCCGGGGGCAACGCCTGTGCTTCCCGACTCCATCCTGGAATTATTTGCCTGAGTAATGGGCTTGCTCAATTGGCACCTTAGCCCGCGGAACACAACGATACGCTTCTGAAATACGGATCATTTGAAAGTTTTTATGGCCGTCAGTTTTACCGTGCTGCTCGTGAATGTGTTGCTCCCGATCTTGGTTATGGTCGGTCTCGGTGCGGTAATGAATCGTCGGGGTCGCATTCGGATTGGCACACTCAACCAACTGACGATCTATCTGCTGGTACCAAGTTTTTTATTCGAACAGGTTGCCTACAGTTCGCTCACCTGGAGAGACATTGCAGAGGTAACCTGGGGAAGTGTCCTACCGGTTGTATTGCTCGGGATCGGACTTTCGACAATTTATCGGTTTAAAAAAATCGAACACAGCACGGCGAGTGCGCTATTGCTGGGAGGCCTCGTATACAACGCAGGAAATTTTGGCCTTCCGGTGACCGAACTCTTTTACCGCTCGCACCCCGGTCTTTTTGGTCGTCCCCCCGAGGATGGCGTCGCGGTCCAGGCAATGGTAATCATGCTAAGCAACATTGCCGTCTGGATGGTCGGTTATGCTGTGATTGCCTGGGGAAAAGGGCAGGGGGTCGGCGGTTTGCTGGGATTCTTCAAACTTCCAATGATTTATGCTGTAGTTACCGCATTCATTGTGCGTGAATCCGGTGCGATATTACCCCAGTTTATCGCCGTTCCGCTTCACATGCTTTCTGACGCCACTGTGCCGGTCATGCTACTTACACTTGGGGCACAGCTTGCCCGGAACGCCCGGTGGCCTCAATGGCATCTGATCGGCCCAGCGATGACTGTCAAACTATTTATCTTACCGGCGATCACTGCCCTGACTTGTTGGGCAATCGGAATCTGGCCCTGGCCCGGTGCACAATTGACGATTGCGGCGGCGGCACCAACGGCCGTGAACACGCTGATTATTTCCATTGAACTCGAGGGGGATAGTCGCACCGCCGCTGACTGCGTTTTCTGGACGACGATCGGTTCAATCCTAACGGTCCTCGTCGTGCTGATATTGGTGACCCGGGCGGGAAGTTAGTGGGGGCCCAAATCGAAGCTTAGTATCCGGATTGCTCACCGCACCGCGAGTAAGACAATCGATCAGCCGTGCCAACAATTACCACCATCAGCGCAAAAAGGAGGCCTCTGATGTGCCAAATACGATTTGACAGTGCCGTGTGGCCAGGGGCAAGGCAACCATCCGGCAGGAGTACATCAGAGGCCTACGGGCCAGTCTCATTTGGAATCACACTGTTTCGTCTTAGTGCACCTCCACCTAATCGCAATCGGTGTGCCTAAACCCCAAAAAGCTGATTCCCGTGAATCCGCTTGGGTCACATCACCATTGCTGGACTTGAGTTAAATCTTTTTTTATTTTTTTGAGGATTGTTTGTTTGCACCACAAACCCCCTCCCATTGGCTAGATCAAAATGCGGCAATTGTCTGATTTTGCCCGAGAAATTTAAACACTTTCACAGCATTTCGCTGCAATCAGACGCTGCAGGACTACTTGGCAGGACTTGCCGTTTATTAGACATTTTTTCCGCTTAAGGAACGGTTGCCTCACCGTGCGTTACACCTCTATATTGCCACCAAACACGAAAGGTCCCCCCTAAAAAGGTACGGCTTAGTGACATCGGATCCTATTACGATCGGGCCCTATCAGTGCGGCAATGGAAACCCGCTGCTGGTGATCGCCGGACCCTGTGTGATCGAAGACGCGGCGGCGACCCTTGCGGTCGCTGAAAAGCTAGCAGCCATTAACGAAAAGCTTGATGTCAACCTGATTTTCAAAGCCTCCTTCGACAAGGCAAACCGCACTAGCCTCGACGCGTATCGCGGGGTAGGTCTGTCCGAGGGCCTTAAAATTCTTCAGATGGTTGCCGAAAAGACAGGGCTTCCGGTGACCACCGATATTCACGAACCGTCGCAAGCCGCTCCGGTCGGTGAGGTTTGCGAACTGCTGCAGATTCCCGCATTTTTATGCAGACAAACTGATCTATTGCTCGCCGCCGCGTCGACTGGCCGTGCAGTGAATGCCAAAAAGGGACAATTTCTCGCACCCGAGGATATGCGGCATGTGATCGAGAAACTCCGCGGAGGTGGATGTCAGAATACGCTCGTCTGTGAGCGGGGTACCTTCTTCGGTTACGGGCGATTGGCGAGTGACGCTAAGTCTCTTTTCGGACTTGGCCAACTCGGTGTGCCGGTTGTGTTTGACGCCACACACAGTGTCCAGCAACCCGGTTCATTGCCTGGGGCGACCGGTGGTAACCGAGAACTGGTAGAGCCATTGGCTCGCGGCGCGATCGCAGTGGGAATCGATGGGCTTTTCTTCGAGACCCACCCCGATCCGGATCAATCGCCAAGTGATGGACAGAATATGATACCGCTCGCTACATTTGAAGGGATGATATGCCGGTTGTTGAGGCTGCGTGAAACGATACTTGAGATCACTTCCTGAACAGTTGGCTGATGAATCAATCCCAACCTCAAAAATAGAGACTTTAATGCTATCTCCTTACCGATATCACTGCCGGGCGTTTCAATTGCTGGTTCTTGTCGTTGCGGTAACGGGTTGTGCCGAGCAACCGGTCATTCCGATTTCGGCAGACGCCCAGGACAGTGGCGGGCAAAATCAGGATTATTTTGACTACGCGGTCGACAATCTGAATCACCTTTCGAAGTTTGGCCCGACTCAAATTCTTACCCAGATCATTGACCGGCTGAATCAATGGAGCCGCATTGAGCAGCCACAAACCAACTGGCAGCTTGACCCACTGCTGGCCACACTGCCCGAGATATTTCAAACCGGTCCGCTTATTTCCGGTCTTGAGGATGCAACCTACAACAATTATGACGGGGTCTACCTTCGAGAATGTGCTTTGATTAACAGCGTTGCAAATTATGCATCGCTGAACTCAAACGATGATCTCGACGCCGCGCAGGATTTATTTGAATGGGTTGTTACGCACATCGCGCTCGATCCGCAGCCTGCCGCGGATGCGAGGCCCTCTGCCCAACTTCCCTGGCAAACACTCTTGCTCGGACATGGTACGGCGGTGGACCGTGCGTGGCTTTTTGCCCTGTTGGCGCGACAAATTGATTTAGAGGTGGTGTTGCTGTACCTTCCGCAGGTAGCGGGTCCGGATGAATCGCCAACGCTCACGCTGTGGACGGTTGGAATACTGCACAATGGAGAAATCTATCTCTTCGACCCGACCTATGGGCTTCCGCTACCCGGGCCTGATCAAAGCATTGCGACCCTGAGGGATGTCCAGCAGAACGCAGCATTACTTCGTGCATGGGATACTGCCGAGAAACCCTACTGGGTGACCGAGGCTATGGTCGCACAGGTGATTCCATTTGTGGAAGCGAGTTCGCAATCCTTATCGAAACGCATGAAATCGGTGCAGATGGCTCTGGGAGGCCAGAATCGTATGCGACTGGTCAACAATCCATCACAGCTAGCAGATGCTCTTGATACACTGGATCAGATGCCTCGTCCAC
>JAYYJN010000264.1:0-3556 GCA_036146215.1 Planctomycetota bacterium
ACGGCGTCGGTAATGAATGTGACACTCCCCCGCTTTATGACCCGGATGGTGATGGCATCCCGAATGTCCCCGACGGTTCCTCTGCCGGTGATCCGATTGACCCGCAGGATCCGGGGGCCGGGTCGTACAACCCGTGCACGAGCGGAGAGACCGACAATTGCTACGACAATTGCGATACCGAATCCAACCCCGATCAAGCAGACGCCGACGGTGACGGAGTGGGTGACGCATGCCCAGGGGAGGATACCGGAGGCGGGGAAGCAAGCGCGGTCGAATGCGACGAAGAATATCAAGGCTATTTAGTGGACAACGGCATTGGTGACGCCACCGCGGCCTTCCAAACATCCGGTTCCGGATTTCAATTGATTCAAAGCGGCGATGCCAGTGGCTGCCGATCGAATAATATGCATCGGGCCGGCGCCGGAGTATCGGCGCAAGCTATCTACACTCTGAAGGATCTGGTCCCAGGAAAGTATCGGGTGTACGTGACCTGGAAAGCGGACCCACAAGGGGCAACAAATGCAAACTTCACGGTGTATGACAACATCCATACGATGGGTAATCCACTATCGAGCGACACCGTCAATCAAAAGCAGAACCCCCCAAAAGACACATTTCCCATTGAAAAATGGCACTGCTGCAATGCGGGTGACTGTCCGGACGGGCAACCCTTCGATGACAATTATTGGGACCTCGTGGCGTGCGGTGGTTGGGATAATGTTAACAAGCGAGTCCTTGGTCCCCACCATAAACATGGCTGGCAGGAAATATCTGGCGGTCCTTTTGATATCTCTTCCTCCGTACTGAGTGTTGTGCTCGATGCGTCGAATGCTAACGGTCGCGTTCATGCTGATGCCATCTGGTTGGATCGCGAAGCGTGTTCCGAGAGTTCTCCTTACGATCATACCGACCCCTACTCCGATTACGGCGTGGACCCCTGTGATTACCCGGAAAATCCGCTCCCTCAAATGACAAGCGGGCTCGACTGGATCGTAGAGCATCAGCAGGCCGATGGTTCGTGGCAACATGTGCATTCAAACGCACCCGGGACGAATGGCCCGCCATGCAACGGGCAATGTGACGGTAACGGGGGTGGCGGTTACGCTGGTGCATCAACTGCTTTTGGAATCTTGGCGCTTTTGAGTGCCGGTTATACGCCGGTGAGCGGACCAGAGTATTACCGAGAGTCGCTGTGCAAGGCAATCAACTGGATGATGGATTATCAAAATGGTGCGGGTGGTTACCACGAAGATAATACGTACGCCACTTTCGGAACTGTCGAGCACCTGTTCGCGCACTACGCCATGGCAGAGGCGGTTGCCGGTATGGATATGGCGTTAGCGGGTAATTGCGGTACGGGGGATAGTGGATGCAGCGTGGATAAACACCGCCTACGCACCTCCGTTCAAATGGCAACCGACTATACCATTTCCGAGCGTAAGCCGATCAACTATGCCGATCTTGGTCCCTGGGAGACCAAAGGCTGCAATTCTCCGGTCCACAACGGGGGGTGGCACTACCACAATCATCAGGATTGGGGTTGGTCGGACGTACTGACAAACCCCTGGGGCTCAATGGCATTGAAGGCATCTCAACTAGGGGGAATTCAATTCGATGCCGAGGAGTTGAACATTGCAGAGATTGCCACTCGAGGCAATGGATGCGAATGTGTCTTTGATCAAGGTGAATGGCTCCCGCGGAAATTTCATTACCTATCGTATGGAACGATTAATGACAACATGAACTGCGGACAGCTCATGACACTGCTGCTGCTTAATGGGGGCCGCGCCGGGCATCAAGTCTTCACTGATTACATGAATGACAACCCTCCATCAGCCCGAGATTTTTGGATGGCATTTTTCACACATCGCATGGCTGCCTACAACGGAGAGAGTGCGTATTCTGCGGGACTCAAGGCCGAATTACTTGCATCGCAAATTAACACGGGGCATGCCAAAGGAAGTTGGAACCCCTCAGGTACGATCAGTGGGAATTGTGGTCGGCACTATGCAACATGCATGGCCGTGACGATATTGAATGAGCTTGAACATGGAATTCGACTCCAGCCCTGACATGTTAAATGCGTCGCAAGAGACAGCAACGCATCTTCGCATAGATGGAAAAGTGAAGACGGCAAAACATGTCGCGTCGCGCTGCGGAATCGCAGGCTTCTTTCTTCGATCGATCCACATGGCTTTCTTTGTTTGCTCCCTGACCTGGCTGATTGGTTGTGGTGGAACGAGTCACAGTGATTTTGCACAGCAAGTGAAAGACCTTGGTGGAACGATGCATGTCCACGTCGAATTCGGTGGGACAGAGATCACCGATGACGACCTCGCTACTTTGGATTTCCCTGACACGGTGCGCAGTGTCTCACTCTGTGATACATCCATCTCGGATGCGGGTGCTCAGGAATTAGCGCGGGGACACAATATTGAACAGATCGATCTGACAAATACAAAAATTACCGACCGTGCTCTTGAAAACCTTCGTCAGATGCCTCGTTTATGTATGGTGAATGTCGCATCGCCTGAGGTTTCACCACAAGCGTTCGGAAAAATTCGTTTTTTTCTCTCTGACCGAATGCTCAAGATTCAAGAGCGATCCCCCATTCTGGCACTACCTCGTCTGCCCGCTGGAACTCATGACGTTTTTACGGAGGATATTCCCGAAGCGGCTCGAGTGACTACCGTAGAACCGTTGCCGCCCGGAGAAAGCCTACGCGGTTACGACCTCGCTGTGGCTAAACATGATGGGGAATTGCAAATTCATCTGGATTTTCAAAATTCCCATATCACGGACGAGGACCTCGCCAACATGCCGCTGCCCGAGAATATCCGCAGTATCTCCTTACGTGGTACCGCCATTACTGATCAGGGCGTGAATGAACTGCTAAGGGCAGGAAACATTGAAATTTTGGATCTTCAAAACACCGCCGTTACTGATGCCGCAATTCCTGTGCTTCTTCGTCTGCCCCGTTTATGGAAAGCACTTGTTAGCACAACAAACATTTCTACGATGGCTCAGAAGCAACTTGTTAAAACACTTTCACAAAAACGGGGATCAATCGAATATGATTATTCACGCGTTGTCAATCGACCCTCAACCGTGCCCGTGCCCTGAGTCATCGCAATATTGAAGCAATTCACGCATGACGAACCCTGCTTTTCTTGATTTGAAAAAGCAGATGAGATTCTGTGGATCGTTAATTTTCCCTCGTTGAAAATAATAATCGGATTGGTTGAGAATAGATATTTTATAAATTTTAAAACGGGTATCATTACGGCAATCAAATCGCCTAAGCCTTAAACGACAATACAAGTACGATCTGTGCTCGACTTTCGCTACCACAAAACGTTAAAAGGTTTCACACTGGTTGAACTTCTGATCGTGATCGGCGTGATCGTGGTTTTGATCGCGTTGCTTCTTCCCAGTGTGGCCTCGGTGCGTGCCCGCGCCCGTTCAGCCCAGGCTCAGAGTAACCTTGCGCAATTGGGCCTCGGACTCCAAGCGGCTAATCGCAATCGAAGCACTCCGGTAACCGCAAAAGATAAAG
>JAYYJN010000265.1:0-7470 GCA_036146215.1 Planctomycetota bacterium
TGAATCATATCGGGCGCAGCTCAACAGGAGTGGATAAGGACAGGAGCGGCGAAGGCTCTCATACCCTTGTCATCGTCGCTGTAGTTCTATCACCAAAAATTCTACGGCGAGGCGCTGGGCGGAGGTTGGAAAAAAACTTGGTGTTCCGGTTTGCCTTTCCATTGATCGACTAACTCGACTACCAACTCGGCAGGCAATGCATAACTACAAGTCCGACCCGCTCGGGCGATATTGATACCCATGACATCCCCATCCATATCGACAATGGGTCCACCGCATTGCTCCGGTTGTAGAACTGAGTCGTGCGTAAATGCCTGGGGAAAATCGGCTCGTCTCAGACTCAGTTCCCCGCCCATACTGTTCATGACCCCGAACCTTGTTTCCAACGCATCGATTCCCTCCATGCGACCCAGCCTCGCTATGGCTTCTTGCTCCTGATTTCCACGTAGAATCCGCAACTGGATCTCTTGCGCGGGCATCATCTTCGCTAGTCGATTCATAAAATCCCGGCGGCTACGAACAGGTTTGTCGTTTAAACTGATCACAATGTCATTGCGTTTCAGTCCTGCCAGGTCGGCTGCGCTGCCGGGGAACACCACCTCGATACGCGGCCCACGCTCTGCCTGCGTGAGTTGAACACCCAGGAATCCGCGCTCATGGGGAATGTTCCGAGAATCGATGCTCACAATGCCAATGGAAAGGGGGTTGGTACCAATACCGGGGGTTACCAGCCAACTGCCGACCTGAGTGTCTTCCTCTTTTTCCCAGCACACGGGAACAAATCGCCGGTTCTGTGTGTTCTCCAAATGCAGTAGTGCCAAATCATATTTGGCATCACGCACTACGACCTTTGCCGGATATATTTTTCCGTCAAAAAGTCTGCACCGAATGTCTCCATCTAATTCGCTTGATTTTGAAACAATCAGGCCAGCCGGATCAATTATTGCGCCGAGTGCTACCTGTTTTTTATTTTTTTCAATTTGAACGGTCGCTTTTCGAGCCGTTTCAATGATGGGAACAAATACCTGATGAACATCGGGGTGATTTTTTAGATATTTCCACTGCGCATCCGCACGCGACAATCCAAAGAAGGCCCCAAAAAAAATGATCAGAGGGAATAGACGTTTATTTTTTAAACCAAGCATAGACAGCCTGTTAATGCGAAATTTGGTTGACTCTCGAATTCCCGATTAGAGACGTGGTCCTCTAATTATAGGCATTAAATCCGAAGCTACCGATTTCAACTTTAATAACCAGTTGCTTTGTCTCACGTCTGACATCTAGCCGAACCATTTCTCCCGGATCGCACTCAGATACAGCGGACACAAGTTGAGAAAAATTTTGAATTGGCTTGCCATTGAATTTTATGACAATGTCACCCCTGCGCATTCCAGCCAAAGCAGCCGGGCCACCAGGAATGACACGACCGATTTCTGCTTCTTCTCGATTGCCCGCTTCGAGTACACCCAGGAAAGGACCTCCTGGAGAAGGGCCGCCCCAAACATCTCCCTGTGCAAAACGACCCCAATCTTTTTCAAACACATTAACGGGAATGTGAAGGTTTGCTTCAATGCCCTCGCCAATTCGGCTATGAATCCCAATGACCTCACCCGCCGCGGAAAAAAGGGGCCCCCCTGAATCACCGCCCACCAATGTGCAATCTGTGACAATGATATTCTCTCCCTGGAGAAGCATTCTCCCCATCCTGACTGCCGGCTTTCTGTCTTCTTGGAATCCCCCGGGATGACCCACTGCAATACACCACTGCCCATACTGAAGTGCATCCGAATCTCCAGTCGGCACATAGGGCAACGGGTTATCGCTATCAATCTGATCGCTGGAGATTTTCAGCAACCCTGCATCGACCCTGTGGTTTGCACCCAGTGTGGTTGCAGAAAATTTTCGCCCATCGGGGAGAAAGACGGTGGCTGGTTTGTTGGACCTTCCGGTAACGTGTCCCGCCGAGAGAATGTATCCATCCGGACTGATAATCACCCCGCTGCCCATACCATTTTTTAAACGAATGCCGACGACAGCCGGAATTACCGCTTTGGAGAGTCGCTGCGTATGCTCCTGCATTGCTCGCAATTCATCTCGGTTACGAGGAGGAGCCAAAAAAAGTTTTTCCGTGGCCGCCGAAATCCGCAACGCACTGTTGTCACTTTTTTCACCGCCTGGAAACAATTTTTGCGGTGATTCTGAGGCAGTTGTAATCGTAGCGATTACAAATAACCAAGCCATCGCGAGGCAAATGAGAAAATGGATTCGCACCAGAGTCTCAAGAGAGCAATGGGTGAGAAAATAACCTCTAACCGCCACTGCATCAGATTGATTTTGTTGAGCTTGCACAACCAATGGTCCTTCGTGGAGTCCGGTTGCCCCTGCCGGCAGTAGACCCCTGTTCTCCCTGCCACCTCCTTCATCGTAGTCCTTTGCGACGGCGGAGCCAATTTTTCGGCGAAGAAAGTTTACTGGTGGGGAAATGCCGATTTTGTCGGCTACAACGCCATTAAATCGCTGAAACAGCCTAAATTTGTTGTTTTTTACATTTTGCCAAACTAAAATCGGTGCAGGAAACGCTTTTTTAACCCACAGTTATAGCGGGGATGAGATCGGGCTGCTTCGGATCCTCAAATCCGAAGCCCTAATCTGTAACCCGCTAGAAGTGCGTTACCCGAAAGAGTTATCGGGTAACACAAACGTAGCAACGTGTGTGGATCATTCGGAACAACAGGCACCGGCTCAGAGAGGGCGAGCGATGAGAAAGAGTAGCAATCTATTTACTCCTGTTTTACTTGTTGTATTTTGGGCTGCGTGTTCGCCTAACATCGGTTGGAGCCAGAACGCCGGCGGAGGAGGTCTCGGTGGAGACTTGAGTGGTGTCGCGGGCGTTCTCGTTGATCCAGAAGGCGTCCTTAAACTGCGAACTTATGAGGACCCAAATGGTGCTCTAATGCGTTCGCGTATCAATGCTGCTCGTGCAGCATTACCGCAGGATATTCGTCAACGCAGTCCGCTGCGTAAAGTTTCTTTGAACCGACTTGAGAAAGCGTTAGCTGACGCGATAGACAATAATCGGCAACCAGACGATGCAATGCTTTATCTTGCTGGGCTGAATCGGTTGGAATACGTCTTTTATTATCCAGAGACCCAGGACATTGTGATTGCCGGCCCTGCAGAAGGCTGGGTGCATGACGCCGGTGGCCGCGTTGTGGGAATTCACACCGGTCAACCGTGCCTGGAATTGCAAGATCTGATCGTCGCCTTGAGGACTTTCTCACCAGGATCACTGGACGACACGGTGATTACCGTATCGATCGATCCGACGCAGGAGGGGTTACAGAGGATGCAGCAATTCTTAGCCAATCTGCGAGGTGTTCGTCCTAGTGATGCGACCCGGATAGCGACTGGCTTACAGAATAGTCTTGGTTTGCAGGAAGTTGCCTTTAATGGCGTTGCGGCAAACACTCATTTTGCGCAGGTATTGGTAGAGGCCGATTACCGGATGAAGTTGATCGGTATCGGTTTGGAAAAACCACCGGTTCGCCTTGCCACGTACATCGACAAGGCTAATCCGGCCTCGGTTGCGCGTAATGCAATGCGTCGTTGGTATTTTGTGCCTGATTACGAGCGTGTAATGGTTTCTGATGACGACCTCGCGATGGAGATGGTCGGTGAGGGCGTCAAGTTGATCGGAGAGGATGAAGTCGTAAACAGAGATGGCTCGCGTTCAGGCGTCGGTCAGGTAGATCGAGCGAGTAGAGTATTTACGAATTCATTTACCCGCGCATATCGCAAGATGGCAGAAAAATCACCCATTTGGGCGCAACTACGGAATTTGATCGATCTTTCCGTCGCGGCCGCCTTCATTCGCGATCAACATTTCTACGAAATGGCTAATTGGTCTATGCCAGTTTTCTCGGATGAAGGTGCCTATCCGGTGCAGACGTACAACACTCCGGTTCGGGTGGAAACAGCAGTCAATGTACGCTGGAAAGGAAACACGTTGATGACGCCGGTCGGAGGAGGTGTGCGTATCCAGGCGACCGAAGCACTTACCGGAACCAATCTGAAGTCGGATGACAAGGGAAGTGTCAAAGAAGCCCACGCTGCAGTACAACCCGAAAAAATTGACCACAGGCGCTGGTGGTGGGACTAACCTTTCGGGACCTGTTTTATTTGCACAGTCCGCTCTCATAAGGTCGAAGCGTATTCGGAGAGCCTTTCATGGGCTCTTTGGCACACGTTCCGCATGAATGAGGGCTTCAGCTCCCGCTTCGAGAAGGTGTTCGGCTGTTTCTTTACCCAGTTCTTCTGCCTCCTCAATTGGCATGCGACACGAATGGAAAAGGCGCTCTCTTCCCGATACATTGAGGACAACAGCATCAAGCTGCAACTGATTTTCTTTTGTTGCAATTGCTAGTGCACCAATTGGCGCAAGACAGCCTCCCTGCAGCTTCGAAAGTAGGGCTCGCTCCGCCAAAACGGCTTGGTGTGTTGGCCGATGATTAATCGCTTGCAGACAGCTGTGTAACTCTGTGTCGGATTCGCGAATTTCCAGTCCCAAAGCCCCTTGTCCGACAGCCGGCATCATTTCCTGAATGGGAAAAATCTGGTGAACGTAATCGGTGAGCCCCAACCGAACCAGCCCTGCACGCGCTAATATAATTGCGTCATATTCTCCAGCCTCTAATTTTTTTATTCGTGTTTCGACATTTCCTCGTATGGATTCAACCTTGAGGTCATTTCGCATATACAGAAGTTGTGACCGTCTCCTTAAGCTACCGGTCCCAACGCGACTCTTTTGCGGCAAGTCACGAAGCGTGGTTTGGTCGCGAGTCACCAACACGTCTTCGCAGGGACCACGTAAAGGCACGGATGCTAATTGGATACCATTTGCTTGAGCAGTCGGTAAATCTTTGAGACTGTGAACCGCAAGGTCGACTTCATTTTCAAGCAGCGCGCGTTGAATTTCGCGTGTAAAGACGCCCACCGATCCGATCTCGGAAAGGGCGCCTCTGTCCTTGCGATCGCCCTCGGTCGACAGAAAAACCAGTTCTACCTTCCATCCATGTTCGCGGAGTGCCGCCGCAACCCAGTTTGCTTGCCAGCGGGCCAAACGACTTTGACGTGTCCCGATTCGGATAAGCATTTTTTGCTTGCCAGCTCCTACGTTAAAAATCCGCGATTACAGAAACAGATCAGATTAGATCGCCTCGTTAACGCGATTCATCTGCATCGGACTTTCCCGAATGATCTAACCTCTGCGTATCAGAGATTTGCTGTTGATCCGTAATTTTTTGTAATTGTTGTGGAGCAATTACAACACCACAACTCACGATAAATTGAACTGCCTGATCAATCGTAATGTCTAGGTCGATAGCCTCACTTTTCTTGATCGTCAGGGTGTAACCGGTAAAGGGCGCCGGCGAGGTAGGAATCAGCACAGACAAGACAGGTTCTTGAGCGGCGGACGCGATATCCAACATGCTCTCCCCCGTAACCAATCCCAGCGACCAAATTCCCTTCCGCGGATATTCGACCGCAATGACACGTGTATATTCCACGCTTGTCTCACTAAAGACAAAATCCGTAATTTGTTTTACCGAACCGTAAACGTTTCGAATGAGGGGAAGTCGCTCAATACCTTTGTCCAGGCCAGCAACTGCCATCCCTCCAAAGCGGGCTGCAAGGAATTTTCCAAGGAGATACATCGCAAGAATAAAAATGCACGTAAAAACCGGGATCACAATTTGAGGTGTTAAATAGCGAAGGTCGACATAACGCGACAGGATACCCTTGCGGGTAGTTGGTATAGTGTGGCCTTCAAGATTTTCTGGTTCGGTCACTAGCCCATAAACCGACTCGGGAACCCATAGCGGATTGGTGCGACCGTCAGCTTGTGGTGGCAAGCGATGGTATTTGGTTTCGTTTTTCGTTGCCAGATATACGTTGGGCGGAACTCCAGGAAAATTTTTTACCTGATCATCTATTGTCCAAACCAAAATTTTTCGGGTCACGTTTTTGACCGGTTGCATCACATATGTATTAACAGTGCTTCCCACCCAAACAAAAATTACGATGGTGAGGAGAGGTGGAAGAATCACACCAATCCCGCGCACCACTGCTCGTCGAAACGGACGAAACGGCCCGGCCTTTTTTTTGTCAGTTTTAGGTTGAGGCATAATTCTGCAACCACTTTTTGCGTAAGCTGATAATCGACTTGAGGCGATCTTTATAAAAACGCGCCCTCACGATCATGTGTTCTGCTGCTACACCGTCATCCATTATTAGGGGTGTCGAGGGGGCTGCCAATCGGGGGTTACGAACGAAGGGCTGCTTTCCGATCTTTCAATCCCTGTCGCGCAACGACTGCCACTGCCACATCAATTGCCCCATGCGATCGAAATACCCCAGCAATTTCATTGCAAGTCGCTCCAGTTGTCATTACATCATCAATCAAGAGAATTCGTTTATTGACAACATTCTTTTTTAATAGACGAAACGCGCCTACCAGATTTTTTGATCTTTGGTTCTGAGAGAGAGCGACTTGTTTTTCGGTGTATTGGGACCGAATAATCAGCCGATTTGCCCTCGGAAGTTCGAGATATGCGGCCATGCCATTTGCAATTGCATCTGGTCCATGAGCGCCTCTTTGGAAACGTCTCAACCAGTGCATTGGTGTCGCGACGACTAAGTCTGCTTGGAATGCATCAATCTCTTTTTTCTGGGTGCGAGCGAGCATCCGTCCTAGAGACACAGCAAGCGAATACCCTTGTGGATATTTGGTTTGCAGAACGGCGTCGCGTAGATGATTTTGATAGGGACCCAGTGTAAAAATCTCTGAAAAATTAAATTCAAGATGTTTACATGCATCGCACGTTCTAATTCGCTTAAATGTTCGCTCTGCTTTATGCGCGGCAAATTTAGTTCCACACCGATCGCAATAAAGTTCGGTTGATCGAGTTAAAAGAAGACAGCAATTGTGACATAGTCCGAGCCAGCGATTTTTATCATTCAGGTCACAGCGACAGTAATTACATGTTGGGGGTATCACGAGATCAAGCGCGGCGTGCATGGCGGTACGCCCTTTGTGATACCCTTTGCGATAAAGGGGCTTTGCATTATGAAGCCAATGAACCACGGAATTTACCTTGCTCAAATATCGAATGCAGGGTGAAGTGCGGATGGATAGTTTAACAAATTCATGGATTATTAACTCTCGATTTGGACCTTGACCTGCTTCTTCCTGGTTTTTTATGCTCGCCAGGATCGGGGTCATACTTTATCCAGGTAATTTCAATGTCGAATCTCTCGAAACTTTCGCAAAGAACAGTTGAGGCACCGATCAGTTATCTCATGCGTGAGGCATTAAGTCGCCCCGAACTAATTTCTCTTGCGGCAGGTTTTGTGGATCAGGAAACTCTACCGGTGGAAAAAACATCTCGGGCAGTGACTGGATTGCTTGAG
>JAYYJN010000266.1:0-5204 GCA_036146215.1 Planctomycetota bacterium
ATCGCTTGCCTGTTCTGCATCATCCCTCGTTCATTTTTTCAATTTCACCCGGTCGCCACGATTTGTCGAACCAGGGCTTCAGTGGACCGTAAAGCCGAAGGCAAAGAAACCAGCCCTTGCCGGGGACCGTCTGGATCCAGTTCGCTTCCTTACCGGGTGGCGGTTTAGGTCCGAAATAAAGATCGACTGAACCATCCTCATTAACCTGCATTTGATCGCGACGACTGTTGCGACTGGGGAACGGCTGATCGGTTTGCAATTCCGAACGGGTCTGCGGATCATAAACAACAACAGACCAGAAATCTTTCGCTGGCACATCCTTGGGAATATTAAGCTTGTAGTTCTTGCTACCCTCAAGATATGCGCCCTCGGTATCAAGCGCGTTGAGCGCATACTGAGAACCGACACCGATCATCTCTTTCACCATTGCAGGAGTATTCACGGTAGCGATATAGAAAAACAAAGTACGGGCATCAAGATTGCGGCCACCCTTGCCATCATCGATCAGCCAACGGTAATCGCCACCATCGAAGGCCGTATACCAACCACTGTCATCATAGATATAGACCGTGTCCGACCGCGGCTTAAAACTGAGTGCTCGTGCGGTGGCGTTGCCGACGGCGACCGCCTCGGTGAGAATCTTTTTCATCCGAGCATCGGGCTCAAAAGGTTTTCCCTTTTGGATGCCGATGCCGGCAAGCACGCCGCGAAATTCCGGATCGATAAAATCGACCGGTTCTTTCTGGATGACATTATTAATTTCTTGGAAAAATTTAAAGTCATTTGCATGAATCGTATTGAAAGGCATCTCCGATACCGAGATAAATTCCATTTTCGGTGGCTTCTCTTTTTCACTCAGCGGATAGACCTTCAGGCCCTCGCGAAAGTTTTTGGCAGCCGCATCCGGTTTTCCATCTTTCAGCATGCCGCGCAAAATCAACCAATTGATCGAAGACGGCGAGGTTGAAGTGAAATAACCCTCGGGAACATCCCCTTCATAACCTTCCGGAAGAATTAAATATTTTCCGCCCTTGCCACGGTCCGGACCGGGCGCACCCATATCGGTCACAAATCGGAAGAACGCATCATTCACCGTTCCCGGTCCGCACCCCGGAGGAATTTCAACCACGGTGGGGCCATCGCGCTCCAGGTCCAGAAAGCTCATCGCATAAACCGTGTCGGTGTTGCCGGTAAGGAACAACGGATTCGAGTCGAGCAACCGATCCATAATCACGACCTGGTTGGGCTGCGAGCTGCCAACCGATAGGGATCCCTCCCGTAGTGCTTCAAGCGATGCGGCCGGAATGAATTGCAAAAATGCCTCGGTGCCACGAAGGAAGTCAAGATTGTCATAGACTGCCTTAACAGTCGCATCATCCGGTAAACCATCAAAAAAATTCAGCGTTCCGATCCGCGTCTCGACCGTCTCAGGCGTCAACACCTCGGATGGGATATTCTGGTTGTACCCGGGCGTAGGAGGCGCCGCATCAATTAGATTTGTTACTAAGGTACAAACAAAAATTGGCAACAGCAGTAGAATGGTTCTTAGCATCATTAAAACTTTCTTTTATGTACGTTCTATCAATTGGATTCGTAACGCCAGCCTAACCCATCGTAGGTATTGAAGGAACAATGGCCAAACCCGTTGCCCCTCGCGGTAACGTAGAGGGTCTGTGGCGACGATCAAACTAGGGCACTTCGCCCTGTTGCGCCCGCCACGTGGCTAGCCTGGTCCGCAAATCGTTCTTCAACTCAGGTGGCAGCGAATGTGCAAGGTTTTTTCGTTCATGCGGATCGCGCGAGAGATCATAGAATTCTTCGGCCGGTCGCTGCTCGTAGGCCGCCACAATCCGCCGTGCAGACTCATCGTCTAGGGCCGCGGTCAGCCAACTTTCCCAGTAATCACGGCCATCGCGGGCGACACCTCGGGAGATATGCGTTTCATAGGTTCGTTCCGGATGCAGGTTACGAATATATTTCCAGCGATCGGTCCGTACCGCACGCATCGGTGATTGATTGATCCGGCCATCTCCGGTGTGCGTTGTAAACAGGGCCTCGCGATGCCTGTCGGTTTCACCAGCGAGTAGGGGTAAGAGACTGCGGCCGTCGATCTGGGCGGGTGGTTTTCCACCGCCGATTTCTATGAATGTCGGCAGCAGATCGACCAAACTGACCATCGCCGCGGTCGTTCGGCCCGCATCAATGTGCCCGGGCCAACGGACAATCAGCGGCACACGCGTCCCGGCGTCATACAAGTTCCACTTGGCAAACGGCCATTGGGCCCCGTGATCGGCCGCATAGGCAAATAACAGATTTTCTGTAAATCCGTGACGTTCAAGTGATGCAAGACTAGATCCCAACCTGGCGTCAAGTTGCGTTACATCGGTGTAGTAACGGGCTAACGCTTTCCTCGCCTCCGGGGTATCCACCGAACCGGGAGGTAATTTTAACTCCTCCGCGCAGTAACCGTCATTCTCTGGCCATGGGATATGTGGACTCCAACTGCTGATGATCAAACACAACGGTCGAGTTGGATCATGTGAGGCAAGCAGTCGATCGAGTGCGTTCGTATCGAGCGCACTTCCCTGATTCGGTCCAGCCGGGGGAATCCGACCAGCAACATACTCGAAGGGGAACACCGATTTAGGTGACACGTGATTTTTTCCGAACAACACGGTGCGGTAGCCAAGGGGGCCAAGATAATGTGGAAGCGAGCGGATGTCCTTTCGCACCGAAGAATGATTGGGATGCGCGCCGTTACGGGCCGGCATCAGGCCAGTAAACAGCGCCGATCGCGAGGGCGTGCAACTTGGAGATGCGCAGAATGCACGATCAAATCGCAATCCCTCGTTGGCGAGCCGGTCGAGATGCGGGGTGCGTACTATGGGATTTCCGTAGCAACCCGCATCCGATGCACCATGATCATCCGCTAGAAAAAGCACTAGATGGGGAAGTTGGTTGGCTGTTTCCGCATAGAGTAAGCCACCGGCCAGCCAAACAGCGAGTCCTGCTCCGATGCTCAACCCGAGATTTCGTGCTAGACAGTGATCCGCGGCGCTCGTGAAATTTTTGATCATCGCTATCTCCAGCCTCTCATCATAACCGATCCATAATCTTTCGCGGCACAGCGGCGTGGACCGTCTGCAAGCCAGATGCTACGATGTGGCACCGTCGGCTTTTCCTCATTTTCTTTCGTTTTTATCCCTTCGGAAGCCAATCTGCGATGCGCACGGTTCTCATCTGCCACGACCAACATCCGCTCGATCGCGATGGTCTGGCCCGTTGGCTCTCCTCTTTTTCAGAACTGGCAGGGGTCGTCGTACTGCGTGAACATGCGGACCGGAAACGTAAGCGAATCCGTCGCGAGATCCAGCGCGTCGGGCTGCTACGCTTTCTCGATGTCATTGCGTTTCGATTCTACGATCGATTTGTATGGGGGCGAAAAGATCAGCAGTGGGAGGCAGCGCGGTTAGCGCAGTTGGAAGCCGAGTATCCCGAGTTACCCGACGTTCCTCGATTGATCACACACAGCCCCAATACGGCAGAAGCCGAGGCGTTTATTCAAGCAGCGGATTGCGACATTATGATCGCCCGTTGTAAAACGCTGTTGGCAGAACGTATTTTTTCCCTGCCGAAAACTGCAACGTTGGTGATGCACCCGGGCATTTGCCCCGAGTATCGCAACGCCTATGGTTGCTTTTGGGCCCTTGCCGAAGATGATCTCGAACGGGTCGGTATGACCCTGCTGAAAGTCGATTCCGGAATCGATACCGGTGGAGTGTATGGTTACTACACCTATGACTATGACGAGGTCAACGAATCGCAGAACATGATCCACAATCGGGTCACTTTTGATAACCTCTCATCGCTTGCGGAAACAATTTCTGAAATTCACTCTGGCGTTGCGCAGTTGATCGACACCTCCGCGCGTAAATCAGCGACCTGGGGACAGCCGTGGCTGAGCCGCTATCTGCGATGGAAAAAGAATGCCCGTCGTCGCCTGAGGGAACAATCTTGATGAAACAAATTACGCTTCTCTACCATGATGTGATCGAAGGGGATTCGCACCGACAGAGCGGTTTTCCGGATGCGGCAGCTGCTCGCTATAAACTCGATCGTGTGGCGTTTGTCGAGCACTTGCATGCGATCAATACGGTGCTGCAATCACCACCGATCACGATTGAACAATTGCCACAGGTGAATCAGCAGCCCACCCCCTGCACCATTGGCTTTGACGATGGGGGCGTTAGTAGTGCGACCATCATTGCTGAAGAACTGGGCCGCTTCGATTGGAAGGGGCATTTTTTTATCACCACCGATTGGATCGGCAAACCCGGTTTCGTCAGTGAGAACCAAATTCGCGAATTGGATGCTGCTGGACATCGCATCGGCTCGCACACCTGTTCGCATCCCAATCCGATGGCCCGATGTTCACAGGCACAACTTCTGAATGAATGGACCCAAAGCATCGCGAAGTTGAGCGATATCCTCGGTTATCCGGTCGAGGTCGCCTCAATTCCGGGCGGCGCGTACGGTAAAAATGTGGCCCGTGCCGCTGCAGCAGCCGGAATTCGCTGGCTCTTCACATCCGAGCCGGTTCGCACCAGTTGGCAGATCGACGGCTGCACGATGCTTGGTCGCTACGGAATCGAATGCGAGGATGCCCCGCACAAGGCGGCCGCCTTCGTGGCCGAGGATTGGGGAGCCCACGCCAAGGAATGGATGGTCTGGAATGCAAAAAAAACCATCAAACGCATAGGGGGCCCACTCTTTTATAAATTGCGCCGCTGGCAACAGAACCGTCGATGCGACGGCGACGAATAATCACCAGTCAGTTGCCAAGCTTTTCTCGAAGAAATGCAAAGCCGGTGCTAACAAATGCATCCGCATCGGGGCAAACGTTATGAAACATCCCGCGGCGAAAGGCAAAATCATCGATCGACGAATTATAGCCCTCCAGTAGGACGGGCCCCGCGAAGTCGATCTGACGCAGGCCATCGGCAAGCTGCGACCAGGGAATCAGCCCACCGCCCGGCACACCCCGATCATTTTCGCAAGCGTGGACACCCCAGAGTCGTTTGTCCATCGAAATTATCGCAGCCTGATAATCGCGTACTTCGGTTACCAGATGATACGTGTCAAAGAGTACGCGTAGATTCGGATGGTCGCAGCGGTCGAGCAGCGCTATGGCCTGATCAGGTGTG
>JAYYJN010000267.1:0-3963 GCA_036146215.1 Planctomycetota bacterium
ACTTTCCCAAACAGCACCATGATTACAATCAATCGAAACGCGAGGTCGTCTATGCCTTTCTTGCGCGGCACCTAAATCTCGATCATGCTGCGGTGATCAAAGCAGATGGGACAATCGATGAATCGGATATTCTGATTGAAACCCCAGAGGTTCTCAAAGTGTTTAATGATACGCATCCGAGGCCAGCACATGCGGCCGCCGATACACGTGCAGTGCTTGATTCGCTAAAAGAAATGCAACAGCAAAACAGAAAAAAGGGATCAGCAAAGAATGCCGAGGGATAGTCGTAGATCCCCCTTTTACACGCTCGCAACTAGCGGGCTTCAGATTCGCGCGGTTGGGGCGTGAGTTGCTTAGTCAAAACTTGATCACCACGGCGGATCTGCAGGTCTACCGGAGCGACGTTAACGCGATCCATTAGTGCCAAACCAAAGTGCACTCCCTCGGAGATACGCATCGTGTCTATGGCCTCTATCACATCTCCCGGTTGGATACCCGCCTCGGCAGCTGCCGATTCCGGCTTCACGGCAAGCACCGTAGCCTTGTCTCCTTGGCAATCCACCGTGATTCCCAAACGTTGTGGGTAACGGTCTTCATTCAGAAACACCTTGGCAAATGCATCACGGACGTGGTCGACTCGGATGTGTCTGGAGGTGTTGGGCATTGTCCAGATTTTTACATGGACATGCGCGATCTGCTCCCCCCGATCATTGAATACCGGTCCCCCTGAATTTCCGGGGCCGATATCCGCCTGTGATATCTGGATTTGTGTTCCACCTCCGCAGGCCACACGATCAATAATACCGTGTTTCACCGAATGTCGTCTTCCAGAAGGATTCCCGATCACGGTTGCTTCTGCGCCTTTTTTAACCGAGTCGCTATGCCCCAGACGGACCATCGGTAATTTCTCTTCGGGTTCTACTTTTAAAATGGCCGTATCGTAGCTGCCACCCGCGCGAGCGAGAACCTTATAAGGATAAGCGGTCCCATCGGACAAAATAATCTTTTGAGAATCACCCGGATGGGTCACATGCTCGCAAGTCAGGATATATCCATCTTCATGCAAAATAGTGCCCGCAGCGTGCGAGATCCATCTTCCTTCTGCATCACGGCCGAGGATCTCAATATCAACCGTCCTCGGACTACAATGACGGATGACCTCCTGCCGCGACAAAGGTGGTTGCGCCTTCGCATTTGCTGACTGTGCATCGACCGCGTCGGCAGCCTCTGCCATCACTACAAACGCCCCCGTCAGCGCGATTACACCAGTCAGGGCCTCTCGGACAAGAAGCGATGGAATCCGTGGGATCGCCATGGAAGGATCGGCTCAAAAGGAACTTGAGTGGAAGGGAAATGGGGGCCTTGGGGGGCCGGGGGAACCGATCCCCATTATAAGTTAATTTCCACGCAGGCCAACCTGCTCCGAGTTCTCCTGCTTTGCTTAAAAACTAAATTTTTCTACTTTTTTCTCCTATTTCACTTTGCATCGTGCGGCATCGGGACTCTGTTTGATCCACCGCACGTTAGCAATGCCCGAGACATGAAATAACCTTGATTTACGCAAAAACGAAGCAGCATATCTGTGGCATAATCTGGTATGTCGAACCTTCGCCGATTAGAATGCCGCATATCGGATCGGTACGTCACAACGAGTACCGATCAAGATGTAATGCGTTCCAAGAAACCAATCTCCGCTGACGAGCAAACCGCGTTGGTGGCAATCACAAAGTTTAAAAACGAGGGCCAATATGCAACGCAAACCCGATAGTGTGGAATGGATTTTAGGTGGAATTATTGTGGTTGCTGTACTCTTTGTATGGTACTCAAGTAATTCGAATAAAAACTCGGTCGCAATTATTCGTATGGACGACATCGCAAAAGAAACCGGTTGGGACGTTCAAGCCGGAGATATTTTTCGAAAAGAACGCGCCGCTATCGAGTCAGATATCATGCGCCAGCAACAACTTCTCAAATCGGACATTGACACCAAACGAGAGGAATTCGGAGAAAATCCAACGCCCGAACAAATTGAGATTTTACAGGTCATGCAGCGGCAGATGCAGGCACAAACAATGCAATTAAGAAAGCGGAGCCAGGAAAGCCTACAAAAGATACAGATGCAGCAAATGCAGGATTTTATCGGTGAACTCCAGCCCATAATTTTGAAACTGTCCGCAGAGGGAAATTTCACCGTTGTTCTAGATCGAACAAGAAGCAATGTTTTTTATGCCGACCCTGCCACCGACATTACCGATGCGGTGGTTGCAGAACTGAAAAAACAACAATAGAGGAAGCACTCGACCACTTTTGCAGACCGATCAGCGGAAACAGCCTCTGATTTGACCGGTTCAATGGGGCTACCGGCCCACTTTGGTTGTCTGTCCTGCTTCAATGAGTCAGAGAAAAACCTCGGTTTCCCTCATTTCTGCAAGACGGAAAAGATATAACATCGCAGCCCATGTCTATTGCAGCCCAGGTCTAGAAACTTGGTCCACAGCCCTAAAATAAGTGGCCGTGAAGTGTATCTGGCGGTTTGGTTGTAGGGGTGAAATCGTTTTTCGGGATCCGCTCCAAAAGATATGTCCTTATGATCTGCAACTTCTGATGGGGTTCGTCCGCTGCGGCTCCGCAGAGAGCCGATATAATAAGGAACAGACCGATCGGCGGATATGTGTGCCTGAATAAAATGATCATCGGCCGGTGTCCGGTTAAACAGATAACTGGCGTTTCCATTCGCCACTTGCGTTTGGTCTGAGGAATGATGGACACGATGAAAGATTTCTCACCAAAAGTCGGGCAACACACCTCCCTCTGTGACAGTGGCGGGAAGTCAAACAGTGGTGCTCGACGTATTGTAGGGAATCGAGGCACACCGATCACGTTTACCTTTGACGGGCAGGTGATCGAAGCATTCGAGGGTGAGACGGTTGCAGCGGCCCTGCTGGCAAGTGGCGTGCAAGCAATGCGCAAAACGAGTCGTAAAGGAGAACCTCGGGGGCTGTTCTGCAATATGGGGATCTGCTTTGATTGCCTCGTCGAAGTGAGCGGCAATACAAACCAAAGGGGTTGTCAATTTCCAGTGACCGATGGGCTTGAGATAAAAAGTCAACGTGCCGCTTCTCGGGAGCATTGCAAATGATGCAGCGAGATCTGGTGATTGTGGGTGCTGGCCCCGCGGGCATGGCCGCTGCCGTTGCAGGTAGTGGCGCTGGCCTCGACGTGACATTGATTGATGAAAATCATTCGACCGGCGGACAGATTTACCGTCAACCTCCGGCTGAGTTGAGTTCCCTCCCGGTGCCTGCAGATTCAAGCGCTGCGAGCGGAAAACAAATGATCGGTGAAGTGGACGCAATAAAAGAACAAATCGAGTGGCTCCCTCAGACGAGCGTCTGGGGTTACTTTCCAGAAAAAAAACTCGCCGTGCGATCGCCAAAGGGATGGGAGATTATTGCGGCCAAGCAAGTGATCTTTGCGACTGGCGCATATGAGTTTGTTGCTCCATTTCCTGGATGGACTTTGCCGGGTGTGATGACCCCTGGTGGGGCCCAATCGATGGTTAAGTCGATGAAGATCATACCCGGTGGTCGCATCTTGGTCGCCGGCAGCGGTCCTTTTCTGCTGGTGGTTGCCGCACTGCTGCACGCGGCCGGTGCCGAGGTGGTTGGCGTTGTGGAAACAGCTCGCCGCCGGGATGCAGTGCCGCACATCACGGGTCTGCTTTCAAACATGAAATTACTCGGTCAAGGTCGTCACTACCTTGGCCAATTGCGAAAGGCCGGGATCCCGATTCATTGGGGGCATCTCGTCACGCGAGCCGAGGGCACTGAAACGGTCGAGCGGGTCGAAATTTCTGCTTGCGATGCCTCGGGTAAACCATCGGGAGGAGAATCGACCATCGATGTTGATACGCTATGTGTCGGTTATGGCTTCATACCGCGAACCGAATTGACTCAAATGGCC
>JAYYJN010000268.1:0-2831 GCA_036146215.1 Planctomycetota bacterium
AGCATATCCCGAGCATCGCAACTGTTTAGACATGTTCCTATCCACCTTCCGTGTTACGACACGCTCTTTGTCTATAGCTTACTCCGGAATCCCGTTTGAATCACGGGTAACGCGTAAAGCCCTCAAAATTCATCAGAAGACTCGCCAGCACACTGCCAGCGGCCACATCGGCGACCGGCAAATCAGGATCCAGCGGTGTATCGCCAGTCATGAACGTTAACTCTGCCTCATCGGTGTGGTGCTCGAAATAGTCGCGCTGTGTTTGAAATAAATCGTCCAGCACCGCAAATTCCTCGTCGGTGGGCATGCGGCCAAGCACCTCGAAAAACATCCGTCGAACCACCGCATCCACATGACATTCCCGCAGCAATCGCTCACTCAATTTTCGGGCCGCCTCCACAAATTGCGGATCATTGAGCAGCACCAGCGCCTGCAACGGCGACTGGGTCCGCGGTCTGCGAACCCGACAGACGTCTCGCTTCGACGCATCAAGGGCCATCATTGCGGGTGCCGGTCCGGTCCGCTTCCAATAAGTATAGACGCTTCTTCGATAGAGCCCCTCACCCTGATCTCGCTTTACCGGCTTAAAGGAGACTGCCACCTCATACGGTTTGACCGGGGGACCGCCCCTGCGATCGATCAACAGACCACCCATGGCAAGCGCCGCGTCTCGCAACATCTCCGCCGGCAACTGCCTTCGCCCGGCCCGTCCCAGCAACCGGTTCTCCGGATCGTCCTCCACAAGCTTAGAGTCGAAATTTGTGCCCTGGCGGTAAGTGGCCGAGGTGACCATCATGCGAACAAGACGCTTGATGTCCCAGTCGCTTTCGATGAATTCGGCAGCCATGAAGTCGAGCAATGCGGGATGCGTGGGCGGTTGCCCCTGCGTACCAAAATCTTCCGGAGTCCGCACCAGACCCTCTCCAAAAACAAGTTGCCAGAACCGATTCACCGCCACACGAGACGTGAGCGGATGCGTAGGGTCGGTCAACCAGCGAGCCAATCCCAATCGATTGCGTGGGGCATCTTCCGGAAAGGTGGGTAAAATTTCAGGGGTCGCTGCCGCCACGCGGTCTGTCGGTTGATCATAGGCGCCCCGCGCCAGCAGATGGGTGGTGCGCACCTCGGGCATTTCATTCATCACCATAATCTCGATCACTGAATCGGCTGCACTGGCCGCTTCGGCACGTGCATCCCGCAACGCCGAAAGCCTTTCACCATAAAGAGGATCTTGAGATTGCAAATAATGTTGCCGCAGACTCTGCTTCGCTTTCGGAGAGAGCGATTCTGGATCTTGCGTTAAAAACCCCTGCAATCGATCACCGCCAGCCAGTTCATCGACCTCTAGAGGAGATAGTTGTCGGTCAAAAATTTTCACTTCGTCAATCTGTCCGTCACGAAAACCGCTGTCGCGTCCGCGGGCACCGAGCACCATCCGATCGCCGTCTTTCCCGGCAATTTTTTTGGTGAGCTTGTCGCGAACCACCTCCACCGGATATGGCTTGCCATCCACATAGAGCATCAGTCCGTCTGCCCGACTCGAGCCGTCATACACCACCGCCACATGCATCCATTTGGAGAGTGGTATTTTTTCCAGACTTCGGATGCGTATCGCATTGCCGGGCCAGAAGTGTACGAGGGCCATGCTGAGGTGCCCCTCCTCAAGCAGCAGTTCGTAGCCTCGACTACCGGCATCGGTCCAGCCAAGTGAACGGTGAAACACGACTGCGCGCTCCGGATGCTTCTCGGCTCGCAGGGCCAACGCGATCGTGAACGGGTCATAGCGACGAAAATCGCCAACCCCGGTCCCCACCGCATCATCTCCCGTGAGTTGTACGCCCTGCCCCGCCCAACCCGGAACGGCGACGGTCGATCGCGGCAACTCACCTTCAAAATCTAAATGCACGAGCCGATGCGGTCGATCGCTCACCGCCACATCTTCGTCATCCGTTTGAGCCGCGGGAGAAACGGTCGACTTTTTCTCCTCAGGGGAGGAATCCGATCCGGCATTCTCAGCAAGCCATCGGTTGAAGCGTGACTCTGCCGCAAGCTCCTCGCGTGCAATCAATTGTTCAGCCTCGCGAACTCGGCGTTCGGCCGCAGCGATCGCATCCCGCTCTGCCTCGGAGGGCAGCCATAACGTGGGTGTTGGCACCGATTGCGTGGAATAGGAATAAAGACCCGCTTCATCGATTTTGTTAAAAAAAGCAAACAGCTGGTAATATTCTCGCTGTGAGATCGGATCATATTTATGATCGTGGCAGCGGCAACATTCCATTGTCAGCCCCATGACGGCCGTCGCTACTGTTTCAATTCGATCGGCGACATACTGCGTGCGAAATTCTTCCGGAACACTTCCACCCTCAGTTTTTTGTGGGTGCAGGCGATTAAATGTGGTTGCCAGAATCTGTCGATCGGTTGCTCCGTCGCGGAGATCGCCCGCCAATTGGTTTTTAAGAAATTCGTCGTAACGCATATTTGCATTGAGCGATTCGATAACCCAATCGCGCCATGGCCAGACAAAGCGGTCTCGATCAACTTGATAGCCATAGGTGTCGCTGTAACGCGCGGCATCAAGCCACATCGACGTCACTCGCTCTCCGAACCGAGGAGAATCCAGGAGCCGATCGACCAGGCGTTGATAGGCGCCGGGTCGAGAGTCCGATAAAAACCGCTCGACTTCTTCACTCGTCGGAGGCAGCCCCGTTAGATCGAGACTGACTCGCCGGATGAGGCCGCTGCGGTCGACCGGCTGAGCCGGCTGAAATCCTGCCTGCTCGAGGCGGGACAATACGAAACGGTCGATCGGGTTGCGCGGCCAATCAGTTTGC
>JAYYJN010000269.1:0-3131 GCA_036146215.1 Planctomycetota bacterium
GGTGTGACGAATGAGCTTTTAAAATTGATTCCCATGTTCCGTGAGGCTAGTGGCCGGCTGCTGATCGTGGCGACAAATTTTATTCGTGCACTCGATGCCGCATTTCTACGACACGGACGTTTCGATTATGTGATTCCAATCGGGCTGCCGGATCACGATGCGCGGCGAGCGATCTGGGGCCAATACATCCCGGCGACTGGCGATGCGCAGGTTGATCTCGATCAGTTGGTGCACCGTACTGCCGGTTTTTCGCCAGCCGATATTGAATATGCGGCCCGCAAGGGTTCGCAGCGGGCACTGGAAGCAGCCGTGTATCAGGAAAATCAGCAGGCCGCACCTTCGACCGACGATTATGACTGGGCGATCGGCGAGACTCGGATGACGGTCTCTAAGGAAGTTGCTGAAGAGTTTCTGGTCGACATCGATCAGGTAGCGCGGCTTTAGCCGTCAGCGTGCATTGGTGCAGAGGGCATGCAGAGGGCATGCGGTCTTGACGGGCGGCGGCCCCACACGCTCTAAAGTTGCGTAATGCCCTTGTTTGGTATTTGGCCGGTAATTGGCGGCCAATTGTTGGGAAGTTGGCCGCATTGGCAAAACGTGTTCCGGTTTCTTGGGAGTCAATATCTTGTTTGGTTGGTTGCGCAGGTCCGCCCGTGAGCCATTGTCAGGGCGGCAGAAGCTGGTCATGTGGGTGGCAATTGGTCTGGCGATTCTTTGTCTGTTGTTCCCTTACGTGAAGCACGGTGGGTCGCGGGTGGTTGAGGTGCTTCGGGCAAAGAACCCTCAATTTGAAATGAATCGTTCAGAGTGGAGTCAGTATCGTCAAGGATTCAACACCGATGGAGCACAGAGAGACAAACCGCAGGTGCCCGAGGAGTTCCGAAAATCGGGTCGCTTCCTCAATCCGGCGGTCTCCGGTAGTGGCGAATGGGGTTACTGGTATTTTTACCAACCCGAGCAGGTGGAACTGGAATATGTGAATCTGAAACGCACCGAGTCGACCAATGCATTTCGATTTCTGTTTTCTGATTTTAAAAGCTATAGCAACATCATCTTTACCGTGTGGTTTGTGGAGCTGGCCGTCATTTTTCTCGTTGGCAAGGGGCTGATCGCGCATTTTCGCAAAGCCGCAGATTAACGCGTTGCGGCGATCGCTTTCAGCGAGAAAGAAATACCCGAAGTATCAAAAGGAGTCGCTTCGAACATTCCAGCGTTTTATTGTTGCAACGCCTGCGTCTCGGTGTAGGATGGCTCGGATCATCTGTTTTGTTTGCGACGGTTTGTTTCTCGACCTGCTCTCGCTTTCGTGTGAACCCGATTGCGTTTTTTGATCCATTTAATCACCAATTTCCATTGCAGTCGTTAAGCGTTTTCTTGGTCAACCTGCCATAGATCGCCTCGTCACGCACAGGGATGGAAATATTTTGAACGAGGAGACGCTGCGTATGGGCCGCATCACGCTGACAACCATTCTTTTTGTCGTTGCCACCGGTGCAGATGCGGCTTGGTATCTGAAGGCAGATGGTCCGCCCGGGATGCAAACCAAAGTAGATCCGATCATGGACACCACTGGAAATGTGCTCAGCTACTCCGGGCCCAACGTGGAGCCGGGCGCGAATCTGGACGGCCAGAATTTAGAGGACGCGGATCTCTTCATGGTGGATCTCCAGAGCGGTGCTTCGCTTCTCGGCACGAACCTTTCTGATGCCTGGTTGAGCATGGGTATTTTAACGGGTGCTAACCTGACTAACGCCAATTTGAATGGGGCAAGATTGACCTACACTGATCTAGGTTCAGCGCTTCTGGTGGGTGCGGATCTGACGTCGGCAACACTCAGCAGCGCAACATCACTGAGTCAAGCAAATCTGAGCGGAGCAATCTTTTCGGATTTGCAAGATTATGAGGCCGCGAATTGGTCCGGTGCCTTTTACTACAACGACCATGAGCCAACCTGGGCAAGCGGCATGGATTCAGCCTGGCGCAGTAGTGTTGGTATCCAGGCTCGCACGATGGATTCGGGCAATCCGACGACCGTTCCCGAACCGGCAACGCTGCTGCTCTCGCTCTTGGGTCTTGCACTGCTCGGGGTAATCCTGCGAAACGACCGACGCTAGTCACAGAGCAGCTCGTTACGGCCAACCGCCCGAATCGATCTGTTGCTATTACTTGCAGGCCTCGCTTGCTGCGTCCAGACCGGCTGCAGCAACGGCATGGTCATCCTCGACCGACGCCCCCGACACACCAATCGCGCCAATTACCGCACCCTGGTCGTTCGTGATTGGCAGGCCGCCCGGGAACGAGATCAGCCCGCCATTTGAGTTTTCGATGTTATACAGTGTCCCGCCGGGCTGGGAGAGTTCGCCAATTTGGCCGGTGGGCATATCAAAGAACCGGGCTGTTTTCGCTTTCTTGCAGGCGATGTCGACGCTGCCGATCCACGCACCGTCCATGCGGTGAAATGCTTTCAGGTTTGCGCCCGCATCAACAATCGCAATGTTCATTTTCAGACCGAGATCATCCGATTTCGTGATCGCGGCGGTGAGCATTTTCTGGGCCAGTTCGGCGGTGATATCATTTGGCGTAGCGTTCGTCATGATGTGCGATCCCTGTTGTGAAGTGAGTGATTTGGTGCAAGACGTGTAGCGTTTCAGCATTGTTGAATCATCCAAAACCGGCGATGCGGTGTCTTGTAAGTACCTCGCAAAAAATTGTACATTTGCCGCATGGTCAAGGCTTTGCAAAAACCGCGCGACTGGCAGAATCGTTTTTTTAAGCAGCTTGCACATCCGCTGACGCTGTTGGATTTGTTTGACACCATTCCACACGTCTACATGTATATCAAGGATACGGAGAGTCGTTTCGTGCGGGCTAACCGTGTGGTCTGCGATGTGGTCGGGGTGGGACACCCGGATGAGGTGATCGGGCACACGGATTTTGATTTTTCCCCACCGGCGATTGCTGCGCAATATGTTGCCGAGGATCAACGGGTGATCACCACGGGTGAGACGTTATCGGGCCAGGTTTGGGTCGTGCCGGGAAAAAGCGGCATTCCCCGTTTGTACTTGTGCACCAAGATTCCTTTGCTTGACCACAAAGAGCAGGTGGTCGGAATTGCCGGGGTGAAACGTCCC
>JAYYJN010000270.1:0-7522 GCA_036146215.1 Planctomycetota bacterium
AGCTTGCTCTGCTCTTCAGCGGGAATCTCCAATGGTTCCCCTAACTGCAAGCTATCGTAGTCAGCAATATCCGTATCTGTGTAACCAACGCGGTTCGATGTATAGTCCGAGGGAAAGGAAAATACGATTTTAGCATCGGTAAAAAATGCATTTTTTGTTTCATGATGGTAATTAAAACGGATATTGTGAGACTCAAGAATCGAACGCGTCTCGGTCGCATCTTTTGTTTCAAAAATCTCGCCCACATAACGCGCATTCGCCTTCGCTGCGGAGAGCGGATACAGGCGATTTTTCATGGTGATTTCGTCCATGTAGTCTGCTGAAAGTGGCTCAAGCACAATAAAACGTGGATAATCCGGGTGTGACTGAAGCACAAAAATGCGATGCGTTTCGCTCTGATATGCAGCAGCGAAACGATAGGGCCCCATCAAGTACAATTCTCTGAGATAGGAAAAAGCATCACCATGCTCCACCTGGACAACCAGGGCCCTCAGGTTTCCTAACAGATCTTCCAATCCAGAACTTTTGCGACGCTCATAAATCTTGACTTTATAGGTTTCAAAGAATTCCGAATTTTTTTTGTCGCCTTTCGGCTGATAGGTGAAGGGATCGACTGCCATCAGAACTCCTTATGCTTTTGCCAATGGGTGATCGAACCACCCTACCACGTTGCCGTAACATCCTTGCGAAAAATATCGGGTGTCGCATGCTGCCAATGTGAACTGAATCCGGGATCATCTGTGCCATCAAGCAACTCTCCAGGCTTTAAAAAACGATAGGCTTCATCATAAGTCTTGATGTCGGTGCCCTCTCCTCGTAGACAAATGTGCCAAGGCCCCAGTTCTCTGGGATGATCGAGGCCAGCCGCAGCAACGATTTCCGCCAAGGCCGACATGGTATTACGATGAAAATGAAATGCTCGTTTTGATTTGTTGGACACATTCAATGCCCAGTAGCGCCGCGGATCCTGGGTCGCGACTCCGACCGGACATCGATTGGTATGGCACGACTGTGCCTGAATACAGCCGACCGACATCATGAAACTTCGGGCCGCATTGCACCAATCTGCACCGATCGCAAGATTCCGCGCGATGGCAAATGCCGAGGCCACCTTACCGGCCGCCGCAACACGGATACGGTCACGCAGGTTACAACCCACTAGTGCATTGTGAACAAAAATGAGTCCACCCTTCAGCGGCGTTCCAACAGCATCAGAAAATTCAAGCGGAGCTGCTCCCGTGCCCCCTTCCGCGCCATCAACGGTAATGAAGTCGGGGTAAATTTCGGTTTCAAGCATCGCCTTGCAAACGCCCAAAAACTCCGTTCGATGCCCAACGCACAATTTGAAGCCAACCGGCTTTCCACCGGAAAGTTCGCGAAGACGACCGATAAATTCACATAGCCCCCGCGGAGTGGAAAATGCCGTATGCCCTGGTGGAGAAATACAATCGCGCCCCATGGGAACTTTTCGTGCGGCCGCAATTTCGGGCGTAATTTTTGCAGCCGGAAGCACACCACCGTGCCCAGGTTTTGCCCCTTGGGAAATTTTTATCTCGATCATCTTCACTTGATCGAGCAGTGCGTGCTCAACGAATAAATCCTCCGAGAACGAGCCATCTTCATTTCGACAGCCGAAATAACCAGTGCCAATTTGCCAGACCAGGTCACCCCCATTTTTCCGGTGATAAGAAGTGAGCCCTCCCTCTCCGGTACACTGATAAAAGTTCCCTTTTTTTGCACCGGCATTCATGGCCAGGATCGCAGTGGGGCTCAGTGCGCCATAGCTCATCGCCGAAATGTTCAGTACTGAACACGAGTATGGATTTTGACACTCCGGGCCACCCACCGAAATCCGGAACGCCTCTTCGGATTTTTTGTGCGGGGCCATCGAATGATCAATCCATTCATGATGCCGACCATAAACATCGAGCTCCGTACCAAAAGGCAGCACATCTTCCACATTTTTTGAACGACGGTAAATCAGTGATCTTTGATTCCGGTTGTAAGGATGGCCATCGATATCGCTCTCAATAAAATATTGGTGAATTTCGGGGCGGATCATCTCTTGCAAAAAACGAAGATGGGCTAGGATGGGATAATTCCGTGTGATGGAGTGTCGCACCTGAATCAGATCCCAGATACCGACCAGCGATAAGAATAGAAAAACACCGGTTAGTAGATGAAAATAAGGCGAGACTCTGGCACCCAACAGACCAAATATCAAGGTCGCCAAGACCGCGATGACCAAAGCCAGAAACCGCATAACGCATCCCCTGAGATTACACCCTTTTGCATGCGGATTATCCAATATGGCTTCGGCGCCGTCAATGAATCATGGTCTAAATAGTTGGGCTTTCGTAAATCCCACAGCAAACATATACGTTAAGCAAAACCAAACATGACCCGTTGCATCTGACGTAAGATGTGGTGATTTCAGACGGTGAGGCAAGCGAATTGGCATTGAACGCCATGTGCACCGTCTGAGCTTAAATCGCGACAATGGAAACTAGAATGCGAAATTAGAACGGTGCGGGATAGAAATATGGAAATGGGGACCGAGGCCAATGGCAAACGAACGTGGATACGCCACAGCGTCGCAATTGCACTTGCAATCGCAGTGGCGATTGCAATCGGCGAATATCTCGGGCCAGAAGTTCTCCAGTTAAAAGACTGGATTGCCTCACAAGGTCCCAAAGGGCCCTTAGTTTTTCTTGTGCTCTTCGTCCTGCTCTCTTCGGTCTTCGTCCCTGACACCGTTTTTGCAATCATTGCTGGTGCGGTATTTGGCATTCTGTCGGGCACACTGCTTATGTTTTTGGGGGGTGTGCTCGGAGCGGTGCTCAACTTCTATCTTGCGCGGAAACTCTTCCGGAACCAAGTTCGTTCTTTTCTTACACGACATCCTCGATTTTTGGTTGTGGAGCAGGCAGCGGAACACGAAGGCCTCAGGCTGCTGCTTTTATTGCGACTCATTCCACTGAATCCGGCAACGGTTAGCTATTTACTGGGCACGACCAGCGTGCGGTTTTCTCTTTTTCTTATTGCGTGCATCGGCCTAATTCCGGGATTTTTTGTAGAGGTCTATTTCGGCTATCTACTCAATCATGTAAGCAGTGCAAAAACGGCAGGTGCATTTGACTCGGTGCATCTTGCTGTCACGATTGTTGGTTTCCTGCTCTGTGTTGGTACACTCGTATACCTGACCGTAATCGCCCGCCGAGCACTAGCCGAACTCTCACCTCATCCTCAAAAAAGTAAGTAGCAATTTTCGCGAATCACAACCAACCTCGCCATCATCGCGCAAAAAAGTGGGTGGCGGACTAAACCACCACCCACAAGCGAAAACAAATCAGCTGTGAAATCTGGTCGAATCAACCAACGCCGGGAGTTGGATTTTCTGATCCGCTATTTTTAGCTTGCACTTTGATCAGTTCAACTTCGAAGACTAGAGGTTGATTTGGGCCGATCTGGTTGCCGGCACCTCGGGGACCATAGGCGAGGTGAGAGGGGATATAAAGCTCCCACTTATCACCTTCTTTCATTAATTGCAGCGCCTCGGTCCAACCGGGAATAACTCGATTCAGCGGAAATGTGACCGGTTCACCACGCTGGTAGGAACTATCAAAAACGGTTCCGTCTGGCAGCGTACCGTGATAGTGAACGGTCACCAGATCTTCACTGGCAGGCTGTTGACCCGCACCACTTTTGATGATGCGATACTGCAGTCCACTTTCGGTTGAAGAAATATCTGATTTGGTTTTATTTTCCTCAAGAAAGGCTTTTTCTTTCTCCAGGGCAGCCTTTGCGGCGTTCTTCTCAGCATCAATCTGCTTTTGAATCAGCTTTGCCTGAAACTTCTCCATTACGTCTCGAATCTGATTGATAGACAATTTCGATTCTTTATCCTGTACCCCCGTTTCGATACCCTCGTTAAATGCGGCTAAATCGATTTCAATCGCTTGTCCGCGGAGACTCTTTCCAAAGCTAAGGCCAATGCAGTAACTCACATCTTTAATATTGACCTCGGGGGTTTCGCTTGCCGCCGTTGCGGCAATTCGACCCGCCGGACTTGTGGGAACCACCTGGTTCAGAGCTTTTTCTTCCGCTTCACTTGTGCCAATACCTAACAGCGCGGTAAGAGCCAAAAGGCTCGCACCAAAATACCAATGCCTCTTCATGATAAATCTCCTTGAAAACGTGTAGAGTAAAATGACCTGAATTATGTGTTTTGTATCGAACGGATTGGAATGATTTCCGCAGCTTCGGCCGCCATCCAACCCTGTTGTCCATCGTCGGTGCGGATTTCAAGCCAATCGCCTTTTTGCTGCATTACCCTGAAGCGACTTCCTTCAGCAAGCGTCGCGCCTTCCAGCGAAGCAAAGGCTGTTCCATTTCCCTCGCGAAGCTGAACACGGTCCGCAACGACAATGCCTCGACTGGTCGACTCGGTGTTCGAGAAATCAATGCTCAGTGAGATTCCACAAAGCAGACAACATCCGAGTGCAAAGCCCGCCACTTTGCGGCCGAAACGGAAGTCTCTGTGAAGCATGGCAGCCAACGTGATCCAGAAAGCAGACCAGAAGAAAATACAAATCCAAACCCGCGCCTCGACCGAAATTGTGTCATTCCATCCCAGAAACGATTCCAAAATTGTGGGTCGCTCTAACGTTTTTTCACCGGACAGCAAAAATGCTGCGTGGTCCCGACCCGCCTTTAAATCACCATTGCCGGGCGTATAGATGAGCGCCCGCTCATAATTGGCCAGGGCACGCGCTGCTTGACCCGATTGCAAATAAGCACTCGCGAGATTGGCATACAGTTTTCTGTTGTCGATACCTTGATCTACCAGCAGTTGATACTTACTGGCCGACCGCGCGAAGGCTTCTTTCGCGTCGGCCGCATCATCACCTGCAGCCACGCCTTCTTGGTATGCTTCTGCCGCCTCGTGAAGAACCTGTTCCTGTTGAAGCCGCGTCAGTTCGGTCGCCATCACTGGATCGGCATTGATTGCGGAAAACAACACGCACATTATCCATAGGCCAGCGGCAGGCAACCATCGTCTTTTGCCAGTTGCTTGAATTTGGCTACGATGCAAATCGTCGAGCTGCTCGCGTGCGTCGGAAATGAGTGCTTGCACATCCACATCCGTGCCACCAGCGTACGCTTGCGAATCGCAACGTGAAAGAAACTGACTAAGTTCTTGGATTGTGTGTTGGGGCACACTGCCCTGCACAATTTCGATCGCGTCTCTTGATGTCAGCGAGTGCGGGGGCTTACCACCCACGGTTGCCACATAACGAAGCAATGCCTCAGAGACTGCTTCTGCACTGGAAGCATGATCCAAATCTCGCCCAGCCCTTTTGTAGGCAGAACGCCGACTTCCATGCCATCGATCCGTCACGCGAGGACCGAACTGAATCAAAGCAAGCAGGCAAAACAATGTGGGAGCCCAGAGGAACCCCACCAGCAACGTCCACTTCGAAGCCGGAGCCGTGTGCTCCAGGAGATCCGTACCACGATAATGGTTCAGTGCAATGTGTGCCGACGATTTGTTTGGTGCTGTTTCTGATTCTAATTTGGACCGTGGTGCTGAGGATGCAACGATGCTTGATAAGGCTAGCTGATCTGCAGCTGCAACTTGAATCGGAATTGGATCGCTCCAAACGGTCTCAAATTTTTCAGCCTGCGGATCAAAAAAGCTGAATGGTAGAGCCGGAATTTCAGTAATGCCAGCTCGCCGCGGACGGATGTCGAGACTGAAAACCTTGACATCGTCTTCCACCAGTCCAGCAAGTGATTCATCCGGCACTTTGAATGCTTCTGTGAGTGATGCAATTTCTGCCAGCGGCGGCGCCTGGACCAACTCCATAGGTCCGTCACCGCGAATCCCGATATTCAAAGTTATGGGGTCGCCTGCTTTGACCCGCTGCGGGTTGGCTCGCGTAATCATTTCATAGCGTCCCACCGCACCGCGATAATCAGCCGGTCGATCTTTCTCCGGAATGGGAACAACGCGGGTGGATGGAATTTGGGCATCTTCAACCAAGGGCCGCGCTTGGGCAATTTTTAATCCTCCGGAAGAAAAAAATCCTCGATTTTGTTCAAGCGAAGTCGGATACTGCATCACAATCTGCACGTTCAACGTATCCACCTCACCAGGCCGCGTGGGATAGATGGTCGCCGGAATTTCATAGGCATAATATGGCTGTGGCTCACCCTGGGCGTTCGTGTGCAGCACCTGCTTTGCAGATACGGGCTGCCGACTATCTGCCAGATCCTGCAGAGTTTCTCCAAACGCACCCCACTCAGAATGCTCGGTGGAGACTAAATCCCACATATCACGGGGAGAAAGAGTCACATCATACCGACTATCCCGATAAGGCTTGATCAGAACACGCAACACCAAATCAAGCGGCTGTCCAACAAAAATCTTCTCTTGCTTTCCATCAACCTCAACGTGCAGCAAATCACCCGTTTCGCTTTTGCTCGCCCTAAATTGCAATTCTCTCGTTCGCTGGACCCGACCATCCACTTCGACTTCGAGCGGTGGGATCACAAACGATCCCGGCTCACGTGGAGTGATATTCCAGGCATACGTCACGCTAGTGCGATCAGTGCGACGACCGTTGATGATCGTAGTCTGGGAACTTCGACTCGGGACACCTGCCGAAACAATCTGGAGTCCTTGAACCGAGGGAATAACCGGTTGTGAATGACTGGACGCGTTGCTGACGCGCACATAGAGCGAGATCGGCATACCGACATAGGCATCATTGGCTGAGAGGCCTGTTTCAACAGAACCCGCAAAGCTCGCTGTCGCCGATAGGCTCAGGGAGAAAAGTGCTAAACCAAGTAATTTTCTACGTAGTGGCTGAATCATGTTGATATACCTTTGGATTTACCAGTCGCGATCGACAGGCTGATAGTAACGCTGTGTCTTACGAAGTTTTTCGTACCGGCGTTTCAGATCGCGATCTCGCACGGCCTGAAGCATTTTCTCGGCTTCCTCCTGCGTCATCGACTGTGGTTGCTCACCCTCTTCCGCAGTTGGCATACCTGAGTGACCATTCGGCTGCTCATCGGAGGGATCACCCTGCTCACCGGCATGACGATCCTGTTGTGGTTGTTGTCGTTGGGGTTGCTGCTGATCGTCTTGGTTCTGTTGTTGCTGATCCTGCTGCTGCTCATCCTGGTTCTGCTGGTCTTGCTGTTGCTGCTCGTCCTGGTTTTGATCCTGTTGCTGCTCGTCCTGGTTCTGTTGTTGCTGATCCTGCTGTTGCTCGTCCTGGTTCTGCTGGTCTTGCTGTTGTTGCTGATCCTGCTGCTGCTCGTCTTGCTGTTGTTGCTGATCTTGGTTCTGCTGGTCTTGCTGTTGCTCGTCCTGGCTCTGATCCTGCTGCTGCTCGTCCTGGTTCTGCTGTTGCTCGTCCCGATTCTGCTCGTCTTGCTGCTGCTCGTCCTGGTTCTGCTGATCCTGGTTTTGCTGATCCTGGTTTTGCTGATCCTGGTTTTGCTGATCCTG
>JAYYJN010000271.1:0-23457 GCA_036146215.1 Planctomycetota bacterium
AAGTGTTAATCGTTAGCCAATTCACTCTGTTTGGCGATTGCCGAAAGGGCAGGCGGCCAAGTTTTGTGCAGGCGGCAGCGCCGGACCAGGCCGAAGCATTTTATGAAAAATTTATCAACCACATGCGATCAGCAGATATTAACGTTGAGACGGGGAAATTTCGGGCAGACATGCAAGTCGAGTTAGTGAACGACGGCCCCGTAACACTTTGGATCGACAGCAGGTCAGAGCGAGGATAGCAAGCCAGCCGAAATTCGCATCAGCGAAACAGGGTCTTCAGTTCGTCGATTGCGATCTTCTGTACCGATTTGCCTGCCTTTAGCTGTGTCTCAACCGAATCGACAAACCCCGGATCTTTCCAAACGATCAGGCTCAGCATAATAACCACGATATACACACCGACATTGGCAAGTCGGGACGAACCCCAAAATTTGGTCGCCGTGCCGAACGAACTCTTCAATCGCGCTTGTTTGAAGTCGACACTCCAGATCTCGTCCAGTATCAGGTGTGACATGAATCCCAACAACAAGCCTCCGCCCTTATAGTATCGCTGCGTAAGTGTCTCTCCAGAGCAGAGAAGAAAGCCGATCTCCGCAGCAATCATTGCCGCTGGAAGACTATGAAACATTCCACGATGGACGGTAAACTTTTTAAGCACAGCAAGTAGCCCGAAACGAATGACCAGGTAGGCCACCACACCAGCCGCGACCATCGCCTGCGATGAAAAGCCCATTTGAGAAAAACGATCCATCAGGAGCAGGGGTACCGTAGCCGCAATAAAGGCAACTGTTTCCCGCAAAGGCACACCGGTATCGCTATCGAGGTCCGGTAGCATCCCGCCAATCGAACAGAGACCGGCACCGAGCACACATGTTGCAATCGGTATTTCTCCCTGAGGGCCTTGCATCCAAAAAGCACCCGCACCGCCATAAGCGACGCCTAATACGGAACTGGTGGTAATGTGCGTTTTAAATCCAGCCAAAGGAATACTCCATCTCGTACCGATCACACAAATTCGATCATACCCGATCGCGTTGCATCGCATCGGGCCGACACCATAGCGAAGTGACTTCGATTAAGCCAACGCCATTTCTACTCCGGCTCGCTGGCATTGCAAGCAAATTGACAGAGCGTCCGCATCATAATGCTATTCTGCATCTCTACAACTGTAGCTATACTCCCGCGACCATTGGGATCCTCTTCAGAGCTTTTCCCAGTGAATAAGTTTATGATCCAGTGAATGATTTTTGTATCTTTTGGCAAGTACTATGATACTAGGACGAACAGAGGAAAGAATAAGTTGGGCCACTTCCATTCGAAAAAGTATCTATCGAAAATTGCATCCGAAACGATGCGCGCGGGCCGAAGCGATGCTGCCTTTTCATTTGCATGAGCTCCAGCGAGTGGTTCACTTTGCACCTCAAGGTGTTATTCATGCCGGTTCTCATGATGGGGCAGAGGTAGCACTTTACGACTTGATTGACATCAAACAGATACATCTTTTCGAACCTCAGGCTGCCATCTTCAAATTGTTAGTGCAAAGGTACGGTAATCGACATGGTATCCACCTTTATCAAACCGCACTCGGATCCAAGGACGGTTTGAACGCACTGATCCATCGTGAAGAGGAAGATAGCCCTAATCGATCAAGTTCTGCCAGTCTCCTGAAACCGAAGGCGCACGTGGCTGACTATCCGTACGTTCAATTTGAAAAAACGCCCACCGAAGAGGTCGAAATACGCACGCTCGATTCATTTCAAATCGAGGCTGACTTCCTCGTCATCGACACGCAGGGCTATGAACTTGAAGTACTCCAAGGTGCGAAAAAAACGCTACAGCACATTCAATGGATTATCTTCGAGTACTGGCAAAATGAGGCGTATGAAAACTGTGCAAAAGAAAATGAGCTCGTGGACTTTGCCAGGGATTGTGGATTTTATCCTGTACTGAAGAGCTTCGACAGAACGTTTGGTAATTATCTCATGGCAAAGAAGGAGGTTATCCGGTGAGCAATCAAATGCTGGCATTTCTTCCGATCTATAATCGAGCTGAGATGACCGTTCAGTTTATATCTCGACTCCAAGATATTCTCGACTCTCAAATAAAACTCACAGTGTTCCTGCTCGATGCGGGATCGACCGATAACGTTTTTGAGAAGGTGCAACAACTCGATGCAAATATCAAATTCATCGAATTAGATGATTCCTATTTCTGGGGCAAATCGATGAATAAGATCATTGAGATTGTTAAAAACGAATCTGTTCCGAATGATTGTTTGATAGGAATCTTCAATAACGACACACTGCAATTTGAGAGACCTCTGCAACGGGGGATCGAACTTCTGGATCGATATGACGTGATGGCACCACTGAGCCTGGAAATAGATCACCGATTCAAAGAGCCCGTTGAAACCGGAAAAACGGTTTCTTTTAAAGATCTAATCAGTCAATTTTCAGCAGACATCGATTATGGGATGCAATTCGATAAACTTCGAGGTCGGTTTTTTAATCGAAGTCCGAATCAAACCCCTAACGTGAGTCAAACGCTAGGCACATTGGCCAGGGCAAAGGTGCTTCGCAGCCTGCCCGATTCGCTGATTCCGCCCGAGATTCCGCACTATCTTTCGGACTACTATCTGACCTACAGCCTAACCCAAATGAATTATCAATTAGCAATTGATCCTGATTATTTTGTGGTCCGTTTTTATAACCCCGACGATAAAAAATTACCTACTGAGCCGGATGTCGCACGAAGAGAATCTTACAATCCTCAGTCCAGGACATATCGACCGGCAATGATTCGCTTCCGCGAGGATTTCTCAAAAGAGCCTGGATTACGTACCAAGATACTCTTAAAAAAAGCCCACTACCAATTGCACAGGTTGCTCAAGCGAGCCTCGTAGTTGACCACCCGAAAAGCGCAAACTGTTTGACACGGAATTAGCTTGGCACATGAGGGTGGCCTGTTAGTGATAGCTTGTCGATTGATCACTCATGCAGCGGCGGAACTTTTTTTGCATCTGCTACATCGAGATAGAACATAAGCTTGACTGCCCGCGACTGCTATCAGTGCCAGCAAGCAGCTTGCAAAACTGATACACAATGGTCTTCAGCATCTTTCACTCGATAGCTATACTTCCGCGCCTGCCGAGTACCCAACCCGGGTCTCTGGGTCGTAGTTCGTAGTTCACATCACTCTACAACCGGACCGACGATGCAGATCTATGATCTGATTATGATTACCGTATTGGTTGCTGCCATGGTCTTTGGCGCATGGAAAGGGTTTGTCTGGCAACTTGCTTCCCTGGCATCCTTGGTGGTGAGCTACTTTGTGGCGCTGCGCTTCAGCAGCGATCTTGCACCGTATCTCAGCGGAGAGGAACCCCTGAATCGCTTTCTCGCAATGCTTTTGATTTATGTCGGCTGCGGTCTCGTGATCTGGATTTTATTCCGTATGCTTTCGGGACTGATCGATCGGGTCAAGCTTAAGGAATTTGACCGACAAATGGGCGCCCTGACGGGACTCGCAAAAGGGGGGCTTCTCTGCATCGCGATCACGTTTTTCGCCGTGAGCCTGTCGGGCGAAAATTTTAGAAAATCGATCCTCGAGAGTCACTCGGGACGGTATATCGGTCATTTTATCGAGCGGATCGATTCAATCATGCCTCAGGGTATCAATGAGATGGTTCACCCGATTCTTGAGCGACTTGATGCGGAGCTGCAGCAGGAACATGCAGCCGCAGAACCACGGCCGAATGGAGCTTCGGAAAAATCGCCCACGACAGCCGATGCGGTGACCCCGAGTGGGGACGTGCCGCCCTCCGGTCCATCGCCAGCCGAGATTCGATCGGCACCTCAGACATCATCACGCTGAATCGACTCGATCACTTGGAAGGGCACCAGAGTCGAAACAAGGTCGAAACATGTCAAAAACAAAAAGTGCTGAAAATAAGCTTAAAAACGCAATAAAAACGAACATAAGAAACATTATCGGACGTTTGTTGTAGGTGCCTTTTTTTCAAGCGTTTGCCAAAAGCCCCCTACTGCACGTCCTCGAGATACACACCCAGGCGACGAAACTTCTCGTAGCGGGCGGTGACCAATTCGTCGAGAGGTTGCTCGCTTAGCTGCTCGAGCACCTTGATGAGATAAAGCTTCAATCGGGCTGCCATTTGATGAGGGTCACGATGGGCACCGCCGAGTGGCTCCTCGATCACATCGTCCACCGCCCCCAGCTCACGTAGATGCCGGGAGGTCAATTTCAGTGCCTGAGCAGCCTGTTCGGCGTGTTCGGCACTTTTCCATAGGATTCCGGCACAGCCCTCCGGGCTGATCACCGAATAGTACGAATATTCCAAAATCGCGACACGATCACCGACCCCAATCCCGAGTGCCCCACCACTGCCACCCTCCCCGATCACAATGCAAATAATCGGTGTTTTGAGACGAGACATTTCGAACATATTCTCGGCAATCACTTGCGCTTGCCCCCGCTCCTCGGCGCCGACACCAGGATACGCACCCGGCGTATCAATCAAGCAAATCACAGGCAAATTATATTTGGCTGCGAGCTCCATTTTTTTCATCGCTTTCCGGTAACCTTCCGGGTGTGCGCAGCCAAAATAACATTCCTGTCGCTCCTCGAGTGTTTTTCCTTTCTGATGGCCAATCAGCATCACCTTGAATCGATCTAATTTTGCAAACCCGACTCGCATTGCTCGATCGTCGCCGAAGAAACGATCTCCATGCAATTCCACAAATTCATCAAACGCAAGATTAATGTAGTCGGTTGTCATCGGCCGATTGGGGTGGCGGGCAACACGAACGGTCTCCCATGGAGTCAGATCGCTGTAAATTTTTTTCCTGAGATCGGTAAGCTCGCGTCGTAATTCTCTACGCTTTTCCACAATGCCATCGGTAGAGTCATCCTGTGCGTCGAGTTCGGCAATCTGCGCCTCTAACTCAGCAAGCGGGCGTTCAAATTCAAGTTGATAATTTCCAGATGCCATGCAAGCTCCTTTTAATGCGTCACCTCGTAGGCTTACATCATATTCACTTTTGTACGCTCGTAAAGATTTCTTGTTGCGATAATTCTCGAATTAACTGGTTCATTGTCGACGGACGATCTTCCGGTTGCTTGGCCAACCAGCCTTGCAAACGATCAGAAAAAATCGGATCAATTTCTGGATTCAACCTCCTGGGTGATGGAACGGAAGCCCGTAGATGTTTATTCAATAAATCATTTGCCGATTCACCCGTAAAGGGCGGCTTGCCAGTCAGTAATTCAAAAACCACACAACCAAAACTATAGATGTCGCTACGGAAATCCTGGGGTTCGCCCCGAATCTGCTCCGGTGACATATAGCTAGGGGTCCCCTGCACCTTCGACTGGATCGGCAGCAAACGACGCAACAACGAAGGACACTTTTTCGCAAGATTGAAATCAATCAACTTCACTTGGCACGATTCGTTCACCAAGAAATTGTCAGGCTTGATATCGCGATGAACCCAATCTTGCGAATGAAAATAAGATATTGAATCCGCCATCGAAAGAATAACCTTCCCAACATTTTTATCTCCGATCGTCGGTTGATGCATCCATTGCTTCAAGTTCGGATCAGGACAATATTCCATCACGACAAATGCAATTTGCTCTATTAAGCCAAAAGCGTGGGTCCGGATGACTGTCGGATGTTCGAGCGTTCGGCCAACGGTGTATTCCCGTCTCAAACTCCGAATCGCGTGACGACTTCCAGACCAATGAGGCATCATGAGCTTCATGGCATAGGTCTGGTTCCGCCGCTGATGCACGACCTCCCAGATTTCATTTGCCTGAGATTGCACGACGCGGCGGACCAGGCGATAGTCACCCCACGAATCATTTGCCGTATGTCGTTCGCTTGACGCTCTTGTCACAGTGAGCATGCCCGCTCATGCCAACCAAAATTTCTTGGATTGCATCGAACGCCATGGCACCCTTTTCCCTTTTTATTGACTTCTCTATTACCGATAGTTTATCAAACCGAGGCGATTGAGCCCACCTGATTTCTAATGAGCATTATCTATCGACCAATCGATTCATCGACCAAAAGATGCCCTCTCGGCACCAGATCATGACGCAACGTCGTAGTTCACAAAAAGAAGAAAGAGGCCCTGGGGCGGCGCGGTCGGCCCGGCATGACTTCGATCACACGCAGCGAGCACTTCACTACACCAGGCCTCCGACTGAGCACCACGGCCGATCTCTGTGAGTGTGCCAACAATAGCGCGGACCATGTTGTAAAGAAAACCATTGGCCTCCACCTCAATCCAGATCTCACCCCGATCCCGATCCCCCTGCCGCTCCACACTCAAATCAGAAACCGTTCGAACCGTTGATTCCCGCGGTGCGCCGCTTGATTGGAAACTGACAAAATCGTGTGTGCCAACCAGCATCTTTCCGGCACGCGCCATCGCACTTGTAGAAAGTGGCGCAGGATAATGCCAGCAATAACGGCGAGAAAAAACACTCGGAATCAACGCATCACTTAGAACGTATCGATATCGTTTGCTGATTGCATCCCGGATCGGGTGGAAGCTATTTTTTTCTGCCACTGCTTCGAGAATTGCAATGTCTGGTGGCAGTCGACTTTGGACGGCTCGTCTCAGTACGTCACATGAGAGGTTACTCTCCGTATGAAAACTGACCGCTTGCCCAATCGCGTGGACACCGGCATCCGTCCGACCACTTGCGATTACACGTGTTTGGGCACCGGTCACCTCCGCCAATGCCTGCTCGAGCGTTGCCTGTAAAGTCTTCTGCTTTGGCTGGATTTGCCAACCACAGTAGGCGGTACCGTCATACGCAAGGGTCATTTTTATTACGGCCATGGCGAAATGTCAGAGAGAGGTGTCGCCCCGTCTTCTGATTTTCATGTTAGCCTTTTTAGCCTTTGACCGATCCGGCCTCGAGTCGCACGAGCAATTCTGCAATTTGCACGGCGTTAGTTGCCGCACCTTTACGCAGATTATCACTCACACACCAGAATGCCAGACCATTCGAATTCGAAAGATCTTCACGGATACGACCGATAAAAACATCGTCTTTGCCGGAACAGTCAGGCGGCATGGGATACTCGGAGGATCCAATGTCGTCCACAACCGTCACTCCTTCCTGATCCGCAAAAAGCTTTCGAGCCTCCTCTACACTGATTTTACGTTCTGTTTCAACCAACATACTTTCACTATGGCAATTAGCGACTGGAACTCGAACGCATGTCGGACAAACTAAAATTGAATCGTCTGCAAAAATCTTGTGTGTCTCATAGACCATCTTCATTTCTTCGGATGTGTAGCCCTCGTATTTCTCAGAACCAATCTGCGGAATCACGTTGAATGCAATCGGATGTGCGAATGCTTCATAGGCATGTCTTTCATTATCAAGATGAGCTCGCGTGCCCTGCTCCAGATCGCGGTTTCCAGCCAGACCAGCGCCGCTGGTCGCTTGGTATGTGCTGACAACAACCCGTTTAATGCAAGCGGCATCGTGAAGGGGCTTCATGGCCAGCACCATCTGTGTGGTCGAGCAATTTGGACTTGCGATAATGCCCTGATGGTTTCGCGCGGCCTCCGGGTTCACCTCCGGCACCACGAGAGGCACATTCGGCTTCATCCGCCAGTGTCCGCTTTCATCAACAACAACACAATTTCTATCCGTCGCCCAGGGAATAAATTCGGCAGCTGTTTCGTCCGGTGTGCTTGCAATTGCTAAATCGATATCCTCAAAAATTTCGGGCACGAGTTTCTCAACGGTGTATTGCTGACCAGCAAATTGTAGTTGCTTACCAGCAGAGCGTTCCGACGCCAAAAAATGGATTTTTTTATGTGGAAAGTTACGCTCTTCCAAAATTTCCCTGATGATGGTGCCCACCGCCCCTGTGGCCCCAACGACCGCTACCGAATCAAACACCTGATGTCTCCTTTTTTTTACAACACATCACAATGTGTCACCGTTTGCCCTCATACGATTGAATCACTGAAAGATCGAAATGAGGCAATCCTAGAAAAGTGCCCGAGCAAATCTCGCCCTTTTTGTATCAGCTCCCTCGCACGTCGCCCACCCGCAAGCCATTCTGCTGCCCACCCTAACCGGCACTCACGGCACCGGAAGAGCCTTCACGTTCCACAGTCGAATCCAGCCCTCCTCGTCGCGCGTGGACTTCAAGCATCACACGGTTAATAACCTCATTATTGCGTACAATGCAAATCCATAATGAATAGAGACAGTAACCAATAACGCATATGCCGGCAAGAGCCGCAAAGAGATGGGGCGTAACCCAGCGTGCGGTACCTGCCATGCCTGTGCCCGGGTCTGCAGCCGCGCCCAAAGCACTGATGCCAAGCACCGCCATCATGGCGCTAAGTGCCCAGGGAAAGGACTGCCGCTTTAGTCGCTGATTCTCTCGTACTAGTTCTGGCGCCAATCGATATGCCTCCACAACTTCGCGGCACCATCTGCCCGTGCCGATGAAATAGGTCACCGCAATACTGCAGACAAGCACCACCAGTAAAGAATTTCCAATTCCCATTAAAATATGGATCGATCCGGAGTGACGCTGACTGCGGAATGTTTCCCGATGCTGTTCAATGTTTGCGTCTAATTCTTTCAGATGGGCCGATTCAACCTTACTGGCCACCACCCCTTTTCCTTTTTTTTCATCCGCTACCTTTTTCCAGGCGGCAAGTGATTGATTTAAATCAAGGTTCAAGCCCCACCACATGCAAACGACGAGTGAGAGAAAGGTAAAAATTGAAAGAGAAGCGAATATTTTTGGCAAGGCTGGAATTACTCCGCGGAATGTCGTCGGGCTCTGCTCTGAATCCAATTTGAAGGCGGTACGTTAAGTTCCACCTCTTAATTATCTGAGTTGAGGAACGCATCGACAAGTGTCGGGACCAGAAGTCTTACCATAACGAGTGGAAATCATGATCTTTTATTTTGACATTCCCGGTGTTCAGGTTGATGAAGGGACGTAAAATGAGGTTATGAGTAATCCTCGGTTGGGCATCACAATGGGCGATCCCTCTGGCGTGGGGCCGGAGACGATAGTCAAGGCATGGCAGTCTCCTCAGGTCCACACGACTTGCAGGCCGGTGGTCATTGGTTCATCAAACGTGTTGCAGCGAGCAGTCAAACTGTTAGGTGCCGGGATCAGAGTCGTACCGGTCGACGCAGTGACACAGATCACCGGCGACCCCACCACCCTGCCCTGTCTCGAAATAGAATCGAAAGCGGCTTGGGACGTTCCCCCTGCCCGCTGCGATCCGAGAGGCGGACAAGCGGCATACGAGGCGGTAGTTTTGGCCGCTCATCTCGCAAAGACCCAGCAGATCGATGGCATCGTCACTGCCCCACTTAATAAGGCTGCGCTGCAGGCAGCGGGTCACCAGTATCCGGGGCACACGGAGCTTTTAGCCGATTGCTGCGAGGCTGAAAATACGGCGATGATGTTGTATCTGGAGAAAGAGAGAGAGGATCACTCCGGTTCAAGCCAAGCCTGGGGTGTGGTCCACACCACACTTCACATGGCAATGCGTGATATTTTCAAGCATCTCAGCACGAACCGGATTGTGCGGTGTGCAGCGCTTGCCGATTCGGCAATGCGAAACCTCAAAACGCTTCCCGAAAATCAGTCGCCGAAAATAGGTATCTGCGCGCTCAACCCACACGCCGGGGAAGATGGGTTATTCGGTGATGAAGAGCAGCAGATAATTGCGCCGGCAGTGACTTGGGCACTTCGGGAGGGACTGAACGTATCGGGCCCCTACCCTGCCGACAGCCTCGTTGCACAGGCCGATCGCGGCGCGTTTGATGTACTTGTTGCCATGTATCACGATCAGGGGCACATCCCGTTAAAACTTCTGGGTATGCATCGCGCGGTAAATATAACCCTCGGGCTACCGATCGTGCGAACAAGTGCCTCCCATGGAACGGCATTCGACCGAGCGTGGCAAGGAATCGCTGATGCTGGTGGTATGATTGCGGCCATTCGTTTAGCGGCCAAGCTGACGCGGCATTGCGATTTGACCTCCGTGGGTGCAAGTGAAGAGGGATAGCAGTTTGGATCAAGAACCCTCTGCTGCGGCAAACAGCCCGTGCACACTTTATTTAATTCGCCATGGGGCTACCGAAAACAACTTGTCTCATCCCCCGCTGCTACAAGGTTCCGGCGCAAATCCCGAGCTATCTGCCAAAGGACTCGCACAGGCCGAACGAACCGCTGCGCAGCTCTCGCAGACGTCGATTCAAGCCGTGTACAGCTCGCCTTTAAAAAGAGCGATGCAGACGGGAACCCCAATCGCCCGCACGCATGCCCTTACCTGCCGCGCTGTTCCGGAGTTAATAGAGGTTAATGTCGGCTCTTGGCAAGATCGTCATTGGTCAGAGATTGAAAAAAGCGAACCCGAGGCCTATCAGAATTTTATCCGCGACCCTGAAACACACCCTTATGCGGGAGGAGAGAGCTTCGGAGATGTTGCTTATCGCGTAATACCTATTTTTCAGCAACTGGTAGAATCTCATCCTGGGGAGACGATTGTTGTGATTGGCCACAACGTCGTTAACCGGGTTTTTCTCGCGCACGTGGCGCACATTCCGCTTTCAAAATCTCGGGAAATCCGACAAGCGAATTGCGGCATCAACGTTATCAGGTATCACAAAAAAAAGTTGCAGTTGGTTACGATGAACGCCATGTTTCATCTCGCACCCACTTGATTAAACGCTGCATCATTACATCTACCACTGGTCCGGGTGGCCCAGAATATCATCGGTAGAATCGGGTCACGCGAAGTCCGACGATGCATCCCGAAAGTCATCATTTCGTAGCGTTGGATGCTTTACGAAGATAATCTTTGGTCACGTCAGTTGGTCGAATATCACTAGGCCGATCAAATTGGACGTCGTCAATTGCAGCGTCAAAGCGAATTTCCAGCAGTTCAAGGATTGCGATCGGCTCAAGCTGCGATTGTCCTTGTGGATTGCCTCCCAAATGCGTCAGAAATTCGAATCGATATGGAAACAACGTTTTTGCATCGAGCAATAGGCCGATCTCAGTCGGTGCCCAGGGAGGTAGTTGATCTCTCCGTCGGGAATTATCTCGCATTTCTTTACTTTGGCCCAACATCTGCTTCAGCATCGAATCTCGCCAGACTCCCCGCATCGCCCACACGGATTTTTCATTCCATTCGATCTTTACAGCGCGACCGAAGCGAAAACTATCTTGAATTCCTTGAAGCAAGCCTGCTAATCCTCGGATCCGCAGTGCGTCAAAACTGCCTGGATTGCCGAGCGAGTTCTGGGTGGGAATGCCTGCATCGCGCAGTCGCTGCAAATCAATCAATTTGAGCGTGCTCGTATCGGGCGTTTCCTCGAACAACCACAAACGGTTGCTATCATTAATCTGTGTGAGCGTGAATTTACCTGCCCTGCCCCGCAGAATCATCTCGGAGCGAACTTGGCGGCGGTCCAGCGGTCCCTTCTGCAGATAGGTGCCCGGGCCAAAAAGGTGATGCCCTCGTAAATGCACCTGAAGTCGGGTCGTCGCGGTAATGGATTGGTAATTCTCAAAAGCGGCAATTGCCGAGTCCAGCAAAACATCGCCGCTAGCATCGCTTGCGGACAGACCCTTTTTTTCCTCTCCAGAAAGCACCTGGCTACCCTGATCAACCTGTCCAGCCGCGGTCATGGGCAAGCCGCCTGAGAGCAGAAGAATGGTCAAGATAGAAAATCTTTGACTCATGGGGAATTCTTACGGGTTTTATCAAAGATATGGATTGTTTTGCACCGAAGAAAATGATCGAGGGCTCAAACAATCGAAGCCCCCGGCAAAAGGGGCACAAAGATTGCCCCATTTTAAGGAGACCGGGACCACCGGTCCACGTCAGTTCAAAACAGGAATCGATGCTGTCGGGTAGGTTTTTCTCCGCTGAGAACAACTTCACAAGACGTCAACAGGGAATATACGCATGAAACTTCGCCGAATGTGTCTGCACACGCTACTCTTGCTTCTTGTTGTGGCGGCTAGCGGGTGCGGCCGCCATCACGTAAACAACCTGCCTCCGGCCAATATGCTGATGGAACCCGGACCTGGTGTAGGAGGTCCCGGTCCCGGGGTGATGCTCGGGCAACTACCAATGCCAGTACCCTATAAAATCTCGCAGGTCGCCTTCTCGGGACCCGATGGGATGCAGGTTTTTCACGATTCGACTGGACAGGGATTATTCGAATCTGAGCCTTTGATCGTTCCGGCACGCGAAAATTTTCCACAAGGGGCAATTTATCGTCTGAAGTTGACCAATGTCCCAGGTCGTTCGGGTGAAGAGTATTATCCAACACTCGAAGTCGGGCCGACGACCGCACGCACAGAAGCATATCTCGCCCACAATGCAGTTCCGGTTCAATTTACATCGCAAGACTTTGACCAGGTACAAGGCGGAAACTTTGTGACAAAGGTAATTTATTTGCCTGATCCTGAATATCAACAACTGGCGCTTGCGGCAATCGAGACACTCGTGAGCACACGGCTTGATCCAGGCGTGGATCCGATTCAAGAGGCAGATCGTCGCGGTTCAATCCTAGCAATCGTACGCTTAGGAAATAAAATTCTCGACGGCACGGGAATGCTCGGTCCTGGATTTGACCCCAACTGCCCGGTAAATGGCGAAAGTGTGATCCGACAGGTGCAATATGAGGAGCCGATTGGTCCGGGTCGGGCAGCAATGCCGTTCGCCTCGCAAGGTTTCCCAGTGCCGGAGCAGAGCTTTCCGATTGCTCAAGGTGGACTCGGAATGACTCCGCCGCATTTGGCCGGAGTCACAGCGCCCCAATATGGCATGCCGATCACCGGTACGCCAATTGGCCTGCCCGGTCCGCCTCACATACCGCTTGGAGTTCCGGCAGGACTGCAATCGCACACAGTCAAAAACTGGACTCGGGTACACATGCCCGAACCAACCAAACGAGTACGTATCAATGTCGAACAAAAACCGGGATACAGTTATCCCAAACCGGCCAGTCATGTAAGAATTGTCGAACAGGCCTCGCGGGATCACAAGCACGCTTTCCGTCAACCAGCGAAGGATCGCTACCAGTGGATGGGCGCACTATGCCCCTGGTAGGGAACTAAGCACTTTCTGATGACATGGTAATTTTCGGAGGGGGGCTTCCTTCGTACAAATATCCAAGACAATGGTCCACACGCTCCGTTTTGTCGCAGTTACCGACAGATGCCGTCGATCTTCTTTGATCCTCGGACTCGTGATAGCCCTGGTAAACTGTTTGTGCTGTATCTCATTGAGTCAAGCACAGCAGGTACACTATCGTCATCGCGGCGATATGCCACCGGGAGCGATTGGGCAATGGCAACTGCAACGGGGCGGACCATTGCCTGGATATTTTCAACCCACCGAGATCATCGTTCCTTCCGGTTCGAAAGTTTCACTGGTGAGTGGATTTCAGTTCGATGAAGCCGAGCAAAATCGGCGTCGCGCAGGTTTTCTAATTGGCCAAGTTTACCGATTAAAAGTGACGCATATACCGCTTTATGCAGGGGTCGAGGTTTTCCCCACAATCGAATTGATCGATCGGATATATCCACCTCCAGGTCGAAGCCTTGAGTTTCCGGTTCCCATTCAAATTACCGCAGACGACTTAAAGGAAGCGGTGCAAGGGAGAATGGTGACGCGGGTCATCTACGTGGAAGACCCCGGACACGCACTCCCCGCAATGCAAGAACCGCGTGAGTCAATTGCATTTGATGTCCGCCAAGGGCAAGATCCGCTCAAGGTGGCTGATTCATTAGGTCGGCCTATTGCGATTCTTCGACTCGGTGCCCGCGTGCCGGGGCCGCATGGTCCCTCACCACAATTCGTTTATGGTTCACCCGTTTGGAAGCCATTTCCAAAGCTGCAGCATGGAAATTTCACGGACACAATCTCTGATTCTTCAAACACGGTTTTGACCGACGGTCCTCGTAGTCTAACGGAGAGGCGATGATGACTTTCGGATCCCGTCTGGAGGCAAGCTGGAAAGTCACCGTGATCCTTTTGGGCATGCTGATTCTGTGCTCCTGTCGGAACGTGCCATCGATCAACGCGCCAAGCACCGACGACCTCATGAACCGCGGGGCACCGGTTGCAAATGCAGATCTGCCCGCTTCAGCAGCCACTGGATTCTCCCCAGCATGTCAGACTTGGACGCCGCCGGGTATTGGGGGTCCCTGGCCGAAAGATGAGTATATTTGCGACGGTGGCGATCGTGACCGGGCGGTTCGAGTGGAGGCCGATTGGACCGTTAAAGGTCTGCATCTGGAAGATACGGTCGCCCACTTTGATACGCTCGATGGTGACACAATGGTCGCCGCAAGTAATCGCGTTTGTGTGTACGCTCCCCGCTTTGGATCGGTCCGGCTCTTACTAGGAGTCGATAGCTTCGAAGGGAAAGACTCGCTTGTGCGCCATGATGTCCCCGTCAAAGCTGTGACTGAAGAAGAGAGACTCGCCGCGAATACAACGCTTCAACAATTGCAGACCATTAGGGCGATCGGTGCAAAACGTCCGGGAACACAACAACGCAACAGCCCGAGTCTTTTATTGGCGGGCGACGTCGGTGTTATCGAAGCAGAGGGCGGATTCAAACCCTATGAGAACTTTCGCATCCTGCGCGATGGGCAGTACGAACTTGCTGAGAGCGCCAAGCTGAGCGAACAAACCGAAGCGGCAACAGTTTGGACGCTTGACAAAGGCGTGCAAATTGTTGTCGACGGAACCCCAGCAGAAGTTGCAACGGGCGACGCCCGAGCAGAGGCAACCTTCACGATCGATCACGAGAGCAAACCTGGGTTGCGGATTGTGAAAGTAGCCTCCGCATGTGCGGCCAAACCAGGAGAGATCGTCGAGTTTACACTCCGTTTAGATAATGTGGGCAACGAACCAGTAGGAAATGTTACGGTCATGGACAATCTGACCACTCGGCTGCAGTATGTCGAAGGGAGTCAAACCGCATCGATTCCAACTCGATTTGTCACAGAAGTCAATGAAGGTGGCTCCCTGGTTGTTCGCTGGGAAATCGTTGATCCGATCGCTGCTGGTGACGGGGGAACGATCCGATTCAAATGCCGTGTCCGCTAATCGATTGGGAAATAAATGGATCGTTCGAACCCGCCTCACCCATGGCTTGCGGATCGAACAATCCATTTCGATGGTTCGGGAATTCGACGGATTTTTGACCTCGCCGCGACCTTGAAAGATCCGGTAAACCTCTCGATCGGGCAACCGCACTTTGATGTCCCCGAGGCAATTCAAGAGGCTGCCACAGAGGCGATCACGACCGGACGAAACGGATACTCTGCGACTGCCGGAATCGTTCCGCTTCGTGAAAAATTGCAATCCGTGCTTGATCGTCAATTCGGGCATGCCGACCGACGCGTGATGGTGACCAGTGGCACCAGTGGCGGAATTGTTTTGGCCATGATGGCCTTGGTCAATCCGGGCGACGAGATATTAATATTTGATCCTTATTTCGTGATGTACCAACCGCTTATTCAAGCAGTGGGAGGGACACCTGTTCTGATCGATACCTACCCTGATTTCGCAATCGATCTTGGAAAAATTGAGGCAGCCGTCACAGATAGAACAAAGCTGATTCTGGTCAACAACCCCAACAACCCGACTGGGCAGATGACTCCGGTCAACCAAATAGAAGCGTTGGCCGAGTTGGCCAAGCAAAAGAACATTATTCTGCTGAGCGATGAAATATATAAGAGTTTTTGCTACGACGAATCGTTCACCTCCCCTGCCCTGTTTAATAGCCAAACCATCGTTGTAGATGGATTTTCAAAAACCTATGGCATCACGGGATGGCGGGTGGGGTTTGTCCATGGCCCCACCCAGATCATCGAGGCGATGGCGCGAATTCAGCCTTTCACCTTCGTATGTGCACCGCAACCGGCACAGTGGGCCGCAACAACCGCTCTAGATATCGACATGTCGCATGCGGTGGATGCCTACCGGCAGAAACGTGATCACCTGGTCGAATCTTTGTCTGGACATTATGCGTTTTCTCCACCCGGCGGTGCCTTTTATCTCTTCCCGCAGGTGCCACAGGGAACGGCTACTGACTTTGTCGCCCGCGCTATAGAAAAAAATCTTCTCATTATTCCAGGAGGCGTATTCAGCCAGCGCGACACACACTTCCGCATCTCTTTTGCGGTCAGCGATAACACCCTGCAGCGGGGCATTGATATTCTTCGACGCCTAGCCTGACGGTCGCAGCGCATCGACGAGCCAAATCAACGCGGCTTTCGTCGGGCGATCTTTGATGTGGCCGATTTCCCGGTTGCTTTTTTCTTGGAGCCCTTCCGCACGACTTTCTTCGCTGCCTTCACCTTCTTTTTGGCCACCTTTTTTGGAACCGACTTTTTCTTGGCTACTGTTTTCTTGGCTACTGTCTTCCCAGCGGGTTGTTTGCCCGTCGCCTTTTTCTTCACAGACTTCTTCTTAACTTTGACAGAAACTGTTTTCTTCTTGCTTTTCGTAGCCTTCTTGGCAGATGCAACTTCTGTGCTTTTGCTCACTTTCGGCGTCGCTTTTTCTTTTGCAGCCCCTTTGCTGCCTTTGGAAGCAGTTTGCTTTTTGCCTGCCGTTTCTTTTTTTGGCTCTTCTGCCTTGGAACTCTTTCGTTTCGGCAATCGCTCCTTGGCATCGGGAGCAATTTCCAGCAATATCTTTTTTATCGATGCACCATGCGGGGCCCGAACTAATTCGGCCCCCAACTGATTGAGCATGGAGCCGAATTCAACTCCCCGGTTCTTTGGAATCGCACGCTCGATTCCCGGCACCTGATATTTGGCTTTTTCTTTCTCACTGATCGCACCGACCACATAAATCGCCTCAAGTGCTCCACTGCCAACAGGAATCGAATGCCCCGACAAGGTCATTTGCGTGACATAAGCTACTGAGAATGGCGTCACCCCTTTTAACTTCTGCAGCTTCTTGACTGCAGCACCGATATTTTCTTTTTTTAATTTCTCAATGTCAAAAGAATAGTTCGTCTCAAACACACTTTGGAGAATCTGACGAACCCGATTTCCTGCCTCCAGTGGATCGGGAAGCATGTGCATCGACTCGCTGAGTTCAGTTGCCGTACTCACCCGAACCTCATTCCAATCGTAATAATCATTTTCGAGCGCCGCTAAAGCCCGATCAGCAGCATCGGCGGGCGCATTCTCCAGGCAACAGCCATAAAGCAGTTGCTGCATCAGCGGAAGCCGCGTGTTGGGAGCAACCGGTTTGTAGTGCTTCTTCAATACCTTATGAATTTTTGTATATAAACCACTTCGATTGACTGCCATCTTCTTTTTCTGCACCCTGTCTTTAGGAACTTGGTTTTCGAGGAACGGGGAAATTTTCGATGGAAAGGAGATGATCCGCCTTATCCACCCCTATGATTCATCATCACGTGCATCTCTCGGAGCGTCATGTTCATTGCCCGGCAATACAGACTCCAAAATCTTATTGATTTCGATTGATTTTTTAACACCCTGATCAAGCACAAACTTCAAAACCGGTGTGTAGCGAGTATCGATTCTTTTAGCGACCTTTGCTTGCAAAAATCCCGCTGCATGCTGCAAGCCGTGCAAACATAAATGCTGCTGTTTTTCGTCACCCATCACCGACACGAAAACGCGGGCAGTACGCATGTCGGCTGCCACCTCAACGTGGGTTACCGTTACGTGCTCTATTCTCGGATCCTTCAGATCTCGAAGAATAGCAATGCCTACGACTTCCCGTATGGCTTGGGCCGCTTTTTGCAGACGACGAGAATTCATATCACTCCTTAGCCCACCTTCGCAAAGGCCCTGGCACACCTTTGATTGACTTAGGCAAATTACTCATCATCTAATTTGCGAGCTACTTCTTCAATCTTATAAACCTCCAGGAGATCACCCTCTTTCACATCGTTGAAACCACTCAGTTTGATGCCACACTCAAAACCCTCTCGGACCTCGCGAACATCGTCTTTCACACGCTTCAGCGCATCAATCTGATAATCTCCGATGATTGTATTGTCGCGAATTACTCGGGCTCTTGCATTTCGCTGAATGATCCCCTGCAGCACGCGGCTTCCTGCAACCGTGCCCACACGACTGATTTTAAATGCTCGCTGCACAAGCGCTCTACCTAGCTCTGCCTCACGCTCCTCGGGTTTCAGCATACCCTCCAGCGCTGCTCGCAAATCATCCGTCAAATTGTAAATGATACTGTAGCGACGGATTTGCACGCCTCGGTCCTCTGCCAGCAACCTGGCCTGCTCGTCGGGCACCACGTTAAAACCGCAGATAATTGCATCCGACGCATCCGCTAAATGGACATCCGCTTCGGTAATGCCGCCCACCGTCGCCTGAAGAATTTTGAATCGCACTTCCGGATGATCAATTTTTTCAAGCTCTTGCTGAATCGCCTCAATCGAGCCGCGGACATCGGCCCGCAGGATCAAGTTCAAAGTTTGCACTTCATCTTGACCCAAGCGATCAAAAAGCCCCTCGAGCGTGACATGCACCGGAGGGGCAAGCCCCGAGGTGCGGGTTTGGACACCACGCTCTAATGCGATCTCACGTGCCTTTGATACATCATCCATCACGTAAAAACGCTCTCCCGCCGCAGGAGCAATATCAAGACCTGTTACGTCAACCGGTGTCGAGGGTCCAGCTTCATCGAGCGTCTGTGTCGGACGCAATGTGTTGTACATCGCCTTAACTTTTCCATACGAATTTCCACAGACAATCGAATCGCCGACCCGCATCGTTCCGTTCTGCACAATCAGTTTCGAGACGACACCGCGACCCTCATGCAATTGGGCTTCCAAGCACGTGCCGAACGCCTGACGCTTCGGATTGGCTTGATAGTTCTCATCTTCTGCAATAAATAGCAGCATTTCGAGAAGGTCATCGATCCCGGTACCCTTGATCGCACTGGTACGAATGAGTTCTACCTCTCCGCCCCAGTCGCGAGGCAACAAGTCGTTGGCCGCCAGTCCCTGCATGACGCGATTCTCATCGACACCGGGCAGATCAATTTTATTCAATGCCACCACAATCGGGACACCGGCCGCCCTCGCATGACTGATTGCCTCCTCTGTTTGGGGCATCACACCATCGTCCGCAGCGACCACAAGTACAGCGATGTCAGTGACGTTGGCGCCACGGGCACGCATTTCGGTAAATGCCTGGTGCCCCGGAGTGTCGACAAATGAAATCTTTCTCCCATCTTTCACCACATCGTAGGCACGAATATGCTGCGTGATACCGCCGCTTTCTCCACTGACAACATCGATGCCAATGATCGCGTCAAGCAGCGAGGTTTTTCCATGATCAACATGCCCTAAAAATGTCACGATCGGGGGCCGAGGTGCCAGATCCCCGGCAGCATCTTCCGCATGGATGGTCGATTGCAATAATTCATCTTCAATATCAACCGGCAGCTTGATCTCAACCTCAACACCCAATTCCACAGCTAATAACTCAATAATCTCGGCATCCAATTACGAATTGATCGTACACATCATTTCCATTGACATTAGCTGACGTTGAATATCTGCTGCGGATACGCCAACCGCCTCGGAAAATGTACGGACTGTACAGGGCACCTCAACCGCTATATTGCCTTTCCGAGGTGCCGCCGTGCTTACGCCTGACCGACGACGAATCGAGGCACGCCGAGTCCTGGAACGATCATCGTCGCGCTGTCGCCTACCACGCGTCATCTTTTTTCGATTGAGTTGCCTTGCTTCACGCCCCCCCATCAACGCGTCTTCTTTTGCCATCTTGTCCTTGGAGGAAGCATCTTCGAGGCGTTTTTCGGTCGCACCCCGATCACGTCGTCGCCCTCGGTCGGTGGGCGGCAAATTGGCATCTTGCGGAAGAGGTGCTGCACCGGGAACCGCATCGTCGGTCTGCTTACGTTTCTCATGCTTCCGCAGGTGCTCCGAGAGCGGCTTTGCACCCCCTGCACGTAGAGCGTCCGGCGATAGCTTAAGATCTGGCTTTTGTGCCACCGGTCCCTCAGAATCTGATGCACGCGCACTGGGCGCATCGACCGTGGGCATGGGGGCGAGTTTGATTGCGGGGGCTGGACGATTCTTCGCCGTGCGTTGCTCGTTGACCACCTTTTTCGGCGGCTTCGGCTCTTCCGGCTTCTTTGCCGAGCCAATGGGCGCTGGCTTTCCGCTAGCTGCGGTGGGCGCTACATAATCCTCACGCCGAATTGGGGCACCCGGTTTCTGCTGGCCTTGCGTTTTATCGGCCGCAACCGCTGAAGCCGCAGCAGGAGCTTTACCTCCACCAGCGATGTATTCCTTTAGCTTCGTAACTTCCTCGTCACTCAAACTGGCCAACGCAGAACCCTTGCCGGTGATCCCCGCTTTGGAGCATATCTCCGAAAGCTCACCGCTATCGATCTTCAGTTCTTTGGCTAATGCGTAAATACGTGCGGGCAATGCGTCTCTCCCTTTTTCTTTCCCTCTGCGAATGCCACATCCACTGGAGGAAAAAATCCTGAACTCAAATCATGGTTTGTTTCTCCTGACCGACAGTCGCCTACTAAGCTCGAACGATCCCAATATGCATCTGCTTCAAGCGAACTTTGCACTCCACTCCACCTGCCTACTGCTCAGAGGCTTCAGCGGAGGCTTCTTGCGTTTCTGTCGCCGATTCCGAGGACACCGCGTCACTGTCGTCCGATTGCTCAGGGGCATCGACCGTCGCGGCCGGTGTTTCCTCAGCCGCGGGCTCTGCCAACGGCTTCCCCTCACCTTCACTTTCAGTTGCGGCTTCTCCCTCTACAGCGACTTCCTCGGTTTCCGCAGTCGCTGCATTTGTCTCAGATGTCTCGGAAGCGACCTCACCAGCCCCCAGCCGCGCCGCCTCCGCTTCAATTCGTTCCTGTTCTCGCCGCTGTCGTCGGGCTTCGGTGGCAATTTTTTCCGCTTCCTCTGCTTTTTCCTCAGCCTGCGTCACGATGCTATCGACCGCCTCGGCGGTAAGACCTCCCATCTCCATCAGCACATCCGGTTCAATGACAGAGAGATCGTCATATGACATGTAACCTTGTTCCACCAATTTCACCGCAAGCTCTTCTGTAATCCCCTCAAGAACCGAAAAGCCCTCGACTGCCCGATCAATCTGCTCTCCCAATTCTTCCTGGGTCATGATCTCAATGTCCCAGCCCGAGAGCTTGCTACCCAAGCGGACATTTTGTCCCCGACGACCAATGGCCAGCGATAACTGATCCTCACGAACCAACACAATAGCCCTGCCCAGCAATTCGCAAAGGATCACGTCCTCTACCTCCGCAGGCTGAAGTGCATTGGGGATCAGGACCTGTGAGTCATCACTCCACCGCACAATGTCAATACGCTCACCAGCCAACTCGTCAACAATATTCTTGATCCGATTTCCGCGTACGCCCACACAGGCACCGACACAGTCAACGCGTTGATCGGCGCTGATCACGGCCACCTTGCTGCGATATCCGGGCTCGCGGGCCATTGACTTGATCTCAATGACACCCTCATGAATCTCGGGAATTTCCTGCTCGAACAACCGCTGAACCAACTGCGTGCGAATTCGACTCAAAATGATCTTTACGCGACTACCCGCTTTACGAACCTCAAACACCGTCGCCCGCACTCGCTCATTCGCATGATGGGTCTCACCCGGTATTTGCTCGCTGCGAGGCAGAATCGCCTCCACGTCCGGAAGTGAAACTGTCGCTGCGCCTCCCTCGTAACGCTGCACGACTCCAGTGACCATTTCGCCGATTTGCGCGTCATACTGGTCATAAAGCGCGTCACGCTCGGCCTCACGAATTTTTTGAATTATCACCTGCTTCGCAGTTTGTGCGCCAATTCGACCGATCGTCTCTTCCGGATCCAATGGACTCCCATTCAAGGTCCCATGAATCGCACCCGATTCGCGGTCAATCTGTACCGTCACCTCGGCTTCCTCGCCGTAATACTTCCCAGCGGCAGAAACGAGCGCTTGCTCAATCGCCTCAAAAACGATCCCTTTTTCGATATTTTTATCGAGATGAATCGCGTCTACGATGCGTAAGACTTCTTCTGGTTTCATGACGTTACTGATCTGGTTCCACGCTTGCCGTTATTTTTCGTAATTTGCCGTTGTCGCCAACGAAGAATTCCACCGCGTGCGTCCGTACCGAAGGTGACCTTACCCCCCCTCTTTTCGGGGGAAAGGGGTACGAAAACCATTCTCCAGCCACAACTTAGCGTCGAAATGTAATCGGTTAAGCTTATCGGCGGGTTGGTGGCGTGTCAAGCGGCGGCAGGCTCTCTGGGACACATGAAACAGAGCATGCTACGCGAAGGGATAAGGACTTGCGTCATTGCAATTGGCCGACCGCCACGGCTGCAGCTTGTGCCTGTGGCGTCACTGAGAGATTGATAAACACATTGCCGCAACCCTGGGCCTCCGCGGAAATCCCGGGAAGCCAACAATCCGGATCGGGGGTTTGAAAGTTCATCATCGCAGGAACTTGCCCGGCAGCAACGGCTCGAAGGCTGGCGATCAGTTCCACCATTCCACTTCCCGCTCCCAAATTACCAAAGTTTCCTTTGGCCGCCATTACCGGCAGAGAACGGCCGTCAAATACAGAACCGACTGCCCTTGCCTCTTCCATATCACCCATCCGTGTTGAAAGCCCATGCGCGTGAATGTGCCCGACATCTTGCACTGACACAATAGAACTTTCAAACAGTGAGCCGAGTGCGTTACGTATCGCGGCCTCCCGATCGGCGACTCCCTGCGGCGATAAAACGACTGATGAACCGCGGGCTAAGATTTCACCATAAATGGTTGCTCCGCGTGCTTCGGCGGATTTGAGCTCTTCAAGCACTACAACGCCTGCACCCTCACCTAATACCATGCCGCAACGGTCACGATCAAAGGGTCGACTTAATTGTTCGGCAGCGAACTGATCGACGACTGCAACTTCTTCCTGCTGGACCGCATGAATAGCATTCATGGGATGCACGCGCGTTCCTGTGGCTCCCACCACCATCAGGTCGGCCGAGCCACGTTCCATCGTAAAAAATGCCTCACCCAGGGCCAAGTTTGCAGCTGCCTCACGCATGGTGAGCGAATTATTAGGCCCGCGCAAGTCATTATAAATCGCCACATGGCTGGCTGGCATATTCGGCAAGTAACGCAAGAGCCACAAAGGGGTCATCTTCGATAGCCCATCTTGCCCCCATTGACTGAAAAGGAATCGAGCAGCTTCACCTGCTTCGGAGGGCTCTGAAGATTCACACGCCGCAATTCCATCTGCGAAATCTTCCGGCATCGTCAACATATAGTCGGTTCCGAAAATGCAGCCACACCGCTCCGGCTCCATAGCGCCCGGAACA